>RPRQ01000005.1 GCA_003818205.1 Bacteroidales bacterium
GAATGTCTCTTCTCAGGTCGGGAAAGGGTTTCTCTCGGTTTCATGGACATTCAAATTCTATACACCTTGCTAAAAACCATAATATTTTCGACCGCTGCGGGTTCACCCGATAACAATTTTTTGGGAGCGGTTTTCGGGAATTTCTTTTCGTTGAATTTTCAAGGTTTTCTAGGAGTCAAAAATGCGTCCGAATGGTGGGTCGGTCTTTCTGTCCGTTCGGCTTTTAGCTCGTCTAGAAATCAGGTTCTATCCGTTGCTGATTGTCTATCCCACGTGGCGGTTCGGGCAGGAAAACGTTTGTCGATGGTTTATGAACGTCAGAAAAAAATTGTTTCAAGGTCATCGCCTGCCTGTCGAGGATCTTAATCTTTCGTGGTTTCATCGACCGTTGCCCATAACGTTTGATGGTATGGTGTCGTGCGGGATTACGAAGCGAAAACTTATCAGTTTACACCGACTTTTCTTACGAACTACAAACCTTCGCAAACCGCTGAAACCCGCATGCACTATACCATGTGTTGGGCGTATGTGCTTCAATTAGTATCATAATCTTTCGATTCTTCAATCAAATCATTACTCCAATTATCTTTTGATAATTCGGAATAAATCTCAATTAAATTATCCTCTGGGTCTTTAAAGTGAGCTACTCTGGAACCCCATCCTGCAATATCAATAGGTTTATTTATAAAATCAATACCATTGTCTGTGAGTTTTTTATAAATACCATCTACATTATCTACTTGAATGACAATTACAATTTTTTCTCTACAATTGAGAGGTAATTGTTTATCAAAGTTACCTATAGCGGTTGCCATTAAATCAGTTTTAAATATTGATAAGCCCATTTTATTCGAGTCTATTCCAATGTCAAAACTAGCATAATCACCACCCAGTTTCCCCCATGTCACTGCTAGTCCAACTTTCTCAGAATAAAATCTGAAACAACTATCAAAATCATTAACTAATAATCTTACATTATTTAATTTCATAATAATAATATGTTTAGTTATTTATAAAAGAAATTTATATTTTTTCTTCTCTTTACTCAAAATATGTTTCGGCCTTGCACTATCCTTAGCATTACGCCCAACACTAGTATAAACGATATTTATTGCTGATTTGATTTGTTCAGGCGGATCAGTCTTTCAACCTCATTGGTTAAATCTACAAATTCATCAACGCTAAGGCGTTCGGGGCGTTTCTCTGAATATTTTTGCGAAAGTTCAACGTTTGGAAAGACTGAGCGGATTGAGTTCCGTAACGTTTTTCGGCGCTGGTTAAACCCTGCCTTAACTACCTTAAAGAATAGCTCTTCGTTGCAGTTAAGCTTTGTTGTAGCGTTTCGCTCTAGCCTTATTACTGCTGATTTAACCTTTGGAGGAGGAATGAAAACACCCTCGTTTACAGTAAAAAGGTATTTAATATCGAAATATGCTTGAAGAAATACGCTTAGAATACCATACGTTTTTGTCCCCGGTTTTTCGCTTATACGCTGAGCCACTTCCTTTTGAATCATGCAAACCACCTCGTTTACCATTTGCCTATTCTCAAGCACTTTGAAAAATATTTGTGATGAGATATTGTAAGGAAAGTTCCCAATTATCGCCAAATTTCCTTTGAATTGATCCTGAAGATTTAGCTCAAGAAAATCGCCCCGGATTAGGTTTGGGGTTAACTCAGGAAGTATTCTATTTAAGTAATCGACCGATTCAAAATCAACTTCAGCAGCAAAAAACTTATTGCCATATTTTGCAAGGAGTTCAACGGTTAAAACCCCCATTCCTGGACCAACCTCAATGATATAGTCCGATTTGTCGGCTTTTAAACTCTCAACTATTCTCGATGCAACCTTTTTATCTTTTAGAAAATGCTGTCCGAGTTGCTTCTTTGGTCTTACTTCTGGCATTGAACTTAGTTTGATACAAAGGTGTAGCTTTTATGGGAGGGAAGCAAATGGGCTTAAAGACAAAAGACAAAAATCAAAAGACAAATTTCAAAAATCAAAACCCAGAAATATTCACCGCAGAGACGCTGAGCGCGCAGAGCGTTTTTGCTGCCTGTGTACATCTGTTTTTATGGTGTCATCTACGTTCTATTTAATTCAAAAGACAGAACTCAAAACCTTTTATCTAACCATCAACGATAATTATCTATCTTAGCAATCAAAATTTTAATCGTTGCAAAGAGCATATAAAATAGGAGTGAGGCTGATTATTGCATTGGCAGCGTACTCTTTTATTGCACTCAAGATTGGTTGGGTGGGACTCCTCAATATTTTTACAAACCTTTCGATTTCACTTTCATCTCAAAATTTATTTTGGTTTGGATTTGCGATAATGCTGATGCCCTTGGTATGGGCGTTGGAGGCTTACAAATGGCGATTTGCCCTTTCGGAATATGTAAGTATATCATTTTGGAAGAGCTGGCGATCGGTTTGGTATGGAGTAGTTGCTGGTCAGCTAACGCCTAATCGCATTGGCGAGCCTATTGGAAGATTAGCGTTAATTGATTCCGAGGTAAGAGGTAAAGCAGGTTTTGTAGCCGTTTGGTGTAGTTTTACTCAACAGGTTGCAACCATTCTTTTTGGTTTGTTTAGTATATTCTGGTGGTTGGTTGTTAATGATTATGCTGTTTTGCCATCAGGTGTACCATTATGGTTTGTTTTCTTTACTATACTTTGCTGGGTTTCGTTGATGATAATGGGAATTGTTAAGGTTCATTGGATTGCTCAATGGTTTGAGAAATTTGGCTGGGTGAAAAGAATTCTGCACGGAGAGAAACTGATAATCGACTTCAGCGCATCAACTTTTTTTATAGTACAAATAATTAGTATTCTTCGGTATATCGTTTTCTCAACTCAGTATGTTATCCTTCTTAAACTTTTTGGTGTTAGCGCAAGCCTAGCTGATTTATATGCTGTGGTAGGATTAACCTATCTGTTCAGTAGTTTTATCCCAACTTTTTCTGCCAGCGAAGTGGGTGTAAAAGCAGGCTTTGCCATTTGGTTTGCAAGTATGATATCCGATAATGCAGTTGGTGTTACAGCAGCATCTCTATTCCTTTGGGTTCTCAACCTTGCTATACCTGCTCTTATTGCGGCATGGTTTCCTTGGAGGAAGTGAGAAAAGAGAGGTGAGAAATGAAAAAAACGAAAAGGGACAAGTTAAATTTATAATACGATGAGTGCTTATCAAAAGCCAAAAGGTTCATATATCAGCTATTTTAGCAACATGGTAAAGCAGCACGGCGGAATTAACCTTGCTCAAGGAATTCCTGGCTTCGATCCTCCTGTTGACCTGATCGAATCATTAAAGGATTCTGCTAACTTAAAGGTGCATCAGTACGCTCCGGGAATGGGTAATTTTCAGCTCCTCCAGCTGATTGCCGATAAGTATAATTTGTCTATTGAGAATATTCTAATAGTGCAAGGTGCAACCGAGTCGCTTTCGTTGATTTATACTTATATCAATAAAAAGTTGAATGGCGATTTTGCTGTTCTTTCCTTTGAGCCTGCCTATGAGAGCTATCTTCAGCTACCAAGGATATTCGGACAGGATTTTATCCATTTTCCTTTAGATTCTAACTATTCCTTTGATTCTGATATGCTTTCAAACGCTATCAAGAAGCATAAGGTCAAACTCGTATTCATAAGTTCTCCCGGAAATCCTTATGGAAAAATTTGGAGCAGACATGAAATTGATGAGCTGATAAGGCTTTCCATTACTTTGGATTTTTATATAGTATTCGATGCCGTTTATGAGCAGTTGTATTTCAACGAGCCACCCTATATTCCCATTGATAAGCTTTCGCCAAACCTCTTTATCGTAAATAGCTTTTCGAAGATGCTTTGCATAACAGGATGGCGAATAGGATATTTAATAGCCCACGAAAGTCATATGGAGGGGATTAAATCCATTCACGATTATATTGGGCTTTGTGCACCGTCATTACTTCAGCATGCGCTAGTGGGTTATCTTGAGAAAAGTGATTATGCCGATGAGTTTACCCATTTTTTTCGTGAGAATGTTAAAAAATCTTTTGGTATTCTAGTCGAAACGCTTACCGTTATTGGTTTTTCTATTCCTCCAATACAGGGTGGTTGCTTTGTTTGGGCGAAACTGCCTGACGGTTGGGCTGATGGTTTTGATTTTGCATCGAGACTTTACGAGGAGCAGATGGTTGCTGTTATCCCTGGTGAGCATTTCAGCGGTGATAAAAAAGAATGGATTCGGTTTAATATTGCTCGACCACAAACGGAAGTTATTGCAGCCTGTAATGGGATTAAAATATTTTTCGAAACTCATAAAGCATGATAGTAGAAACCATGGTTATTTTTATGGCAGTCATTTATGTGAGTTTAATTCTGGCATTTTTTGTAGGATTGAATAGGGTTTTGAGTAAAAATAATGAACCTGCCATCGAGGCTGTAAAGCTAAGTATCATCGTTGCATTTAAGGACGAGGAGGCAAATCTTCCTGTTTTACTTAGTGCATTGGCAAATCAAACGCTTTCTTCAGATTATTTTGAAGTTATTTTGGTTGATGATCATTCCTCAGATAAATCGTTATCCGTTGCTAATAGTTTTATCGCTAAGTTTCAAAATTTAAAAGTGATTGAATCCCCTGTAGATTCTATTGGCAAGAAGGCTGCATTGACCAACGGAATTAGCTTGGCATCAAATCCATTGATTGTATTCACCGATGCTGATTGTATTCCAACAAAATTTTGGCTTGAATCAATTTCTAATATCGCTGCAAACGGTTCTGCTTTTATTATCGGTGCTGTTACAATGAGTCCAATAAATAGTTTTGCAAGTAAATTACAATCGCTCGAATATTCAAGTCTGATGGCTTCAGAAGCAGGTTCATGTGGGATTGGTCATCCAATTTTGGCAAGCTCAGCAAATCTTGCATTCCGAAACGATTTGCTAAAAGTTGATGCTGAATCATTGAAATCAGCTATTTCATCAGGTGATGATATGTTTTTACTTCATCGGGCTAAAAGGCTAAAAGATTGTAGGATTGAATTTATGAATGATAACAGATCTATTGTTCAGACATCAACCGAACCAACAATATCAAAGGCTTTGAAGCAGCGAAAAAGATGGGCTACGAAATCAATTTACTATAACGATTTTGATACAATCTTTGTTGGATTTGTTGTGCTAATTTTTAATCTGATACTTGTAATGCTCCTATTTGCAATATTTATTGATATTACATATCTATTTTATTTCCTTATTCTATTGGCTATAAAATCGTTTGTCGATTATCAGTTAATTAATAGATATCTTAAATTTACTGCTCAGGATAAGCTGTTGAGGATTTTTCTACCTTTACAAATTGTGTATCCATTTTATGTTGTTTACTCATTTTTTGCAGGAATAATTGTGAAAGGGAATTGGAAAGGACGAGCAATAAATTGAATCAGAAAAATATACGAGAGGGTTCCCCTTGGCAAATTGCCATTCGAAGACTTTTTAGCGATTGGCTTTCGGTTACTGCGCTTATCTTTATCGGTATTTGTGCATTACTTGCAACTTTAGGGTATCTAATTATTCCTGATTCGACTCCTTATGCAAATCAGCAGCATTTAGAGCTGGCTACACGTAAACCGGGTATTAAGGTTTCAATGATTCTGATCCGAAAAACCGATATGGTCAAGAAGCACTCATTCTTTGAAAGAATGTTTTCTGGTCAGGAAATGGATTTTCGTGAAATACCTGTCAATAGTTGGCGATTCGAAGGCGATAAAATTATTGTTGAGGAGTTTAACGATGCCGATAAGTTCGAATCCATTTTTAATGAGTTCAATATTGCTAGGGTCGTTTACCCAATCGCTCATAACGAAAAGATAGTAGCGGTAAGGGACTCGTTACAATTTACAACTTCTGACAATTATTTTATCAAAGCTTGTATAGGTGATCTTCGAAAAGAAATTGTTGCCAAACAGGTTAAGAATAGGCTTTTTATTCTTGGCACCGATCGTTTTGGACGCGATATGTTTAGCCGTTTGATTATTGGGGCAAGGGTATCGCTTGCCGTAGGCTTTATTGCTGTGTTTATATCGCTGATAATTGGAATCTTTCTGGGTGCAATGGCAGGTTTTTTCCGAGGTTGGCTCGATGACTTTGTGATGTGGTTCGTAAATGTTGTATGGTCGGTACCTACATTGCTTATGGTGATTGCCCTTACCATGGTTATTGGGAAAGGATTTTGGCAGATATTCATTGCTGTTGGTCTAACCATGTGGGTTGATGTGGCTAGGGTTGTGCGAGGACAGGTTTTAAGCATTCGCGAAAAAGAATACGTTGAGGCGGCTCGTGTACTTGGGTTTAGCCAGATGAGAATAATTTTTCTACACATAGTTCCAAATCTTTTAAGTCCTGTAATAATAATCTCGGCAGGGAATTTTGCTACTGCGATTCTACTCGAAGCGGGTCTTAGCTTTTTGGGCATTGGCGTTCAGCCACCAATCCCATCGTGGGGTACAATGATAAAGGATCATTATGGCTATATTATTATGGATAAAGCGTATTTAGCTTTACTCCCCGGTTTGGCAATTATGTTTTTGGTGCTTGCTTTTAATCTTCTTGGCAATGGGCTAAGAGATGCTTTGGATCCGAAGGAATTAGGGAGCAAGAGGTAAATAATTATTCAGATTTATTAAGATTTGAAGGCTCTAGTCTTGTGAGATATACGAATTAAGTATGGGGCTTAGAAGTGCTAGTATTAGCTTATATGATGCCAAAATATGCTGATAGTGAATAGTTTGCGGGTGATATTTTTTTCAGAATAAGCATTTATGTATCATAATAGATTTCATTTTGTGTCCTTTAGCGCTGTTTTTCCTGTATATAGGAAAATACTAACTATAAAAACTGCAATGAAATTAATCATTTGCCCCTTATCGATTGGATGCCCAAACAATATATAACCATTCAATAATCCTCCTAAAAGGAACAGTAATAAAACCAACCAGCAAAAAATCCAACTTCTCCTAGAGTTTTTCCTAATTAAATTGATTGCTGCGAAAATGAATAATGCACAAATCAACAATAAACCAAATGCAATCAGGCTAATCTGAGGGTTAGTTGCAATTATTGGAATATCTGTTATCAATTGATTGCCTTTTTGAAATAAAGATATGCCTCCAATACCTCTTAAAACGCCTATCAGTATCATAATAACTGAAGCAATGACTAACCAGTACTTTCTTTTCATAGCTTACGTTATGATTAATTGTTAGTTATTTTATTGTCTATATACGTTTCCCATAAATATTTATGCCTGATGTCTTTGGGTTATACATCAACTCCGTTATCCTACGTTCTAATTTCTAAATATACAAAAAAAATTGTTTTGCAATCTATTTTTCAATGATTTAAACCACGCTCATAGTTTGATTTTATTTGGCTCTTTTCTAAATAATGGATGATTATTATGAGCTTCAGCAAGCATTAATAGCGCTAAGTACTTAGAGTGCCTAAAGTTAATGAGAGTGTGGCAGGTGACAAGTAATAGCTTGATGAACTTCTGGTTTATTCACATACTGAATTTTAAAATTGACTTCCGATAATTTCTTCAACAACTCAAGGCACTTAAGGCACTCGAAGTACTATAAAATCAATCGATATTTAGAATAGAGCCTTTTATTTTATATATTTTCTGTCTTCAGCAATTTTTTTGTGTTGTTATGTTTGAGATTTCTAGGGCTATTCGATTTTTTAATATTTCAAATGAAAAATTTTTCTCTACATGCTTTCTTGCTTCCGTTGCCATGCTATTATATAGAAAAGGTGTATCGAGTAATAAGTTTGTATATCTAATAAACTCCTCTTTGCTATTACACAGAAAGCCTGTTTTTCCATGATATACATATTCTCGCATTCCTCCTGCATTATTTGCAATTATTGGAATTCCACAAGACATAGCCTCCAACGCTGCAATACAAGCAGTTTCTTCCCAATAATCAGCATGAGCAAATAGCCAAATATCACTTTCTTGAAGAAAATTGATAGTATCCAAAGTCCCCTGATTGTAAGCAAAAATCTTACTGTTTTTATGTATTCCAATTTTATCAATGGTTTCCAATGCCCCCAGCATCCTATAAATAACATCATGTGAGTTTTCTATCTCATCAAAAATAGATATGGTTTCATATGAGAATTTTTCAAGTACATCCCTGCTGTGCCTTGATAAAACCCATGGCTTCCCTAAAGAATTCTTTTTTTTCGGGAAGAACCGATTTGTATCAACACAGCAGTTTATTACCTTAATATTGCTCATGTTAGCCCATAGATATCTGCTTTTTATTGCTTGATCCCACGAAACAAACCAAATGCAATCAGGATTTCTTGGTAAACTTTGAAACGGTTTTTCAGTGATATAACCAGTTGGAGCTAAAATAACTTTTGAATTCCCTTCGAGTAAATTTAGTGCCGCTTTGCGACATTCTAGTGGATATAAATCTACAATAATGTTTACATCGGCATTCGGTATTTGATTGCAGTTCTCTAATAATTCAATCTTTTCAGACAGTAAGTATTTTTTAATTGATAGCGGAGTTGGACTAGTAAGATCAACGAATCTTGAAGGGATATTTAAGCTAGAAATTGCTTTTGCAAGATTTAGAGCATGCTGTACCGAACCGCCTTGGTAATTACATGTTGTTATAACTTGAATATTCATTGAATTGATAATTAACGTGAGTTCGATTTAAGAAATGATAGTAATACTCTAAATTGTAATTTGTTACAAGTTTATCATATGGTATTGGAATGATGCCTGCCTGCCGGTAGGCAGGGAATAGTGGAACCGAGTTTACGAGTTCGGCGAAGCCAATAATGGGGTTTCTTCTAACTTCTTTCTTCCCTGTCTGCCGACTTTGCTCCGCTGAAGCTATGCGAAAGCGATGCAGGCAGGCAATATTCCATTTTTCCCTGCCTACCGGCAGGCAGGCATCATTGGCTACGCCGAACTCGCAAGCTCGGTTCCATTTCTCCCCTCAAAGTAAAATACTGATAACATAGCACTTAAATTGTTTCTTACATCGAACTGACGTTAATTATTTAATATCGTTTAAAATACTCTTGTTCATTCTCAATGAATATTTTAACCGCTCTATGAGTGCCAATATTATACCCCTCTTTTTCAGAATATATCCATTTAACATCTAATACTTTTGAAACGACTTGTTTCATTTCATAAAAATGGTATTGCTTATTTATGGTCCACCCGTTAATGCCTAGCTGTTTTATCACATCCCCATCATCGGTATCACGCCAACAACCTTCTCGTTTAAATATACAACTCTCATATCCACCATAGTTATAGTAAGATGGAAATAGTATTTTCCAACCACAGCTTGCAAGATGATCGAGCCACCCATCAGGCATTGGTTTGGTATCGAAAATACGATACTCCCAAATAGGTTGTTCATTGCTTCTTCTGAAACTCAACGAGTGCTCGTTATAATCAAGTTTTTCAGGACCAAGTTCCAGCTCCCAACCATCATTACCATAAAGCTGGATTTTGTCAATAAATTTAACTTCAGCTTCAGGTATTAACTTGATTTTCATATATTCAAGGCTAGTATCCATAGTAAATAAGTTTTTCTATATAAAATTATTATCTTTTAGGATATCTAATAGTTTATGATTTATATTGATACTACAACGAAAACCCCAGGTATCCATGCTAATATCTGGTTGTCCAGCCATACGATGCGCGCATCGACAATGCTTTGGAGTATCGAACCAAGATCCTCCTTTTAATACACGATCATTTCCATAATTTGGCCCAATTGGATCCAATGTAATGTTATGATCTATTTTATGCCCAGCATTTACCCAACTATCTGAGAAGTAGTCACAACAAAACTCATAAACGTTACCCGACATATCATAAATTCCAAATTCATTAGGAGCATAATTATCTACGTCACAAGTATCAGAACTATCATAGTTTGCCGTTTTTTCAGAATTGATGCTATTCCCCAATGGCCATATATAGCTATGAACTCCTGCTGCGGCATATTCCCATTGCGCTTCTGTTGGTAAATTAATATCTAGACCTGTTTTTATTGATAACCATTTGCAATACTCTTTAGCATCGTACCAGTTTACGTGAACTACTGGATGATTTCCCCTATCATCAATATTTGAATCTGAACCCTTAGGATTTTGCCAATTTGCACCATATACAGAAACTGATTTGCCATCTACCATGCATAATCCTCTCTCTAAATTCTCAGCAAAAGTTATATAGTTCGTTTCCTTCGTAAAAATCTCAAATTCTCTATTGGTGATCGGGAAAACTCCTATGAAATAAGGAAATAGTTTGACCTGATGTCTTGGTTTTTCTTGATCGTAATAATCATCTGAACCCATGTAAAAAATACCGCCCTCAATAAATCTAAATTTACCTCCATTTACAACTATCAATTTTTCCATACTTTTTAACGAAATCATTGAATGGTTTTTCTCTTCCTTGATATGTTTCTTTAGATTTATTTCATACGATGAGCTATAATTACCTTTCGTGCCATAAATATTACAAGCAGACCATGCGCCTTCGGGTTTTTGTTTTTTCCTAGTTTCAATATTCATTACTTGTTCGGATGTATCGTAGCTTAATATATTGTACTGCATTGGCACTTTTAATTCTTGATCATACGAAGCAGCCCCAAATGCACCAGTGCTAATAACGTGAATTTGCCTATCCTCATCATACTTATAAAATTTATGATTTGTATTGTGAATATGCCCATGGAAAAAAAGTTGAAACCCCTTAACCGCAAGTAGCTCTAAGAAATCATTTGAAATGTTTTCATTTCCTAATAATGGATGATGAATTACAGCAATTTTAACATAATTAAGGTATTCGGGAATAAACTTATCCAATGCTCTTGCCAATGCTTCAATTTTAATACCCGACCGATTAACATTATAGTGATCGATTTGCCAAGCAGAGTTCAACCCTAAAAACAGTAAATTATCCTTTGGATAAACGTACATAATACCTTGTTCATCGTATCTTGAAGGGTAGTTATCACTACATAAACATTTATAAAAATTTTCATTGAAATATTTAAATCTGTCTTTATAAATGTCTTCATCACAAATAATAATCCCAATATCACCAGCATCTATATGACGTAGTTCTTTAAATTGTAATTTATTAAATTTAGCGATGTATCTATTATACGATTTCTCTGAAATATACCAGTTAAGATCGTGATTCCCTGGTACAATTATTAAGTTATTTCTATCGACATTAAACTTTACGGTAAGCTCCTGGAGTAAATGTAATGCTGCGTTATATTCTTCGATTGTTGCATGGTCTGCAATATCTCCTGAGATCAGAATATAATCAACCTTAGTAATCTTTAACTCATCTTCTAAATCAATTATTAATTGAGTTTTAAATACGGTAGCCTGATCCATATTTTTTATATGAAGATCGGAGATATGAAGCAACTTAATAGTACTCATATGGTTAATTATCAGGATTAAGGACCTGTTTAAATTTTTTTCACCATCATGGCAATGGAAGCCATAATTACCCATACCTCGCTTGACTCTGTATTCATCTTATAATCCTTACAGAGCCTCCTTGACCACATCAGCCATGATATTGAACGTTCTACAATCCACCGCTTTGGGATAACCTTGAAACACGCTGTTCAAATTGGTGTTTGCGCAAGCTCAGAAAAAGCAATCAAATTAGCTAATCAATAGCCTTATTTCTAGGCAACTAAATTTAAACAGGCTCTTAATCTAATTATGCACAACTCATTTATATATTCGGTTTTTCAGTTGTAATACACCCAAAGGGTATCTGTTACAGCAGTTTTTATCTTTATATATCTCAAAGTTATATTATTTAAAAACATAACCAATTAGGTTTTATATTTTTAAGGGATAATTTACTCTGTTGTGCTTAAAAACATAAAATATAATTCCTTTTTCATCTAATTTAGCTCCACCCAATTTGTGCTATTAAATCAAAGTTTATGAATGCCATGCCTTTTGTGGTGGGCGCAATTCTAGTTTTTGTTATTGCCTACCGTTTTTATTTCAGCTTTATTGCAGCTAAGGTTGCAACCCTTAACGATTTACAGAAGACTCCCGCTGAGCGCTTGTACGATGGTCAGAACTACTATCCCATGAGCAAATGGGTACTGTTCGGTCATCACTTTGCAGCTATCGCTGGGGCAGGTCCTTTGGTTGGCCCTGTGCTTGCAGCGCAGTTCGGCTTTTTCCCTGGATTTCTTTGGATGCTTGTTGGGGCTGTGATGGCGGGTGCTGTTCACGATTTTGTAATTCTTGTGGCATCCATACAGCACGATGGCAAATCGCTGGCCGAAATTGCCCGTATCGAAATAAATAGGGTAAGCGGAGCAACATCATCGTTGGCAATACTACTAATCATTGTGGTTGCTATGGCAGGCTTGGGATTAGTGGTTGTTAATGCTTTGGCTGAGAGCTCGTGGGGTACGTTTACCATCGCTTCTACAATTCCAATTGCGCTAATCATGGGTATTTGGATGTTTAAGCTAAGAAAAGGTAAAACGGTTGAGGCTACTATTTTTGGGGTGATTATGCTAACAGCTGCCGTTGTTTTTGGTCGTTATATTCCCGGTTCACCGTTCGAGAGCTGGTTCAGCTTCGATCATAAAACGTTAACTATCCTTCTTTGCGGGTATGGTTTTTTGGCATCAGTTCTTCCGGTTTGGCTACTCCTTTCACCCCGCGATTACCTCAGCTCTATAATGAAGGTAACGGTTATCGGAATGCTTGCCATTGGGATAATCGTTGTTGCCCCTGACCTGAAGATGCCCGGGTTCACCAAGTTTATACATGGTGGAGGGCCCATAATCCCTGGTAGCCTTTTCCCGTACCTGTTCATAACCATTGCCTGTGGGGCAATATCGGGTTTTCACTCGTTGGTGAGCTCAGGAACAACCCCGAAAATGATTATGAAGGAATCGGAGGTGAAGTTTATTGCAGCAGGTGCAATGCTTACGGAGGGTATTGTAAGTATTCTAGCGTTAATTGCCGCTTGCAGCTTACTACCATTGGACTATTTTCAGATAAATGTTCCCGTTGAGAAATTTCAAGCATTACTACCTCAGCTCCACGCCATGGGATTTACAGAGAGTAACATCGATCAGCTATCAGCCGAGGTTGGGGAGAAAATTGCTGGAAGGACAGGGGGTGCAGTTTCCCTTGGGGTTGGTATGGCGTACATCTTTTCATCAATACCAGGGTTTAAGCATCTTATGTCTTACTGGTATCACTTCGCCATAATGTTTGAGGCGTTGTTTATTCTCACAACTATCGATGCAGGAACTCGCATAGGTCGCTTTGTTTTGCAGGAGTCGCTGGGGAAGGTCTATAAACCCTTTCAGAAAACCAATTGGTTACCCGGAAATCTTATTGCTAGCGGGTTAATAGTGCTAGCATGGGGTTACTTCATACTAACGGGTAGTGTTTCAACCATCTGGCCGATGTTTGGTACGGCCAATCAGCTGTTAGCAACCATAGCTCTTGCAGTTGGAACATCATTTATCATCAATAGAGGAAAGGTAAAGTACGCTTGGGTTACAGTTGTTCCGATGACTTTTGTTGGTGTAACTACGCTTACAGCAGGCTGGATGAATATGGTTAACATCTTTATCCCGCAATTGGCTGATCCTGCTAAGCTGATACCCGGTATCATTAACCTTGCGCTTACCATTCTGATTATGACATGCGTTGTGGTTGTTCTTGTAAATGCAATCCCGAAATGGATAAAAGCTGCCAGAGGAGCTAGCGTGAATGTGTAAGGGGTGTGGGAATAATGGAATGTTGGAATGATGGAGTAGCGGAGGAAAGCAAATTGTTAATAATTGCACAGCTTTTTCAATAAGTTGGGTTTATCAACTGAAACAGCATCACACCAAATAAACTCTGCATTCTCAGGAGGTCTCTGCGGTTTAAGTATTTGTCATATCCCATTTTTCATTCTTTTCTTATTCCTATTCTCAATCAACCAATCGAGTCGTTTTTTAACATTTTCAACATAATCGGGGCCAAGCATAAACTCTTTTTTGTCAAGATTATTTAAGAAAAGCTGGTAGTAGTAAATGGCTTTATCGGAGCTGTTCAGGTTTTTATCGTAGATATGCGCTATCGTCATGCAAATTCGAGCCGAGTACTTATTGTTGAACGATTTAGCGTAATGCGAAATGGCCTCGTTATATAAAGAGCTATCCTTATACGAATCGGCAATTAGTACATGTGTATAGTCGATCTGCTTAGCGAATACTGCAAGGATTCCAAGGACTTTGTTGTAGCATTTTATACTTTTTCTATACTGCTTAAGGTTGTAATATGCCTGCCCTAAATAGCTCGAAATCTCAAAATCTCCCGAATCTTTTTTGAATGCGGCTTTAAGGTAATCAAGAGCCTCAATGTTTTGCAAATTGTAAAGTAATCCAATCCCAAGTCGTTTAAGAACAATCTTTGTTGAATCGCCCGAACTTAAAACTTTATGGTAATCCATACCTGCCTTGTAGTGTAGGTTTTGGGAGAAATAGATGTCGCCTCTTCTGTTATAGAGGTCGTAATCGGATGAGTCGATTTCAATGCCCCTGTTGAGTTGATAGATTGCCGTATCGACCATCCCCTTTTTAAGGTATAGATAGCTTAGATTCTTGAGTACAGAGATATTCCTGCTGTTCTGTTTAATCGATTTCTCGTAAAGGATAATGGCCGTATCATAATTCTCCATTCTAAGATTACAAAATGCATATTTATCGATATAAGATGTATTTGTAGTGTCGCTTAAATAGAAACGCTTATAAATAGGAAGTGCATTGCCGTATAGCCCCTTTTGCATGTAAATATCGGTTAGGAAGTAGGCACAAATCCAATTGGTAGAATCCTGATTGCAGAGATTTGTGAAAATCGGCAGGGCATGTTTAATCTTGCCAAGATTAAAGTAGTATTTGGCAAGCGAAAAATTGTACTTTTTTACATCGGGACGAAGCTTTACGGCCATCATAAGGGCATCGATTGATTTATCGGTTTGCATTAAATTTTGGTATGCCAACCCAAGTCTAAAATAGATTTCAGGGTTAAGGCTATCCGTTTTGATGAAGTCAGAACATCTTATAACAACCTCATTGTAATCTCCTTGAATTAGCAATGCGTCTAATTGGTTATCAAATGTGCTTTTTTGTGCAAATAAGGAACTGCTTGTCAGTAGAATAAGTTTTACTAACATCAAGTTACGAGTTTTTATTTTCATATTATATCTTGAATATATTGTGTGTCAAATATTCTCCATACGCTTATTCATACCTCAACGCTTCCACTGGATTTCTTCTTGCCGCCTGCCAACTCTGCCAACTCACTGTTAATGCTGCTATGACAAATACCAATACTCCCGCCAATGCAAAAATCCACCAGTTTAGTTCTGTTCGGTAGGCGAAATTTTGTAACCATTTATCAGTAGCATACCAGGCAATGGGTGTAGCAATAACAAAAGCTATGGCTACCCATCTCACAAAATCGAAGTTCAGCAAAGCCATTATTTCCCATATTTTTGCGCCGTTTACCTTGCGGATACCTATCTCCTTGGTTTTACGAGCAGTTGTAATCATAATCATTCCAAAAAGACCCATGATCGATAAGATAACCGCAAGTATCGCAAAAGATTCTATTATACTAGCCTGATTCTGTTCTCTACTATAAAACTTATTCATCTGATCTGTTAAGTAGTATATGTTCACAATGTTATTAGGAGCAGTTTTGACTAGCAGGTCCTGCATAGTTGAAATGATAGCCTTATCGTTTTTACCATCGGTTTTTATGACAAACAGCCTCATCTTATCGGGGTGTTGTTGTAGTATAACCATGGGCTGAATTAGCGTATGCTGAGAGTGAGCACTAAAGTCTTTTAGAATACCCCTTACATAAAAATAATTGAACAATTTACCTGCTTCAATTTTATACTTTATTGCCGCCGATTCATTAAACACTAATTCGGTCTTGCTTGTATCAAAGTCACTAAAAGATTCACCTTCAATAACGTTTAGGCCAAGTAATTCAATCATTCCTTTTCCCATAATCAATCCATCAAATTGAACCGTCTTTTCTTCGGTATGCAAGGTAATAGGAAGGAAATCGTTAAAAGGTGGAATGACTGAGGAACCTGCAGTTTGCAAGACCCCGGGTATTTTTAGAACTTCATTTTCAATAAATTTGAATTGAGCTGATAGTTCATTTGAGTTCAACTCACAAATAATAATATTCTTGGGATCGATCGATTGCAAATTGGTTAGAGCAAATTTGATTTGTTTATTGAAGGTTATTGCACCAACAAAAAGAATAATAAAAACTGCAAAATGAACAATCAGAAATGCATTGCTCCATTGGTTCTTTGAAAAATGAGTTGATGATTTCCCTTTTAAGAGAACAATAGTTGAGGCTCTAGATATCCTACTTCCTATAACCCAACCTGAAAAAATTCCTGTGAGTACAACTATAAGACATATAATTAGCCATGTAGTTGGATTTGAAAAGACAGAATAGCCTATTGTTTTACCTAGAGTGTTACTTATGTAGGGAATATTGCCAAATGCCACAATTGTTGCTGGAATTAAGCTGATGAGAACAATAATCATTGATTCTAAAACAATTTGGTGGCGAACGGTATTGGGTTTCGCTCCAAGTACCTTTTGGGTGCCGAACTCTTTTAACCGGGTTTCCATTCTGGCCCTTGTTAATAGTACATAGTTCAGCGTAGCTATTAACAGAATAAACAATGATATTGCAATGTAGTACTTCATTTCTTGGGCATTGCCCTTTCGAGTCCAAGAATTACCATCCAAATCGTTTGATTTCAGGTAAATACTTGTAACTGGTTGAAGAAAATATGCTTGTTTCTTCCGGTCTTCATTTTTTGTATTAGCACAATATTTTTGTAAACATGATGAAACTTCATTGGGATTGGTATTTGCAGATAAAACGAAATAGGTTGCAAAATAGAATCTATCCCAGTTGTATTTATTATCAGCATCGTAACCATATTTCCCCAGTAAATGTCGTGTCTTATTGAGAAAACTATTTGCTAAAGTGATATGTGATATATAGTTAGGTGACAATGTTGAATTTGATGGAAAGTTTTCAAAAACTCCAGTAACTGTTAAAGGCTTGAATTCATAATTGATTTTAAACATCATCGAAGCTCCAATTGGAGACGTTGATCCAAAATGTTTCTTTGCCATGTCCTCCGAAATAGCAATTTCCGCATTGCTAATAGCAGGAACTCCATATTTTAACTTAATACCTAGGCAATCAAAGATCGAACTATCCGCAAAGGCAAAACTTTGCTCCATAATTATTTCATTATCCCGATTTCTGCATTCAATTTCTTCGGCTTGATAAAATCTGAAGTATTTTTTGATTGCAGGTATCTCATCATGAGCCGCTTCTGCAAGTGGAAATGATGTTTGACATGCTAATCCCTGCAATACTCTATAAGTATTATCCTTTTCTGGAATAAAGTTATCGAATGAATTTTCGTGGATAACTAAGATGCTCAGCTGCAATATACATCCAAGACCAATCCCAAGTCCCATGATGCTAATAATTGACTGGGTTTTAAATTTCAGGATGTTACGAAAAGCAATTTTAAGATTTGTTCTGAACATAATCTTATATATTAATGTTACCTAGCATTTTCTATTGGCGGCTCGATCCAAACAGTTTTAAATATTAATACAACCCATTTTTATTTTTCAAGGGAAAGATAATAAGGGTTTAAGGTTTCCTTTTTATGCATTTTCTTTTGTATGAGAGTAGCGCACAGCAATATCTTGCTATTATGGTGTGTTTATATAACTAACATAAATAGGATTTCTAAATTACCGGAATAAAGCAAAATTGAATATTCCGGTAATTATAGTGTTTGAAAAGTCTTTTATTATTGAAGAACAAATGTTATAGGGAATGTGAATGATACATTTACTTTCTTCCCTTTTTCTTCACCAGGAGTAAAATCACCGAGAAGTTTCATAACTCTAATAGCTTCATTTTCTAAATCTTTATAGGCTTGGTCGATTTTAGGATTTCCACTTGATTTGTATTCCTTATATTCTACTTTGCCATCCTTATCCATTTTTTGAGCAGTAACGGTAAGTTCATTGTCATCCATATTCTTTTCTGGAACAGCTACTTTGATAACGCTAACATCTTTTACTTTACCCTTATCGGTAACAATAAATTGAACATAGACTCTTCCTTGAACACCAAGTTTAGCGGCAGATTCTGGATATTTTAAAAGTTTAGCAACATCTTGCCTCACAGCATCATCTGCTCCATTTCCGTATTTTGGCATTTTCTCAACAACATCGTAAACCTTTTCTTGCCCTAGCACTTTCAAATTTGTTGATAGAAATAAGCATATAGAAAGTAGGAGAGGTAAAGCGAAAAGATACTTTACAATTGCGGTAGAACCGGATTTTTTAGTTGTCATCATTTTTAGTCTGTTTTTAAGAAGTGAGTAATTAAAATTATTGGTTACCCCCAAGCCGATTACCCCGAGACTCTTCTCGAAAAGCAGGGTTTGGTATGCAACCTTGTCGTACCCTTTCTCTATTACTTTGCTGTCGGCAATAAACTCATGTTCCGCTCTTAAGGCTATCCGGATTAGCCAGAGAAATGGGTTGAACCACTGAATTATAGTTGTTATTTCAAGGAGAATAACATCGAACGAGTGTAACTGCTCTTTGTGTTCCCTTTCGTGAACAACTATTTCAGAAATATTCCCTTTCTCGTAATCGGAGCGCGACAGGAATAGTATCGAGAAAAAGGTGAATGGAGATATGTTTCCATCAACCAGTACAGCCCTAAATCCATTGTAATGAACCTTTTGGAAACGGTTGTACATGAAATAGATTTGGGAGAGTTTAGATAAAAATTTTAATGTAAAGAAAACAGCGCCGCTTATATATATTATCGATAGTATGCTTAATGAATGATCTTCTCTGATGATGCTATTCTGAGTGTTCACAATAACTGGTTGAATGATATTGCTAATAGAGGTACTCGCTTTCTCGAAAATGGTAATGCTGATTAAGGGTGAGATCAATGAAATGATTATGGTTGCAACTAAATAAACTCTATTCCATTTAAACATTGTTTCGTTCCTTAGCAATAGCCAATAGAAGGCATAGAGTATTGTTAGGGAGGCAGCCGATTTAAGCAGATAGATTTCCATGGTATAATATTATGAATTTCTTTTAGAGTCAACCTGATCCTGTAATATCTTAATAATATCTTCAATCTCCTTGGTGGTCATATCCTCATTCTTCGAGAAGAACGAAACCATATTTTGGTATGAGTTTGAGAAGTAGTTCTCTACAAACCCCTTTAAATAGCTTTTTGTATATTTATCCTTTGAGATTAGCGGGAAGTATTCGTGGGTTTTACCGAAAGCGTTATGGTCAACAAACCCCTTTTTTTCCAATATGCGAACAATTGTTGACACTGTATTGTAAGCTGGTTTTGGCTCAGGAAGGTTTTCCATGATGTCGTTCACAAATCCCTTTTTTATACCCCAAAGGATATGCATAATTTGCTCTTCAGCTTTTGTTAAATCTTTCATGATACTTTTACAATAAATTTTGTGCTACAAATATATACCTAAAATATTAGTTATGCAACTAAAATATTAGTTATATATGAAAATATTTATTAAAACGTTGATAATTAAAATGGTATATCTGAGAATATTTTCAGCTAATTTTTATTCCAACAAATAGTATATTAGCAAGAATGGAAAAGTACCTATTGGTTTCAATAAATACATTTGCATTGAAGTTAACTCTGAATTTTGAGTCTGAAATATAGCATCAATCATCTGACCTCTATGACAGGATCTGAGCAAACCCTAAAATCGTACTACGAGCGGATTAACGTGGTAATGCAATACATCCATAACCACCTCGATGAAAAGCTTGACTTGGACTACCTTGCTAGCCTATCCTTTTACTCCCCATTCCATTTCCATCGGATTATGAGGGCTTATCTGGGTGAATCGTTGGGTAGCCATATTCAGCGTACTAGGGTTGGTTTTGCTGCGCAATTTCTGAGGGTTACGGATATGCCCATTGCTGAAATCGCTCTTAAAGCAGGTTATGATACGCCGGCATCATTCAACAAGGCTTTTAGGAAGAGGTTTGGGATTTCGCCCCGAAAGTTCAGGGAGGATAAGGATTATCAACTTCCTTTTTATGAACCGATTAAACATCAAATTAGCATGGAGAATTTAACGAAACAACCTGAAATCAGGGTGATTAATGATTTTAAGGTGATATATGTTACCGCAATTGGCGCCTATGGCGACCACAATACCGAGAGCGCATGGAAAACAGTCTGCGACTTTGCAGGACAGAAGAATATTTTTGGCCCCAACGCCGAATTCTTGGGTATTAGCTACGATGATCCGAAGATTACTGAGCCTGAGCGTTGCAGGTATGAGGCTTGTATTACCATTAAGAGCGATGTGAGACCCGATGGAAAGGTGGGTGTGAAAACCATTTCGGGCGGTAGGTATGCCGTATTTAAACTTGTTGGGCCATTCACGCTTTTAGCACCTTCATATGATTATATATTTGGGCATTGGATGCCTGAGAATGGCGCAGAGCTTCGCGATGAGCCTGGGTTTGAAAAGTACTTAAAATCTCCCGATTCTACTCCTCCCGATGAGTTAGAAACCGAAATCTGGGTGCCAATAAAATAGAGTAATGTCTGTCAGGCCTTTTAAGGCTTGACAGACATTAAAACAGAGGTGTCTGCTAGTATCTTTACCTCAATATCCTTATTGTTAAGTAGTAATGAGAATAAGTTCTTCAGATTTTGCTCGGCGTTAATTTTTGCCTTAATTAGTATCTCGCTTCTTATGGCACTATTCCTTAGGGAGTCGAGGCAGTTGAGTTTAACCTGTTTGAGGATATCAATGTTATCGGCATTCTTGTTAAACTCTATAATCTCAAATCCTTTTAGCCCTAGCTCTGGAATGAACCATGGATTTATATCGCACGAAAGGATTTGAGGTTTTAGCCCAACAAGCACAATTCTGTTCCGTGCGGTGTCAACCTTCACATTTCGGGTGGTGAGAGAGTCGAATTTGAAACCTGCTTGTACTTTACCTCTGCCAACAAGTATTAGCTGAGAGTTCTTGATTTTTGAACTGTTAAAAATCTTATTTATCGATTCGAGTTCCTTTGAAAAAACTTCGTTGTAGTATGTAATTGAAACTTTATTGATGGCTAAGTATTGAAAGAAGTTGGTCTGCTTACTGTCATCTGAGAAGTTTTTAATCTGCTGTGCCATTTTACCTCTACCTATGTTCGATTCAAACACGTCGAGGTAAGCATTGGCGTAGCTATAATGCTCAAGGCTATCCTGTAAACTCTGAATTCGTTTCTTAATATCCGATTTATCGCTCAGGTCAGCATTAATAATGTTCAATAGACCTCGGTAAAATTGCTTATGCACAACCATTACATCCCTTTTCATCTGTGCGATTGCGGTATCCTTGTTGGCTTTAACGGTATGTGAATACGATGAAATTACCTCGCCGTAGTACTCTGCGCTAATAAGCTCTCCGATCGATTTAATCTGTTGAACCTGTGCGGGGGTATCCCTAAGCGTTAGCTTATTGCTAATGAGTAAATCGAATGGATCGAAGTACGAGAATGCAAGCACGGCAATTACTACAGCCAATGCTTGAAGCAGGAATGAGAACGAGAATAGTTTTCCCATCATTGAATCTCCTTTGGATTTATCTTAGGCATAAGCGGTCCCTTGCGATAGGTAATGTAAATCTCTTTGTAACCAAGGGTTCGTAGTAGCATTTCGAGCATTTGAGTTGTTTTCTGCTCGGTTGCCTCAATTATTCCTGTGTAGGGGAGGAGGTTTCGGATATCGATCTCCGATTGTCGGAATAGCTCCTCCATATCCTTAACATCGATCTTAGCGAACAGATCATCATCCTGTAGCACCCTGTCAACCTTGAATTTATCGAATGGGTAAGAGAAGTTGATGACCTCTACCGATGGAAGGTGAAGCGAAATTTGCTTCCCTTTGATGGAGATATCGTTCTCTTCAATTTTTTTGAGGTCAATCCCTGCCTTCACAACCGCCTGCGTGTAGCATACAAATCTTGCTCTGCCGATGGTTATTATTCTCAATATCTTTTTCTCCTCATTGCCGATAACAATTTTGTCGATTATTGTTTCGGAGGTGGCAAGCTTCGCAGCATCCTTTACCTTGGACACAGTAAAGTAACGCTTATCCTGGCATGAGGTTAAGAGTGTTGAGCAGAGAATTGCCATATAAATTTTAGCCTTGAGCCCCATTGCCATCAAATTCGGTTTTGGAATCAGTTTTCGCTGTTGTTGTTGCTCCTATTGGAATTGCAGGTTTTGCTGGATCTGCATCTGTTTTGGTTGGAGTTGTTTGGGGCGCATCTTTTTTAGGTAAAAGGTACTCCAACGATTTTTGTCCGAAGTAGAATGCAGTCATCATTAGGAAAGCAGTCTTAAAGAAATCGAAATTGTCGACAAAAATCTCGTTGTCCTTTATTCTATTCCCCTCACCGAATAGAACAAGGGTCATCGCTAACGCACCAACAAGCATGGTTAATGCAATAGTTCCCCGAACAGTTCCAGGGGGAAGTCCAAGCGACTCCAATGCGTTGGGATTGTCCTCCCTGTCAGCCATAGGGCTATCCGTTGTTCTCGAGACCTCAATCTTCTCCCAGTCCGAGTCGGTTAGTCCCAAGTTAATATTATAGAAATAGATAGCCCATGCGTAGTAAGCTATTAGAACGGCTATCCATAGTATTATTATGCTAATTGCCATTACGGAGTATAGGTTCAGCTTGACTCCGAATGAATTGTGGAAGAAAATTACTATTGCAAGGAACACAAGCAGTATGATTTCAATGCAAACAGTAATCCGAAAGAAGTATTTTCCGATCTGATCCTTTTTGATATCCTGGGGTGAGTTTGTGTTATCCATATTGTAAGGTCTTTATTGATTTGTAAATGGTTATTATAGTGTTGCTCTTTCAATGGGGGTTGGGGTAGAAGCAGGCGTCTTATCTTTGCTCAATCGCTTTTTAACTTCAATGTAAAGCCTTTTGAAAAGCCCTGCAATGGGTGCGGCCAAACCGATTATCCATATCCATACATTGCTTAAAACGTCAGGACGTTTAACGTAAAGTACTGCAAGAAAGGTGATTAATGCTACGAAGAGCAGCGCAATGAACCGATTCATACTGTTTATTTAATGGGTTGAATAAATTCCTTTTTCACCCACCCTTCAATTTCGGTTCTTACCCGAAGCCACCCATCCTTCTCCTCAAGGATTGTTACCGCTGCATTTTTGGGTATTGGATTGGCTTGTAGGGGGGCAGAGGCTGATGGGCTCTGTCTTATATTTAATAATGATGCGATCACGGTTCCATTCGTAGGTTGAGCATCAGAATCTTTACGTACATCGTTGAGCAGGTCGTTTCTTAATTTATCAAGCGGGAATGCGGGACCAGGGTCAGTTTTTCTTCCGGGGCAAATCTCCTCATGACCTAGAATCGTTTTTATGTTGTACTTTGATATTAGCGCATTGCAAATATCAAAACAGGTTTGAATCTGCACCTCAGTAAATGTATGCCAATATCGCTCGGATTGTTCATTCCTATGCTTTGCCAGAACAGCCTCGCTCTCAGGGTAAGCCTTTCCGAAGCTCGATATAAATGAATTGCCTGTTTTGGTAAGAGATCCTGCGTTGTCGAGCTCAATACCAATGGAGTACTTGTTAAAGCCTGTTCTATTGCCGTAGCTGCTTTCTCCAGCATGCCATGCCACAATATTAAAGGGGACAAGTTGATAAATTGAGCCGTCGCGACCAATAACAAGATGTGCCGATGCTTTTACATCATCACGGGCTAAATAGTCGGCAGAACTTTTTGCGGTACTACCAACCGTATAGTGGATTATGATGGTGTCTGGCAGGTTTAAGCCGAATGGTTGTTGGTTCTTGGGACATTTCACTTCAGTGTACTTCCCATCTTCAAGCCAGTGATTATCTTTAATATTCATAGTGAATAGGATTAGGCTAATCAGTTTTGTTTTACACGAATAAAAATAAACAAAAAAATAATACAAACCTCATCCTATTTATTTAATATTAAGTGGATAGGAATTAACGATAATGCGATATTAATCTAATATCGAATGAACCATCGTCGCCCCCATACGGCAACCATGGCAATTCCAAGCCGAGGAATCAGAAGCCACCATGCCGAAATTCCTATAGCTATGAATAGGAGCAAATCTTCGAGGTTGGAGTGGGAGATGGCTATGTGGTAGTTTAGCAAATCAGCATCCTGTTTTGTTATTCTTTCGCTTTGTACCTCATCAATCATGATGGCTGCACCGTAGGCTAAACCCAAAAGGTTTGCAGCAATCCACATCAACGAGGTTGATTCTGGCAGTCCAAAGATCTTTAGGATTGGGCTGAATATATTGGTTAGCAGGATTGTAATCTTAAACTCTAGCAATACCTTTTGAAGTATCATCAGTAAGGTGATAAGTACAACTATTTTTAGGCTCAGCTTGAACGATGATATAGTCCATGCTAGCAATACCTCTTTCAACGTTGGGTTGGCTATTGGCTGCACTCCAACTGATGATAAACCCATTTGTGATGGAAGAAGATAGTTGAGAATTACAGCCGCAATCACAGAAGTTATTATCCGTAAGGCAACCATGTGCCATGCCTTCGATCCTGTCTTCTTTTGAACGGCGGTTTCTACAATCAGATTATGGGCTATTAGGCTCATAATGGCCAGAATGGTCATCTCGCGAATGGTAAAATTGAGCGAGGTCATAACTGCAATGGCCGAGTAAATATTCAAAAATGCTGAAGTTAGATACACTAGTGCCGCCTCTCCTTTAAGCCCGATTAGGCCAAAGGCAGGGGACAGAAACTCCGAGATAACATTTAAAACGCCAAAATGGTATAGAAGCGTTACGCATAGTGAGATGGGTATGGTAATTTTCAAAAACCATAAAGATGTTTTGATGGCAGTGGGCATTGCCGATTTAACGCATTTTGTAAAGCGTTGTATAAAAGATTGTTGCTTGGTGCGTTTCATTTAGCGTTTTAAATAAAAAAGCCCCAAAAATTTGGGGCTTTGTGCGGGTAAAGGGACTCGAACCCCCACGTCTCTCGACACTAGATCCTAAGTCTAGCGCGGCTACCAATTACGCCATACCCGCGAAAATTGTGGTGCAAATCTAAACCTTTTTTTTAAAAGCGCAACATAGTTTGCATCAAATTATCAATAAAAGGCTGAAATACTCGTAGATGCTAGGGGTATTCATTTGTTTTTACTTCCTGAGCTCGAAATTTTTACCGAGATAAACCTTTCTTACCTGCTCATCATCGGCAAGTTCTTGCGCTGTTCCCGATTTTAGTATATCACCCTCGAATAAGAGGTAAGCCCTATCGGTAATGGTTAGGGTTTCGTGCACATTATGGTCAGTGATCAGGATTCCAATATTTCTATCTTTTAGATGAGCAACAATATTCTGAATATCCTCTACAGCAATTGGATCAACGCCTGCAAAGGGCTCATCGAGTAGAATAAATTTGGGGTCGAGGGCAAGGGCACGGGCTATCTCAGTTCGCCTACGCTCGCCGCCCGATAGCTGAATACCTAAACTTTTTCTAATCTTGGTTAAACCGAACTCGCTGATAAGCGATTCAACCTTTTCGCGTTGGTATTCTTTGGTAAATGAAGTCATTTCCAATACCCCTTTTATATTGTCCTCAACGCTTAAGCTGCGGAATACTGAAGCTTCCTGTGCTAAATACCCAATTCCTCGCTGTGCCCTGCGATATACGGGTTCGTTGGTAATATCGATATCATCAAGAAAAATGCTTCCAGCATTGGGATGAACCAAACCAACTATCATGTAGAATGTAGTGGTTTTACCCGCACCATTCGGGCCAAGAAGTCCTACTATTTCTCCTTGATTCACCTCAACAGATGCACCTTTAACAACTGTTCTTGCTTTATAGCGTTTTACAAGGTTATTGGTATGTAGCCTCATCGTATTTTTTTCTTGTATAATTGGTAAAGCTAGTAAATAATTGGAAATGTTAGAATATTATTTGCAAACCAGCTCGGATGCCAAACTTCTCGATGTTTGGATTGTCTAAATGGGTTAGCCTCCACGTGGCATCGATGCGAATAACCTTAAATATATTCTCTATCCCAATACCTGCCTCAGCATAGGGTTTGGATACTTCGCCCATTCCGTAAGGAAACTCTAACACTTTTTTGTTTTTATCGCTAATCGAACCGATTAAGAATTTACCGGTTGTAACCTCGCGCCACTTTAGCCTCCTCATTAATGGGATACGGTTAAGGAAAAACCCTTGAAAGTGGTGCTCTAGGGTTATGCTAGAGTACTGATCGGAAGCGAACTCGTAGTAGTTCATCATGTTAAAGGCGAAACGGTCGAAGGCATAGGTTTCATTCCCCTCGTGGAGCTGTAGTAATGGGTAGGGGACTGTGCCAAAAATTTTTCCACAATCAATAATAAAACGGGTATAGCCAAAGGGGTTGATCGTAAACTTATGGTAGTAATTGACGTGCAGCTTGGCGTAGGTGAATTGGCTGCCGAGCACCCCTTTATAGGAGCCCGTAATTTCAAAGTTTACTTCAGGGAATTTGCTACCCAAGCTAACCCTGTCGAATTCACCGGTTACGAATTTTTCATCCTTGAGCCATCGGGTGTTAAGCGTTAAGCTAAAGTTTGTGACCTTGTTTAATTCTGGACCACCAGAAACGTATTTAAAGGGTATCGAATCCGATGAGTATATATTTCGATAGCTGAAATTTAGGGTATTCGAAAGGCCTGTAAACCATTCCTTCTGATAGTAGCCCGATAGCTCTTTTACAAGCGTCAGCTTATAGTTTGGGTTTCGTCTTAGCACCGAGGTCATCAGGTTATCCTCGGTTAAAGCGTAGGGGCTTTGGCCTAGCTGTTCGATATCCTCCTTATACTCTAGGTTAATCGCTTGTCTAGGTTTCTTTTTAATCATATAAAGCGCACCTAGCCCATATTTAAAGCGATTGTCTTTATCGCCGTAGGCCAAAAAGGAGGAGAACATGATCTTCTTGCTGAACTTATTGCTTGTACGTCCTGACACTCTGAACCGATTACCCTCTATCTCGTTGAAACTGTATGTCTTATAGTAAGGTCCGATTTCAACATATCCCACCACGTAGTAATAGTTAACGAACATGTTAATAATGTCGATGAATGTTTTATACATCGGTACATTCTGAACAGAATCAACCATTCGGTAAATTCCCGCTTCTTTTTGGGTCAGCTCGAAGGGGCGAGTTTTGTTCCAATACTCTTCGTTTTGTTTCAACGCTCCCTCTTGAACTACAACATTACTTTGCAGCGATTGAATGGTATCCTGAATGGGTTCTTTTAGCCTAACCTTATTATATGCAGTTGTTTTCCTGCCGAAAAAACCGGTTGTCTTATCGGTTAGGTTGAAATCTACAAAAAGTGAAATCTGCTTTGGAAACCAAAGCGTATCGTTGATTAGCTGATATTCAGCCGATGCCACCATGTCGTTTACGAAGTTCAGGTTTACCTTATCTGCAAGCCTAACCTGCGCTTTTACAATGGCCCAGGTAGAATCGTTCACCCAAAAATCGCCCGTAAAGGTGGGCTCCATCTTTCGTTTTGGCTTAAAGGATATTTGGTAGCACCATTTGTGGTCGATGAAGGCGCTGTCAATCAGGTAGTATTTGTAGTAGAAGAGACCCGCATCAGCGATAGGGCTAACTAAACCTTGATCGAAAACGTTGATGTAATTATCGTAGATGTTAATTTTTTGGTAAATTTTCCCTGTGAACTGCGCAACGCTTTCGTTTTTAACCCCCGATATCTTTGTGGCTTTAATAACCTCTTTATCCACTTTGGGCGAACGTTGATAATGGTAGTCGGAGATCGCCTCGGAGATGAAGATTGGCAGAAACGTTTTACCCGTTATGGCGTTGGTGTCAACATAGTCGAAGATGAACTGAAACTGATTGAATATCTTCCGCTGCTTCATTTTATCGTCAACGTTATTGAGGTCAACCTCAAGTTTATTGTAGCTCTCGTACGAATAGGACTCTAGCTTATCAGGATCGTTTTTCCATTTATTCTTGATAATACTTCTTAAAATGGGATGTGCTGGGTTTTCTCCGGGAACAACGGTAATCCCTTCAATGGCAAATGATGCCGCCTTGAGCTCAATGGTTATCTCTTGGTATTGCCCTTTGCGTATGGCTACCGATTTTGGATCGTAACCAACGTAAGAGATGGACAGTGAGTCGGTAGCACCGCGCGTTTCGAGAAAAAACTCCCCCTTTGAATCGGTAATGGTGCCAATAGATGTGCCTTTGAATGCTAGGGTTACAAATGATAAAAGCTCTTTAGTATCCGCATCCATAACTTTGCCCCTAATTTTAGTGATTTGAGCAATTGATGTCTGCGTGAAAGCAAGAGTTGAAAAGGCAATGATGAGTATTAACTTAGTTTTATTTTTATTCTTTTTCATCTAAAAATAGTAAACAGGTTTTTGTGGTTTTTGTTTTCAAGGGCAATCCCATTCGTTCATGAATTATGCAAATTACCCATTTGTAAAGCGATTTTATATAATTTTATTGTATATCCATCGATAGAAATCAAGTTTTCTGTACTATCCGTGTCGAAATAAAAATGCTTGCTTCGAAAAGTAGCCATAAAGGTATAGCAATTAATGTCATGCTAAGCACATCGGGGGGGCTTATAATTGCTGCTATAATAAGAATGACAATAAAGGCATGTCTCCTATACTTTTTTAAAAAAGCAGGGGTTATGATTTTTATTTTGGTTAAGAAGAAAACTAATATGGGCAGTTCAAAAACAAGCCCAGTTACTAATGAGAGCGAGGTTACGAGCGATATGTACGATGATAGATTAATCGTATTTTCAACCTGATTACTTATGCTATAGTTTCCTAAAAAATCAACTGAAAATGGAGTGATAAAATAATAACCAAATAATACACCTATAATAAATAGTAGAGAAATTATCGATACAGCTCCTCTTGCCTTTTTTCGCTCCTCCTCGTAAAGCGCTGGGCTAACAAACTTCCAAAGTTGGTGTATTATATAAGGGAATGCTATAATTAACCCTGCGTAGATTGATACAAGGACATGGGTGTTGAATTGCCCTGCCATATCAATATTGATAAGTTTAAGGGGTTTTGAATTTATGCAAAACGAAGGTGAATCCAAGAGTTTTGAAAAATAGCACATCAACCTGTTGGTGAAAAATTCAGGGGATTTTGGTGCCAATAGAATTTTATCGAATAGATATTTGTACCCGAAAAATGAGGCGCAAGCAGCAATGAAAATAGCGATGAAAGCACGAAGTATGACCCATCGTAACTCTTCAAGATGATCCATGAATGTCATCTCCTTCTTTTTCGCCTCTTCCTGCTCAACCATACTATTATACAATTCCCTCCTTAAGGATGTCGTGAAGATGAATCATGCCCGCATATTTTTCGTTTTCAGTGACAATCAGCTGGGTGATTTTGTGCGATTCCATTTTATTAAAAGCGTGTATAGCTAGCTCATCCATGTCGATCGATTTTGGATTTGCCGACATAATATCCTTTGCCGTAAGATTATCGAAAGATTCGTTTTTCTGCAACATTCGGCGTAAATCGCCATCTGTGATTATCCCGGCAACCGTACTGTCGGGGTTTAGAACAGCGGTTGCCCCTAACCGCTTGGTGGTCATTTCGAGAATTATGATTCGGATTTTATCTTCGAGGTTAACCTTTGGGGCGTTCACTTTGGTGAAAATATCGGAAACCCGCATGTATAGCTTCTTGCCAAGCGAACCACCTGGATGTACTCGCGCAAAATCTTCGGGCGAAAAACCCCTAAGGTTAAGCAGGCAAACGGCAAGCGCATCGCCAATTACTAGCTGAGCCGTTGTGCTCGATGTTGGGGCAAGATTGTTCGGACAAGCCTCTTTATCGACCGTTGCTTTTAGAACAAAGTCTGACTTTTGAGCCAAATATGAGTTTGTGCTCGATACGATTGCGATAATCTTATTCCCCAAATTTCGTATCAAAGGGATTAAAACCTTTATTTCGGGCGTGCTTCCGCTCTTCGATAGGCAAACAATCACATCATCGGGTTGAATGATACCTAAATCGCCATGGATTGCATCAGCGGCGTGCATGAAAATGGCAGGAGTTCCCGTTGAGTTCAGCGTTGCCACTATTTTGCTAGCAATTATGGCACTTTTACCAATCCCTGTAACAATTACCCTCCCTTTTCCGTTATAGATAACCGAAACGCTTTTTTCAAAATCATCGTCAACCATCAAGGCGAGCTTAGCGATAGCATCAGCCTCGGTTTTAATGGTTTGAATAGCGAGCTTTTTTATGTCTGTTGCCATTTTTTAGCTAATTTTAACGTCTTTTAATTAAATTCTTAAAAAACTGACTATTATTAACAGAATTCTTATTAAATTTAAAGTACAAAAGTACTGTTTTTTGGTTTACTTTATGAGCGTAATTATTTGAACAATTTTTTAACAGCAATAGGATGGACGTAACCCATTTAAAGTTACAGCAATAAATAATTTTTATCAACATTTAATTACTAAGCAAGTTCAAAATATGAGCATTAATGCAGAAATATCACTTAGCGAATATCTTAATAAATATTTTGGTTTTGGTCACTTTAAAGGTAATCAAGAGGTAATTATTCGAAATGTTTTAGCAGGAAACGACACCTTTGTGCTTATGCCAACCGGAGGAGGAAAATCTCTTTGTTATCAGCTCCCCGCATTAATAATGGATGGTACAGCCATTATCATCTCTCCGTTAATTGCATTAATGAAGAACCAGGTTGACTCAATGCGAAGTTTTAGCGTTGAGGATGGAGTAGCCCATTTCATGAACTCCTCATTGAATAAAGCGCAAATACAGAAAGTGAGACAGGATGTAACCTCTGGAGTAACTAAAATGCTCTATGTTGCCCCCGAGTCGTTAACAAAGGATGAGAATATTCAATTCTTAAAAGGGGTAAAAATATCGTTCTACGCCATTGATGAGGCTCACTGTATATCGGAGTGGGGACATGATTTTAGACCTGAATATCGTCGTATTCGCCCTATTATCAACGAGATTGGAACCGCCCCGCTAATTGCCCTAACGGCAACCGCAACGCCTAAAGTGCAAAGCGATATTCAAAAAAATTTGGGGATGCTTGAGGCCAGCGTATTTAAATCATCATTCAATAGGCCTAATTTATACTATGAGATTCGTCCCAAGGTCAATGCAACCAAAGAGATTATTCGGTACATCAAAAATAATACTGGGAAGTCAGGAATTATTTACTGTTTAAGCCGCAAAAAGGTTGAAGAGTTGGCCGAAATTCTAAAGGTTAACGGTATTAAGGCATTGGCATACCACGCTGGTATGGATTCATCAACCAGATCGGGGAATCAGGATAAATACCTAATGGAGGATGTTGATGTTATTGTAGCCACCATAGCCTTTGGGATGGGTATCGATAAACCCGATGTTCGCTACGTAATTCATTACGATATCCCCAAAAGTTTAGAGGGTTACTATCAGGAAACAGGTCGTTCAGGTCGCGATGGTGGCGAGGGGCAGTGCATCACTTTTTACAGCTATAAGGATATTCAAAAGTTAGAGAAGTTTATGCAGGGCAAACCTGTAGCAGAACAGGAGATCGGCAAGCAGTTGCTCTTGGAAACGGTTACCTATGCCGAGACCTCTGTATGTCGAAGAAAAATGCTTTTGCACTACTTTGGTGAAGAATACAAAGAGGATAACTGCGGATGCTGCGATAACTGTTTGAATCCAAAGCAGCAGTTCGAAGGGCATGAATACCTTCAGATGGTTCTCGAAACCGTTGTAGCCGTTAAAGAAAAATTTAAGGCCGATCATATCATCAGTATTCTAACCGGTAATGCGAATACTGCCGTTAAATCCTATAAACATAACAAGCTAGAAACGTTTGGGGAAGGGGTAGAGAAAGATGTTCGGTTTTGGAATGCGATTCTTCGCCAGGCCATGGTGATGAAGTTTTTGGATAAGGACATCGACAACTACGGACTGATTCTCCTCACCGAAAAGGGAAAGGATTTCCTTGAAAAGTCCTATGATATTATGTTCACTCAGGATCATGAGTACGAAGAGGCTGAAGATGATGATGCAGGAGGTCCTCCTGGAGGGAAATCGGGTGCAGTTGACGATGAGCTCTTCAACATGCTGAAAGACCTTCGAAAGAAGGTTTCGAAGAAGAAGAATCTTCCACCTTTTGTCATTTTTCAAGACCCATCGCTTGAAGATATGTCAATTCAATATCCTATAACCATTGAAGAACTTCAGAATATATCAGGTGTTGGAGCGGGTAAGGCGAAGCGTTATGGTAAGGAATTTATCGATCTGATTAAAGCGTATGTCGATGACAAGGAGATTATTCGACCTCAGGACATGGTGGTTAAATCCATTGCCAATAAATCATTGCTTAAAGTTTTCATTATACAAAGCATCGATCGTAAGATGGACTTAGATGATATTGCCGGGGCAAAAAATCTTGAAATGCCCGAACTGCTTACTGAGATTGAAGCGATTGTTAATTCGGGGACGAAGCTGAATATCGACTACTACATCGATAAAACCGTTGAGGAGGAGAAAAGGGAGGAGATATTCACCTATTTCCGTGAACAGGCTGAAACCGAATCGATTGAGGAAGCTATGAAGTATCTCGACGATGAGGATTTCAACGAGGAGGAAATTAGGTTGATTCGTATCAAGTTCCTTTCGGAATTGGGTAATTAGTGGTCTTTCTTAAATGAATAAAGTAAAAGGTTGGTTAGCACCAACCTTTTTATTTTAAAAATGTTTTAAAATTTGTAACAATTGCATTAACTCTAAGTCTTTATAGATAATGCTAAACTTTATGTTATGGAATTCTTTTATATTTATCATTGAAAATTAACCTGTAAAAACGTGGAAACAATACTAAACGTAAATTCAATCAGTAAGGTTTTTGGAAGCATCACTGCTGTTGATCGGCTCTCATTCAGCGTTCATCGTGGCGATGTAGTTGGTGTTCTTGGTCCGAATGGTAGCGGAAAAACAACAACCCTTTCAATAATCCTCTCGGTAATTAACGCTTCAAGCGGAGATTTTAGCTGGTTTAACGGGCTGAAAGGTGAAGTAGCCAATAGGCGAATAGGATCGCTGCTAGAGGTTCCATACTTTTACCCTTACCTTAATCTCGAAAGGAATCTTATGATTACTGCACTTGCAAGGGGTGCGGGTGAAAATGATATTCCTCGTGTGCTAGATGAAGTTGGCTTACTTAAACGCAGTAAATCGGCATTCTACACCCTTTCCCTTGGCATGAAGCAGCGATTAGCTATTGCGAGTACGCTTATCGGTGACCCTGAGGTGCTTGTACTCGATGAACCCACCAATGGATTAGACCCCGAAGGTATTGCTGAAGTACGGGATATAATAAAAAATCAAGCATTGAAGGGGAAAACTATTATTATGGCTAGTCATATTCTCGATGAGGTTGAAAAGGTTTGCCCAAACGTAATTATCCTTAAAAAGGGAAAATGTATCGCTTCGGGTAAGGTGGCTGAACTGCTTAGCGAGAAGCAAGTTGTATTAATTGAATCGGATGATATTGAAATTCTTACCATACAACTTGGTCAAAATAGCAATTGTAAACTTCTTGGAAGAGAGAACGGAAAACTATTAGTAGAGCTAAAGGATAATTATTCTCCATCGGCATTAAATAACTGGCTTTTCAGTTGTGGCATTTCGGTGAATCGTTTGGAACCTAGGCATCGTACGCTTGAATCGCAATTTCTCGAACTTGTTGGTAAACCTGAAAACATATAGAAAAGATGAATTCAATGAAGAAGATATTAAAGCTGGAGTTTATTAAAACTCTTAATTATCCTGGATTTAAAACCATTATAATACTTCATGCTGCACTATTTGTATTGGTTGTAACCATTGCCCCTCAGTTCAAGCACCCTATGCTAAAAATGGGACTTGAGAAATTGGTATCATTCCCTTATGTATGGGCAACCTTTTCCTGGGTTGGTAGCTGGTTTAATATTTTGCTTGGAATACTTGCCATCATTCTGGTCGGTAACGAGCATCAGTTCAGAATGTTTAGAAAGCAGATACTAGATGGTGTTAGCCGTAGCCAGCTGCTTTATGCTAAAATGGTAGTGATGCTAACCCTCGCTCTTTATGCGCTTGCGTTGATTTTACTGAGTGGTATCGTTTTTGGCATTATCTATTCAGAAAGCATTAGCTTTAGTGGAATTTTTGATAAAATGCCCTTAGTATTCGTACTATTCATTCAGTCTTTTGCCTATATGATGCTGGGTATGCTATTCGCATTTATTTTTAAAAGTAATGCCATATCTATAGTAACTTATATTCTGTTCTTCTTTCCTGTAGAGCCAATACTTAGAGCCTTTTTCCCTGACTCAATAGATAAGTTCTTTCCGGTTAAAATTATTTCAAACCTAACACCGTTACCCGATTTTCTTGAAATTGTATCAAAAAGTATGATTCAGGTAAATGGTAAGGCACCTGCTAGCCTGCATAGTATGGGACTTCTGCCCGATTCCTTATCGGTTTTGGTTTCCACTCTAGTTTGTATTGGGTATATTGTAGTCTTTTATTATGCAACTAAATTAATTGTTGATCGTCGAAACTTTTAAAGGATGTTTATGGAATTTGCATCTTTTTTGTATCCATATATAAATAAGGGGTAGTTGACAATCATTAAAAATGATTGTATATTTACTCATATCCAAAAACTAAAAAGAGATGAAAAGGATACTTTTACTTGTAGCTGGATTGACGATAGCGTATAACTCTCAATCGCAAACAATACTCACTTATAAGTCGCATGGCTTACTGCCCGATGTGCAAAACCCAATGATGCTCACTAAATTCGTTGACCCTGGGCTGGAGGGGCAGAATGCAACTTGGGATTTCTCCTCGCTTGAGGCTACAAATGATTTTGTTGGCAATTTGCACAAACCTTCCATTGTAAAGGGGGGAAGTAGATTTTCATCGGCTAATACAATCCTTGAGGAGTTCGGTAGCTATTTCTTTTTCAACTCGAATAGTAGCATTCTGGAGCAATACGGGTTTTCTTCAAGCAATGGGAACTTTACCATTGAGTACTCTAAACCATTTGTAAAAATGCGTTACCCATTCTCGTTTAATAGTTCATATTCAGGTATTTTCGCAGGAAAATACTTTTCTGAAGCCAAAGCCATTGGAGAAATTAACGGAACATACCGAGTAGAAGGCGATGCGATTGGCACATTAATTCTCCCCGAAGGAAAATCTTTTAGTAATGCCCTTCGTGTAAAAGAGGTGAAGAGTTACGATCAGGTAATTAACGGAAGCACAACTGGAATTGTTGAAACGAGCCATCGGTGGTATGTTAATGAGCATCGATTTCCAATCCTTGTGCTAATAAAATGCGATTATACATTTGAGAATGGTCAAACGAGTTCAACAACAAAGGCCGCCTATAACTCGAAGGTTTTGTTAACAAACAGCCGTTTAACGACTGAAAGTTTAGCGTACAAACTCGAAGTTTCCCCTAACCCTTACTACGATATAGTTAATATAAACTTACATATTGAACAGAAATCGAAGGTTAATATTACCGTTTATGACCTCATCGGAAAAAGAGTTGCATTACTAACTGATCGAATTGAAGAATCTGGCGATTTTACCTTTAACTTCTCTGCAAAGAGATTAGGATTGGCAAGGGGTACCTATATTGTAAAGGTGAGGGTAAATAACAGCGAGATTACACGTAAGATTTTAGAACTATAATCTGAATGATTATTTAAAAAGCGGACTGATTAAAAACCTGTCCGCTTTTCTTTTTTACAACGAATTTACTAAAACTCAAACTTAATGCCTTGTGCAAGCGGTAAATCGCTTCCATAGTTGATATTTACCGTTTGGCGGCGCATGTACTGCTTCCATGAATCGGATCCAGATTCTCTGCCGCCACCAGTTTCTTTTTCACCACCAAACGCTCCACCAATTTCGGCACCAGATGTGCTTGCGTTAACATTGGCTATTCCACAATCTGAACCACCCTCTGATAACCATTGCTCCATTTCCATCATGTTAGTGGTAAATAGGGTTGATGATAGACCTTGTGGAACATCATTGTTTTTTGCAATGGCGTCTTCTAAAGATTTTGCTTTGATAAGATAAAGTATTGGTGCAAAAGTCTCTTCCTGTACAATTTTGAAGCTGTTTTCTGCTTCAATGATAGTTGGTGCAACAAAAGTTTGGTTATCGAATCCTACTCCTGATATTATTTTTTTACCGCAAATCAGCTTTCCACCTTCCTCAATTGCTTCATTAATAGCGCTAATATATGCGCTAACTGCTGATTTGTCTATCATTGGACCAATAAGAGTAGCAGAATCAAGAGGATTACCAATTCGGGCTTCGAATTGTTCGTACGCCTTGATTAGCAAATCTCTAACCTCATTGTAAATCTTTTCATGTACAATCACCCTTCGTGTTGAAGTACAACGCTGACCTGCTGTTCCTACTGCTCCAAAAACAATCGATGGGATTGCCATATCAATGTTAGCAGAAGGCATTACGATAGCGGCATTGTTTCCACCTAGTTCAAGGATAGTTTTACCGAATCGTTTTCCAACAATTTGAGCCACATGCTGACCAACTTTTGTTGAACCTGTCACTGAGATTAATGGTATTCGTTTGTCCTCAAGGAAATTGTCGCCTAGCACAGAACTCTTTGCAATAATTAAATTGAAAACGCCCTCAGGTACATTGTTTTCGACCAAAACATCAGCAATGATTTTATGAACAGCTATTGCAGTTAAAGGAGTTTTTGAACTCGGTTTCCAAACAACAACATTTCCACCAATTACAGCAAGCATAGTATTCCATGCCCATACGGCTATGGGAAAGTTAAATGAAGTTACAATACCAATTACACCAAGTGGATGATACTGCTCATACATTTTATGGCTTGGGCGTTCGGAACGAAGCATTACACCATTCATGCTACGTGATAACCCTACAGCAAAGTCGCATATGTCGATCATCTCTTGCACTTCACCCATTCCCTCCTGAAGTATCTTTCCAACTTCGATGCTAATTAATCGACCAAGATCTTCCTTGTGTTCCCTTAATTTCATGCCGATTTGCCTTACCACTTCAGCTCTCTGGGGAGCTGGCCAATGTCTCCACTCTTTAAATACAAGATTTGCATTAGATATCATTATTTCATAATCCTCAACACTTGCTGTTTTAACTTCTGCTATGATTTCACCAGTTGATGGATTTTCAGAGCTCAATATTGATCCATGTGTTTCAACCCATTTTGCACCAGTGCTTAAACCGATATTTTTGTCTTCAATGCCTAGATTATGTAATGTGGTGCTGATAATTTTATTCATTCTTTAATTGTTAAAAGCCCAATTTACTTGAACTTTGATTAGTTATTTGCAAATATCATCTCTCATAAAGGAGTACCTATAGTCTGTTGGTGGAACAAGTGTCTCCTTAATCGTTCTTGCATTTGTCCATCGAATCAGATTTAAGGAACTTCCAGCCTTATCGTTTGTTCCCGAAGCACGAGCACCACCAAATGGCTGTTGTCCAACAACTGCACCGGTTGGCTTATCGTTGATGTAGAAGTTCCCCGCAGCATAACGCAATGTTTTCATTGCTTGATTAATAGCCGCTCGATCGGTTGAGAAAATCGCACCCGTTAAGGCGTATGGCGATGTTTGGTCGCAAACATCCAATGTTTGTTCGAACTCTTCATCGTTATATAGATAAATGGTCAACACTGGACCAAATATTTCCTCTTCCATGGTAACGAAGTGTGGGTTGGTTGTAAGGATTACAGTTGGTTCGATAAAATAACCAACTGATTTATCTCCATTACCTCCAAAAACAATCTCAGCCTCATTTGATTCTTTGGCCTTTTGAATATAGGTCATGATATTGTCAAACGAACCTTCATCAATTACTGCGTTTATGAAATTTGTAAAATCAGTGGGGTCACCCATCTTTATTTCATTTAAATTTTTAAGCATTAATGCTTTAAAATCAGGCCACATGGATTTTGGTATATATGCTCTTGAAGCTGCTGAGCATTTCTGACCTTGATATTCAAATCCCCCACGAATAGCTCCAATTACAGCCTCATCTAGTTTCGCGGTAGGATGCACAACTATAAAGTTTTTACCTCCAGTTTCACCAACGAGTTTTGGGTAAGAGCGGTAATTGTTCAGATTGTCTCCAATTTGTCTCCAAAAATGGTTAAAAGTTGAAGTTGAGCCTGTGAAATGTATGCCTGCAAGCATAGGCTGTTTGAATATCTCTTTCCCGATAACAGACCCTTTGCTAGGAATAAAATTGATAACACCATCGGGTAATCCAGCCTCCTTAAATATCTTCATAAGGATATAGTTGGATAAAATGGATGTTGTTGCAGGTTTCCAAACAACGGTATTCCCCATTAGCACAGGTGACATGCTAAGATTTGATGCAATGGCTGTAAAGTTGAATGGAGAAACAGCGAATACAAAACCCTCCAATGGTCTGTACTCCGTGCGGTTTAGGTTTGAATCTTCCGATAAAGGTTGGCCATTGTATATCTCGCTGGCAAAGAAAGCATTGAACCTTAAAAAATCAACAACCTCGCAGGCGGAATCAATTTCGGCTTGATATGCGTTCTTGCTTTGTCCAAGCATGGTGGCTGCATTCATCAATGCACGATACTTCTTCGATATCAGTTCAGCAATCTTTATTGTAACCGAAACCCTATCAATCCAAGATGTTTGCGCCCACTTTTCACGAGCAGCAAGGGATGCATCAACGGCCATTTGCACTTCTTTTTCACCTGCCAAATGGTAAGTGGCGAGTACGTGAGCGTGTTTGTGAGGCATTACAACTTTTCCTGTTACACCAGTTCTAATCTCTTTTCCACCAATGATGAGTGGTATGTCCATAACGTTTTTAGAAAGGTTTTCAAGCTCTTTTTCTAGTGCCACCCTTTCTGCTGAGCAGGGTGCATAACCCATTATAGGCTCATTCTTAGGACGTTCAAATTTAAATATTGAGTTATTCATTCTTAAATAGTTTTACTTATTCGGAGCAAATATAAAAACGATATGCAATAAAATACATAACGAAAATCATGTTTTGAAAACAAATTATAAATTACAATCATTCTTAATAACATACCATCACGATGAATGTTCGAAAACTAATATTTAATACTCTTCTTACAAAGTTCCTAGTTATGAGGTTCACCCTTCGACTCTGTTCAGGGTGACTGTCGCCCTGAGCGGAGTCGAAGGGTGTTTTATAGAATAAAAATCAATCTGTTTTTCTTATGTAAACAGCATTTACTCTTCTAAAGATGGATTTCAATAAAACCTGATGTTTGTCTGTTCTATCGACTAGAATTTTGTTTATTTTTGAACAATTATTTATTTGAGAACGGCATTTTATGCCGTTTTTAAGGATGAGTGTTATGCTAAATAATACCTAACTCTTAACGATATGGCAGGTCCAAAGGGTTCGAAGTACTACGATATATTTCTTGATTTTTCAATCGACCTTAAGCATAAGGAGGATGGACATCCTATTTTAACCGAGGAGCATTTCGAACTGCTCTTGCATATTGGTGATTTGGGGTCGTTGGTTGCATCGGCGGAAAAGATGAAAATAAGCTACCGAAAGGCATGGGAATTAGTTCGACAATCGGAAAAAACCCTCGGGTTTCAGCTAATCGAAAAGCATCGTGGTGGAAGAGATGGGGGGAATTCGACCCTTACCCCAGAAGGAAAGAAATTGGTTGATGCTTATAGGGAATTGAGGAATGAGTTTGATGCATCGGTAAAAATAATTGTTAAAGATTTTTTTCAAAAGATAAATAATTAGGAGCAATAGATGATATATTTAGTTGGGATTGATGATACCGATAATCTGGAAAGTAGAGGGACTGGGTTTATTGGGCGTACAATGGGTGAGGAGATTAACGCATCGGGATTAGGTGTTTGTGGTGGAGTATCGCGACATCAATTACTTTTCGACCCAAGAGTGCCATATACCTCTCATAATTCGTCACTCTGCCTTGAGATTGAAACCGACAAACCGAATGAGGTTTGGGATTTAATGGTTGAATATCTTCTTAGGTCATGTGCTCCTGGCTCCGATTGTGGTCTTTGCATGGTTGAGGCGAATAATGTTCCACACTCAATAATAGAGTGGGGTTTAACAGCTAAGCGAGATTTGGTTAAACAGGTCGATGCACATAATCTTGCCAAGAAGGAAAATATTCGACTTATTGGATTGACAGGCAACCACGATGGAGTGATTGGTTCGATGGCTGCAGTTGGATTACGTGCATCGGGCAACGATGGGCGATTTGTTGGGTTAAGAGGAACTGAGGTTAGAACAATTTCAGGGATTAAAACATCAACCGAAATAAAAAAATTAGTTCTTTTGCATAAAATTGTAACCCCCGATGGAGAATTGATTGACGAAAATTCAGCAATACTACTTGAAGGTTGGTTAAGACCGGTTCATCGAAACGGGCTTATTACTTTGATAGTTAATAAAATTGATAATAATGAAGAATATTGCTACAAAATCGCAGACAAAGAGTATATCAAGAGCATTTCCGACTAGCCTAACCATTTCTGTACAGGTATTATTGCTTTTGATGACTGGCTTTTTAGCAACCTGGTTGCACTTCCGATTTCGTATTCCGTTGAATATGCCTGGACGACATGGTTTGGAATTTATGCTATTGGTTATGGGAGCAAGAGCACTTTCGGAGTTGAGGATTACATCAACAATTACCATTTCAGGTTCTATCCTTGCTACAATGATTCCTGGTTTGCATTACGGTGATCCAATGCTACCTGTTACATACCTAATGATGGGTATTGTAATCGATTTTGCTTGGTATAAATGGCGTTCGGTATGGGTTTGGATTCCACTTGCCGCATTGCTTGGAGGGTTTGTATATAGTTTTATTCCTGTTATTAGAATGATTTTCTCTCCTATGTTTGGTATTATGCATAATTCGCTAAAAGGCGGGTTGTTATTCCCTTGGTTTACACATCTAACGTTTGGGTTTATTGGCGCATTAGCAGGGGTTGGATTGGTTACAGGATTGAAAAAAATGAGAGGGAAAAAATAATAATGAGGATGGAAAGAAGAAAATAAACACAGAGACACAAAGTCATAGAGAAATGTATAAACTCTATGTCTCAGTGCCTCTGTGTTTGGTCTTTTCAACCTCTTTTTAATACATATCGATATGAAGAATATTGCTTGTCGAGTTTTACTGCTTGTTGCATGTTTAGGGATATCAGGAGTATCATGCAGCAAGTCTGAAACAGATGCTGGTGCACCAACCATCGAACTTGTTGATGGCGAGAATTTGATTACTAACGATACCTCAGCAATGGAGGCATCGACTCTACATTTTAGAGTGCATTGTAAATGGAATGGAGAACAAACCCTAACTAATTTTATTGTTGCAAATAACAATGTTAGAGTTGTTGATGAAGGAATGAATACTAACGAGTTTGTAAGGGATGTTGATTTTGCTAAAAGTGGCAGTGAGGTCGATTCCATCGTTTTTACAATTCGTGATATCGAGAGTGGTTCGGCATCAAAAAGCATTAAGGTTCAAAAGAAGGCTGGTTCAGGAGGTGGAGAACTCAAATGGTACGCAAATATTACACTCGATGCTCAGAATGCAGTGGGAGGCAAGGGCTTTCTGTCATTTGCAAATGGAGTGACATATACAAAGCAGGATGCAGGCTCTGTTTCGCAAAATATTAATCTTCTTTATTACTATGATAATTCATCAGGAGAGGCAAATGTTTTATCGTCTCCTGGTGCAAATCTTTCGGGGATATTCGATTTGTCGGGATGGTCGGTTTTGAATACTACCCGTTTTATCAAAATGAGTATCAATCAGGCTCAATTTGAGGCAATCACCGACCCTGTTTATGTTGTAAATGCCTACTCAATAACAGGGAATCGTAAAGCAAAAAATCTTGTAGTTGGTGATACTTATTCATTCAAAGATGAAAGTACTGGTAAATATGGGATTTTTAGGGTTAATGAGGCTGTAGGTCAGGATGCTGGCAAAGTTGTTATCACCATCGTAATGCAAAAATAAAGTTCAATAAAGAATTGCTGTTTATTATGAAATCATTGTTTTGCATTATCTCTTTAATATTTTTTATTTCCTTTTCGGGGTTTAGTCAAACATGTATTACTGGGCGGGTTATCGATTCTCGAACTAATCAGCCATTATCAGGGGTAACCATTAAACTTGCTGAAAAAACGTTGGGCACAGTTACCGATTCAAATGGAAATTTCTCTTTTTGCGATATTAAGCAAGCGTATTCAAATATTGTGATTAGCCATATTGGTTATAGAGCGGTTTATAGGTCTAATGTGAAACCAAATGATTTTGTTGCTGTTTCTCTTGTGGAATCGCCAATTGAGTTAAATCCAATTATTGTAACTGCTACACTTACTCCTCAATCGACTTGGGAGGTGCCTGCTATGATAAGTGTTATTGATAGTGTAAAACTTCGTTCTCAATCAGCCCTAAATACCGATAACTATTTAAGAACAATCCCTGGTTTGTACATCGATAGGTCGAATGGGGTTTTCTCAAAGAATGCAGCGGTAACCATGCGCGGATTGGATGGTTCGAACCGAGTGCTGATACTTTACGATGGTGCCCCGATGAATAAAACATCCTATGGATTTATTAACTGGAGTCTGATTTCACCCGATATGGTTGACCAAATTGAGGTTGTTCATGGTCCATCATCGGCATTATTTGGAAACAATGCAATGGCAGGTGTAATAAATATCAGAACCAAGGAACCACTCAATTCTCCTTTTTATGGCTCAGTTACTGGTGAAGCAGGTGGTTTTGGACTCTATGGAGTTAGGGCAATGCTGGGTGGAAAAACTCCTGTTTTCAGAAAAGGAATTAATATCATGGTTAATGGATTCTACAGAAATGGCGATGGTTATATTATTGAACCGTATACGGTAAGGGATTCAAATAGCGTTAATTCTTATATTAACGAAAAGGGTTTGGTTATCAAAACTGTAATTCCGTTATCCGATAGCTCATCATTTTATATTGGAGGTAATTATTACGAAGATAAAAGGGGTGCAGGACGGGCTGTATATTTGGCTGATGGTAGTTTTGATGCCTACACCACAAAACGTTTCCGCTTTGGTTATACAGCGAAGATTGAAAAATTTGACATAGAACTATATGGTTATGCTCAGCAGGAGAAGTACTATCGTCAAAATGAAAATATTAATACCACAGGCGATTATAAGCTCTATCATACCTTTCAGACATCAGGAGATTTAGGCTTTTGGGCTAATGCATCTCGAAGAATTGGTTCAAATAATGTGCTTATTGGAGGCGTCGACGTAAAGCATGGATGGATGGACGCTGAGGATATCTACCGAACATCAACCGATGATTTGTTACGTAAGGGGAAAGTATTATTTGCTGCCGCCTTTATTCAGGACGAACACTCACTTTTAAATTCAAAAATTAAAATCTTAGGAGGATTACGTTTTGATGTGGCTACCTTCTATGATGGTTTACTAAAAGTGACTCAACCTACAAAGAATACTGGATTTACAGGAGATACACTTGCTGATTTCGCTCGAAGTTCATGGAAAGACCTAAACCCTAAGTTAGGAATACGATACTTTCCGAATAACTGGTTAAGCATTTATGGCTCAGTGTCAACTGGGTTTATGCCCGCAAAGTTAGATGACCTTTGCTCTTCAAGAAAAATCACCAAGGGTTTTAAACTTGCTAATCCGAACTTAAAACCCGAACACCTTTTAACCTATGAAATGGGTGGGGGCATTAAAATTAATTCAATTGCCCGATTTGATGCTGCATTATACTTATCGAATGGTTCTGATTTTCAGTACTTTGTTTCAACAGGCGATTCTATCGATACTGGGGGGAACGAGATAAAGCCAATTGTGAAGCGGGAAAATATTACCTCGGTAAGAATTGTTGGAGGGGAAATTTCCTTGAATGTTAACCCTTTAAAATGGCTGATGCTAAGAGGAAACTTCTCACTAAACCATTCAGAGATTATTAAATATAAGGTGAATCCTTTAGCTGATACAACCAATCTAGAGGGAAAGGCGCTTGCTGAAGTTCCTATGCGACAAGCATCAGCAGAAGCCATTTTTCAAAATAGATTTGTGAATGCTGGTTTGGTTTGGGTTTACATAGGTCCACAGTGGTTAGATGAGGTTAATAGCGATGAAATTGGTTCATGGAATACCTTTAACCTAAGGCTTTGGAAAGATTTCAGGTCAATAAAACTAACTTTGGATATTCAAGATATTCTTGATAATCCATATACCGATAAAAAGGGATATATATCACCTGGTCGATTTTTTCAGTTTTCGGTAACGTATAGCTTTATATAATTGTAAAATAATAATCACTATTGACTCACTAAAATATTATATAATTCATGAAATACTTGATATTACTACATTTATTATATAGGTCACCCCTAACGGGGCTTGATTTTCGGTTTAATAAAAAGGCTACAAATAGGTCGTCGCTCTGCGACTTTAAAAGCAGCATCGCTGCGAACTATTTGTAGAATAGATGATTGTTTTTCGATAGAAGCAGCATAGCTGCGACCTATTGAATTTAAATTCTTTTTCGGTAACTAATGATTAATGGTTACCAATGATAAATAATATAACTTATGAATACACGTCTCAAAAGACTAACAATTCTGCTTTTTGTTTCATTCGTATTGATGTCGTCTTGTGGAAGAAAAGCGGAGAAGATAAACACTGTTTCTGGTGAATTGACCGTTTTCCATGCGGGTAGCCTTTCTTTGCCTATGAAAGCAGCGGTTGATAGTTTTACCCGTTTACACCCCAATGTAACCTTTAAGCTGGAGAGTGCAGGTAGCGTTGAGTGCGCCCGAAAAATCAGCGAACTCAGTAAGCCTTGCGATATTATGGCTTCGGCGGATTATAAGGTGATTGATAAATTGCTTATTCCACAGTTTGCCTCTTGGAATATTCCATTTGCAGGGAATGAGATGGCAATAGTTTATCACGAAAAATCGAGGCGTGCTAGCGAAATCACTAAAGATAACTGGTTCGATATACTTGCCAAGGATGATGTTGCCTTTGGTCGAAGCGACCCAAATTCCGACCCCTGCGGTTACAGAACAGTAATGACCGTTAAACTTGCTGAAATTTTCTATTCAAAATCTGGCTTAACCAACAATATTCTTGAAAAGGATATAAAGTACATTCGCCCCAAAGAGGTTGATTTACTGGCACTACTCGAAAGCAACACCATCGATTATATATTTCTTTATAAGTCAGTGGCCATTCAGCATGGGTTAAAGTATCTTGAATTACCTCAGGAGATTAACCTTTCAAATATTGCATTTGATGAACTTTACAAAACTGTTTCGGTTGAGGTAAAAGGGAAGACACCTGAAACATTTATTACCATGAATGGAGAGCCAATGGTTTATGGGTTAACTATTCCGAAGAATGCTCTAAACCCACAACTTGCACTTGAATTTGTAAAATACTTTTTGGAGGCAAATGGGGGACAGACAATTATGAGGAAAATGGGACAAACAGCAATTGTACCATCTTCAACAGCGTCGTTCGATAGCATTCCTGAGGTGCTGAAGGGGTTTGCGTTGAAGAAATAGCACAACTGTCATTCCGGGCGTAGTCCCGGAATCTTTTTAACTAAATAAAGTGAATTATTATGTACTTCCTTTATATGATGACAAATTTTAATAATACTGTTCTCTATATAGGAGTTACAAATGATTTGAAGAGAAGAGCAATAGAGCATAAAACAGGAATGAATGAAGGATTCACAAAGAAGTCTAATTGTGTGAAACTCGTTTGGTTTGAAAAATTTGAGGATATTAGACTTGCAATTGAGCAAGAAAAGAGAATGAAGAAGTGGAAACGTGAGTTTAAGGAAAATCTAATAAACAATACAAATCCTGATTGGAATGATTTATATGATTCATTATAAATAGATTCCGGGACTGCGCCCGGAATGACAAAAAGGAAATATGCCTTCAAAACTAAGCAATAGGATAAAAAATATTAATCAAGAGTTTTCTTGGTTTAAACTTGTATTATCATTGCTAGGTGGTGTATTACTTCTATTTATCATATCCCCAATTCTTGGGATGGTGCTCGCAACTCCGTTAGAGAGCATTGTTAGCACTGCTGCCGAGAAGGAGGTAAAAGAGAGTATTTGGTTAACTATTTGGGTGGCAATGGCTGCAACGCTCATTTTTGCTATGCTATCCATTCCTTTGTCATACTTGTTGGCACGGCACAATTTCCCTTTAAAAAGGTTGGTGCTTGGTATAATCGATTTACCCGTTGTAATTCCACATTCAGCTGCAGGTATTGCCCTGTTAGGTTTTATGGCAAGGGAAAGTGTGCTAGGAAAAACATCATCATCATTGGGTTTTAGCTTTGTTGGTACACCTGCAGGTATTGCTTTGGCAATGGCATTTGTGAGCGTTCCTTTTTTAATCAACTACGCAAGAGAGGGATTTGCATCTGTTCCTGAACGATTGGAGAAAGCAGCCTTAAATCTTGGGGCATCGCCCGCTAGGGTATTTTTTACTATCTCTCTTCCATTGGCATGGAAAAGTATTATCTCAGGATTAATTATGATGTTTGCCCGAGGGATGAGCGAGTTTGGAGCCGTTATTATTGTTGCATACAATCCAATGATTACACCTGTTCTGATTTTTGAACGATTCGGTTCCTTTGGGTTGAAGTATGCTCGTCCTGTAGCAGTTATATTTATTGGTGTTTGCCTTGCTGTATTTATACTTGTTCGGTTAATTGCACGAAAGGAGAATAAGGATGCTTAGAGTTGAGAATATATCGAAGAAGTATGGCCAATTTGAGCTAAACGATATCACTTTTCAGGTGGATAAAGGCGATTACTTTATGTTGCTCGGTCCATCAGGTGCAGGGAAGTCAATTATACTTGAGGTTATAGCAGGGCTTATTAAACCCGATAAGGGAAGTGTCTTTATTGAAGATATTGATATAACAAAATTAGCCATTGGCAGCAGAAGCGTAGGTCTTGTTTTTCAGGATTTGGCGGTATTTCCACACCTGTCGGTTTACGATAATATTGCTTTCCCGCTAAAGCGGAAAGGGGTTAAGGGTCAAGATTTAAAATCGAGGGTAAACGGATTAGCCGAGGAGTTTTCCATTTCGCACCTTATCAAAAGAAATCCTCAAAACCTCTCGGGTGGAGAATTGCAGCGTGTTGCACTAGCGCGAACCCTTGCATTGAAACCAAAAGTTTTGCTTTTAGACGAACCACTCTCATCAATTGATGTGCAGCTAAGAGCAGGGCTAAAATCTTTGCTGCGAGGCATTAACCGCGAGGGACAAACGGTCATACATGTTACTCACGATTACGATGAGGCGATTTCGTTGGGAAGTCATGTAGCGGTTGTAAATGGCGGAAGAATCGTGCAAACAGGGACTCCCGTTGATGTTTTTCAAAACCCTGCCTCAGAGTTTGTGGCTAATTTTAGTGGGATTAAAAACTTTTTTAAAGGTTCTATATCTGATTGTTCTGAACATGACCTAAGATGTTTCATTGCAAATGGTGTCAAAATTTGGCTTTACACCGATGAGAAAAGTAGCTATGGGTATGTTAGTTTCCCTGAAAATTCAGTTTCCATATCATCCGATAATCCTAATTCTAGCGCAATTAATACATTTCAAGGGGTTATTGTGGATATCTTTCAGCAAAAGCATGGTTTTGAAGTTTGGGTTGATATTGGAATCCGCGTTGCCGCATTGATTACTTGGGAGTCGCTTGAACGATTAAACCTTAGAACAGGTAACAAAGTTTGGATTTCAGTAAAGGCCAATGCGGTAAGGTATATAAATCAGGCCTAGTAAAAGATACAAGAGATAATCAGATTAAATTTTGGAGTTGATAAATCGAGGAAATGATTTCCCATTCTCTGTTACTATGAACGTGTAGAGTATTGCAAAGAAAATTACGAGAATAATGATTGCTACCACAAAGAGAGTTAGGGTAAGGAAAAGTGCAGTGGCGAAGATAATTAGGTTAATTCCCTGCTCGAAGAGATAAATAGTAAAACCATATTTCACTCCGCTTAAATAGATTGAGCCGATTAGGTCGATAATTAGCCCAATGGTTATGGTTGCAAATTGTATCCAAATAATCCAAGCGATGCTTCCCATTCCTTTTGGTAAAAGGGAAAATTTGTAAAATAACGAATCAATTACTTGGTCTCTCCAAAGTAAATATAAAATAGCTGTAAGTATCGCTGATGCAAAGAAAATCAAAGGGGTAACCGAAATCTTCTTGGTGTTGATTTGATGTTTTTCTTTTAGGTCTTTTTCATATTTTATCAATCTTAACTCTAATAAAATCCAAGCAGATAAAAGGAATAGAGTAGATAACCAAAAATAGTGGTTGTTCGGGTTTGTGTACTTTTCGATAAACGATATGAATTTGGGTGGTTTAATCGGAGCAAGTTTTTTTAGGTATTCACTTGCAATAAAACCTGTTTGATTCTCAACTTTTACCATTACCCAAAACTTGTCAGATGCTAGCGCGATAATGGTATCACCTTTTGAGAGGGTGCCAATGGTTTTAGACAGTTGAGTGGGGTCGATTCGGATATTCAGGTTATTTGAGGTAACAATAAACCGTTCCCTTGCAAGTTGCTGCTTTGGTTTTGAGCAGGATACAAGCAGTAGAGCTATAATAACCAATAAAAAACCTTTGCTTTTAGTAAAAACCATTTTATGACATCGAATCCGATATCAAAGATAAGTGAAAAGTTAAATTGAAGGGAGATTTTTGATAAAGGTTTTCTCAGTGAATCTCTGTGGCTCCTCAGTGCCTCTCAGTGAAATATATAACGCAGAGTTCCACAGAGGAATCACGGAGTGACACGGAGATGTTCTATTACGACTTAATTCTCTCTTAGCACAAACTCATCATATTCAAGTTCGAACTTAAGCTTATGTCGCGATTCCTCCTGAGCAAGACCAAGAAAGAGTTTTTTCAAATCTTCGTTTGGGGCTTTCTCTGATAGTTTAGAGTAAAGTTTAAACGCAGCTTTTTCCCTTTTCATAGCAAGAACAAGTGTTTGTTCATAGGTCATTTCCCCTTTTACTTCGGTTCGAACAACATAGTCGGCAATTTTAAGGTCGGCAACTTTTGCTGTTGGGAGGCTAAATATTCCCTCTTCCTTAATTTTCATTAACCGAGCCTTATGACCCATTTCTTCCTGCGCAAATAGCGTGAATGTGCTACGCATATCTTCAGTTCGTGCAGTTTTGGCTAACTCATTATAGAATTCAACTGCGTTCTGCTCGTTTTGGATTGCAAAATCGAGAATGTCGTTTATGTTGGTAAATTCGGTCATAGTGAATACTGTTAATTTATTTTAGAGAAACTTAAAAAAGAATCATATTCTATCACGTCATTCCGGGCGAAGTCCCGGAATCCAATAAGTCTACAATAGATTCCTGCATTCGCAGGAATGACAGTTTTGGTCAACAAGTAATTAGTATTATTTCTATTTTTTTAAAGCATTTCTAAACTCGTTATCAAATCGTTTCATAATATAGTTACAACCATGAGAATACATTTGTTCACCACTCTCTTTCTCGGTGTAAACGAATTCATGTTTTGTATTCTCAACTTTTGTTGGGAGCAACGATAACGCTTCCATGTTTACGTCATGAATATCGCTTAATCCATTCGAGCCAAATTTCGATAAAAGTTTGATTAACTGCTCAGCTGAGGATGCTTCAATCTTATGATTTAGATTTGGTTCAAAAGTTTGAATCATTCGCTGTGAGTTAGTGAAAGAGCCTCCACCCTCAAACCAAAGCGATGCAGGAAGAATGAGGTCGGCCTGTTTAGCCGTTTCGCTCATGAATGATTCCTGAACAACCTTGAAATCAGCCTTGTTGAAGATGCTTTCTATCGATTCTTTATCCTTTGCACAACCGATTGGGTCCTCGCCAAAAATAAATAGATTCTTGAACTCGCCCTTCTCGAATCGTTCAGTAAAGCACTCATCTACCACCTTTGGAAAATCATTGATACCCCATTTGCTCTTCATCTTGGAGATGAATTCAGGATTTGAAATATCCTGTAGCCCAACCCCTGTCTTTGGTCTTGCACCCATGTCGAATAGACCATGGGAGTTATTCTTCTGCTTCAAAGCGATAACTCCACTCGATGTTTTTCCAAGTTTACCTGTAATCATTGCCAAATTCATGATTTCTCGGGTAGTGTCAGGCCCAACCTCTTTCTCACTAAAAATGAGAATTGCATTCATCTCATTGTTGAACGATTCAGCAAAATCAGGAACGCAAGCGCAATCGCAGTCGCAATCGCTATAGCAGGCTTCTGTGCATAATTCCTTGTATTTTATCGATAATAGACTTTTCTTGTAATCCTCATAGCCACTGCAGTTGTCCTTTATGAACATGCTATTCTGCTTACCGTTGTATATTAGGTAGTAGTTAACAGCCTTAATAAAATGGTAGTAGGATTTTACCGTGTTAAAGGTCGTTGCCTTATGTTTTAGCGTGCTCTTTGGATTGATTGATATGACATCAAATGGCTTCTTTGTCGAGTTGACCATATATCCAACCACAGGGTTGTCTTTGTTGATTTCAGCGCCAATCAAAAATACCTTTGACGCTCCTTTGATTTCGCTAAAAGGTACATTGCTTAATGAATCGGTGGCATACCCTTTGGCACCACCCATATAGTGGAAGCTATTGACGTTGTTAGTCTTCGCTCCAACTCTAGCCAATTTTTGAATTAGATATTGCTCCTCATTAGTTAATCCTGCTCCTGCAAAAAAAGCATTTTGGTCAGGTTTTACAGATTTAATTTTATTGACAATTAGTTCGTAAGCCTTGTCGAAGCTAATCTCTTCAAACTTTCCATTAACTTTTTGAAGTGGCTTAGTGATTCTAGATTTATCGTTGATAAATCGATAGCCAAACTTACCATACATACAAAGATTTCCATCTTTGTTGACCATGCCTTCAGCCCCTGTTACTTTCATAACAAATCCTGCCCGATGATGGTAGGTTAATTTACAACCAACCGAGCAATATCCGCAGATGGTTTCGAAAGTATCGAGTTTAACAGGACCCGGTTTGAAAGGAACATTCTCTGTAATTGCTCCTGTAGGACAAGCGGAGATGCACATTCCGCATGATTCACATTTTGTATCCTGCAACTTATCTCCAAATGCAGGTGCAACATAGGTTTCAAAGCCACGTTTCACAAGGGTTAAGGCATTCGCCCCAACAACCTCCTTGCAAATTCTAACGCATCGTGAGCATAGAATACACTTATTGTTATCAATTTCGATGTAGGGGTGTGTAATATTTAGCTGATACTCCTTGTGCTCGCCGGCAAATCTTTTTTGGTCTGCTTTGTAGGTGTCGGCATGTTTCTTTAGGTCGCAATCGAAGTACTCAACGCAACCGCATTCAAGGCAACGGCTAGTTTCTTCAAGAGTCTGCTTTTCGGTGTAGCCAAGTTCAACCTCTTTGAAGTTAACCCTGCTATAGGGTTCCATAACAGGCATCTCTTCTCGGATTTGGTTACGATAGCGACCAATGTATTCGTCCTTCTCCTGATTCTTGAAGTTATCCTTTTTGCTTAAAAATTCCTTTACAGGTGCTTCAACTTTTTGGCCTGTAAGGAATAAATGGCAACTGTTTGACGCTAAACGTGCTTGAGCAACAGCTTCAATTAATGTTGCAGGACCTGTAACTCCATCGCCTGCTGCGAAAACTGATGGAATACCTGTCTGTAATGTGTTTTTATCGGCATCAATATCACCCCATTTTGTGGGTTTTAGCTGACCATCTTTTGCGTATTTATTGATATCATCAAGGAAATTGATTTCGGTCTTTTGACCGATAGCTGCTAAAATATAATCTACCTCGATATCAAACTCTGAACCCTCAACAGGAACAGGTCTTCTTCTGCCTGAGGCATCGGGTTCGCCCAATCCCATGCGGATTAGTGTCATCGATTTTAGTTTGCCATTTTCATCCTTGTTGACCCTGATAGGGTTTGTTAGGAAAAGATATTCAACCCCTTCTAATTTAGATTCATGGATTTCAATAGGATTTGCAGGCATTTCAGCCTCTGAACGACGGTATACAACCTTAACATCGGTGCTTTTGCATCGTAAAGATGTGCGACAGCAGTCCATTGCAGTGTTTCCACCACCAACTACAACAACCTTTTTCCCTGTGAAATCGTAACGTTGACCCGTTACCTCCATATTCCTTAGGAAATCGATTCCTGAGAAAACACCATCGGCATCCTCTCCATCGCAACCTAGCAGAGTGCCTCGTTGTGAACCAATGGTTAGGATTACGGAGTCATACTTCTCCGATAACTCCTTATAGCTAAGGTTGTCGCCAAGTTTTTTATTGTAGAAAATATTTGCGCCAAGTTCAGTTACACAATCGGTCTCTTTTTGGATAATGTCGTTGGGAAGTCGATACTCAGGGATACCATATCTTAGCCAACCACCTGAATAGGGTTGTGCTTCATAGATATCGCACTGATGTCCTTTTTGCTGCAAAAAGTAGGCAGATGATAATCCGCCAGGACCAGCGCCTATAATTGCAATCTTTTTACCTGTCAATGGAGCAACCTCAGGTTTATAATGATATGTAGAATTTAAATCAGCATCGGCAGCAAAGCGTTTCATATAATCAATCCCAACTCCTGTTCCTTCATCTAGGAGGTTGCGACGGCAAGCCGCCTCGCAAGGGCGAACGCAAACTCTACCGCAGATAGCAGGTAGAGGATTCGTTTGCTTAATTACCTTAATAGCTTCGGTGTACAGGCCTTTTTCAATCAATGATATATATCCCTGAACATCAACGCCTGCAGGGCATCGCTCACGACAAGGAGCAACGCAATCGGCATAGTGATTGCTCATTATTAGGTCTAAAGCCGTTTTGCGCGCTTTGTAAATCCTTTCATTGTCGGTGTTAATCTTCATACCCTCAGCAATGCGTGTAGAACAGGAGGGTTGGAGGTTGCGGTTGCCCTCAATTTCAACTAGGCAGACGTAACATGCTGAGAATGGTTCCAAACGTGGGTCGTTGCATAGAGTTGGAATCTCTATTCCATGCTTTTTTGCCACATCAAGAATGAATTCACCTTTAAAACCTGTAGTGTTCTGTCCGTTGAGGATTATATTGATTTTTTCGCTCATATTCGTTGGTCGTTGATAGTTAATAAATCGCTAAGAAACTGTAATTGCTTCGAACTTGCAGCGTGAGTAGCAATCGCCGCAACGGATACACTGTTCCTGATGGATGAAGTGAGCCTTTTTCTTCTCTCCCTCAATTGCCTTAACAGGACACTTGATACCGCAAACCATACAGCCTGTGCACTTATCGGGTTTTATTTCATAGGTTAGCAAAGTTTTACAACTTAAAGCGGGACATTTTTTATCCCGAATATGGGCTTCATACTCGTGTCTGAAATACTTGATTGTTGTGAGTACAGGATTTGGTGCAGTTTGGCCTAAACCGCAGAGGGTGCTGTCCTTAATCTGAACTGCAAGTTCTTCTAAAGTTGCGATATCGCTTTCTACACCTTTCCCTTCAGTGATTCTAGTGAGAATTTCAAGCATCCGCTTGGTTCCAATTCGACAGAATGTGCATTTACCGCACGATTCTTTTTGGGTAAAGTCGAGGAAGAATCTTGCTATGTCAACCATACAGGTAGTTTCATCCATTACCACCATACCTCCTGAGCCCATAATGGCTCCGGTAGCATTTACTTGGTCGTAGTCAATCTGCAAATCAGCAAGATGTTTAGGAATACAACCACCCGATGGACCACCCATCTGAACAGCCTTGAATTCCTTATCGTTTTGAATACCACCACCTAGCTTATAAATAACATCTTTAAGTGTTATTCCCATAGGGACTTCAACCAATCCACCGTGTTTTATTTTGCCTGTAAGTGCAAAAACCTTAGTACCCTTACTTTTCTCAGTGCCGTACTTGTTGAATGAACCAGCACCATTGTAAACGATGTAGGGGATATTTGCAAATGTCTCAACGTTGTTGATGTTCGATGGTTTTCTCCAAAGGCCTGATTCAGCAGGGAATGGAGGACGCTTAGTTGGCATACCGCGCTTACCCTCGATTGATTGCATTAGAGCAGTCTCCTCACCGCAAACAAATGCTCCAGCACCTTCCTTTACATAGATATCAAGATTAAACCCTTCGATTCCGCAAATATTGTTGCCTAAGTAACCTCTTTGTCTTGCTTGTTCCAGCGCAATGTTTAGGCGTTTAATGGCAAGAGGATACTCTGCTCGACAATATATAACTCCATGATTTGCTCCTATTGCATATCCTCCAATTATCATTCCTTCGAGCACTGCATGTGGATCGCCTTCGAGCAATGAGCGGTCCATGAAGGCTCCAGGGTCGCCTTCATCGGCATTGCAGATAATATATTTGTCGTCAGAATTATTGTTTCGGGCAAATCGCCACTTCATGCCGGTGGCAAAACCTCCACCTCCACGACCTCGTAAGCCCGAATCTAAAACAGTTTGGATTACTGCTTCGTAAGGAATTTTATCCGAGGCAATTCTCTTAATGGCTTTGTAACCATCGCGGGCTTCGTACTCCTCTATGCTTTCGGGGTCGATGTAGCCGCAATTGCGAAGGGCAATTTTAACCTGTCCTTCAAAGTAGCCTTTATCAGGAGTATCAAAAAGGTCTGTTTTGACCACGTACTCCTTGATTGGGTTGAGCCCGATGACATGCTGCTGAAGAATTTCAGTGGCTTTATCCTCGGTAACATCACCGTATATGAATGAACCAGTCTCATCAATAACCTCTACCAACGGTTCTCGGTAGCACATTCCGATGCAGCTAGTTTTTTTAAGTTCAAATTCAAGTTTATCAGCCTCTTTCAGGGCTTTGATTTTATTATAAACCTTATTGGCTCCAGCAGCGATTCCGCAGCTGCCTAAACCTACTATAACTTTTGTCTGTGCCATTAATGTTTTTTTTAGAAGTCAGAAGTCAGAAGTCAGAAGTCAGAATGAAGGCTGACTCCTTAAATATTATTAATCCTTTCTACTTGATTCTGATTTCTTAATTCTTATTTCCATCCTTTATCTTAATATCTTTTATGATTTTAACTGAAGATGCGCCAGTTAGTTTGCCGTAGGCCTCATCGCCAATCATCATAACCGGTGCAAGCGAACAGCATCCTAGGCAAGCAACCGATTCGAGGGTAAAAAGTCTATCCTCTGTTGTTTCTCCATCCTTAACATTAAGGGCCTCCTTGATTGCATCAGAGATTGCATCGGCATTTTGAACGTGACAGGCAGTTCCATGGCATACTTTTATAATATGTTTGCCAACAGGATTAAGCCTGAACTGCGAGTAAAATGTTGCTACGCCATACATATCGCTCAGCTGTATTCCTGAAACCTTTGATATCTTTTCGAATGCTTCGCGGGGGATATACCCAAATATTTCTTGAGCACCTTGAAGAAGAGGAATTAAGCTTCCTTTTTTCCCTTGATACTTAGCAAGTAAAGGTTCCAATAGAATGACATCTATGACATCTCCTTTAGTTTTTACTTGAGGTTCGGATTGGAGTCGTTGTATTCGCATTGATTTAAAATTAGTTGCATGTTAAGTAATAAAAAACGATATGTAAAAATATACATATCGTCTTAAACCTTTGATATTCCTTGTAAAAATATTTTTTAATCTTGATATACTCGCTATATGCATGGTTAAAAAATAAAAAAATTATTGAGAAAAATAATCTGTCAGGCTGTGGTGAGCAGCCCGACAGATTCTACTAAAACTTATATATAACTAAACAGCTCCTTGGTCAATCATTGAGTTTGCTACTTTAACGAAACCACCGATGTTTGCTCCATCAACGTAGTTGATATAACCATCCTCTTTTGTACCATATTTCTTACAGGTTTCATGAATGTCTTTCATGATCTGATGTAAACGAGCATCAACCTCTTCTCGTGTCCATGATAAGCGAAGTGAGTTCTGTGACATTTCAAGACCTGATGTTGCAACGCCACCAGCATTAGCAGCCTTCCCTGGGCCGAATAAAATCTTATTCTTAATGTAAACCTCAACAGCATCAGGAGTAGATGGCATGTTCGCTCCTTCAGAAACGCAGTAGCAACCATTCTTAACAAGAATCTTAGCCTCTTCACCGTTGATTTCGTTTTGTGTTGCGCTTGGTAAAGCAACATCGCACTTAATACCCCATGGACGCTCATTTGGGAAATAATCGCAACCAAATTTATCGGCATACTCTTTAATACGTCCGCGCTTTTCGTTCTTTAGATACATAACGAATTTTAGTTTCTCAGCATCGATACCTTTTGGGTCATATATAAATCCTTCAGAATCGGAAAGGGTTACGCATTTTCCACCAAACTCATTTACTTTTTCAACGGTGTACTGAGCAACGTTTCCTGAACCAGAAACAGTAACTATTTTACCTTTGAAACTCTCGCCGCGAGTTTTAAGCATCTCCTGTGCGAAATATACGTTGCCATAACCAGTTGCCTCAGGACGAATTAATGAACCACCCCAAAGTCTGCCTTTACCAGTTAAAACGCCAGTGAACTCGTTACGGATACGTTTGTATTGACCAAACATATAACCAATCTCACGACCACCAACTCCTATATCACCAGCAGGAACGTCGGTATCAGGACCGATGTGGCGTTGAAGTTCTGTCATAAAACTTTGGCAGAAACGCATTACCTCTTTATCTGATTTTCCTTTTGGGTCAAAGTCTGAACCACCTTTACCACCGCCCATAGGAAGAGTTGTCAAACTGTTTTTGAAAACTTGCTCGAAAGCTAAGAATTTCAAAATTCCAAGGTTAACGGTTGGGTGGAAACGTAGACCACCTTTATATGGACCAATGGCACTGTTCATTTCAATACGATAACCACGGTTAATCTGGATTTCTCCTTTATCATCAATCCAAGGCACCCTAAATATTATTGTTCTTTCGGGTTCTGTAATTCTTTCAAGAATTTTTTCATTATAGTATATAGGGTGCTCTTCCATGTAAGGCATTATACTTTCGATAACTTCCCTTACAGCCTGATGAAACTCAAGTTCAGAAGGATTTTTAGCCACTACTTGGGCCATGAACTTGTTAACTTTTTGCTCAATAGCTTCATTTTTCATGATGAAATGTTTTAGTTAAAAGTTGTATTGTTAAAGTGAATGTTGTTTTGAAATTTCAGTTGAAAGTTATTGTAAAAAATAAACGAGACAATGAAAGTCATTAAAATACAGTTATGTACCGATGTCGATGTTAGGCGATATACGTAAATAGTCTCCGAGTTTTACTTAAAGTCATTTTTTAGGTTGATGATGATAAAAAATGGAATTAACTTGAAACGTTTTGAAAGGTGTTGGATAGAATATTGGATTGGGCAGGTAGGATTGATGGAATAATGGAATGATGGAATAATGCTTGCTGCTTATTAGCTTATTTAGGTTAAGCCCCAACATTTCAATATTCCAACATTCCAGCAAGAATTAAGATAGTTCAAGTTGTAGTGATAATAATTTATATCTACCGCCATGACTCAGAAACCTGTTGCGAATCCCGAAGATTTTTACAAGTTGCTAGCTCAAAGCAAGGAGAGGCTAAAGGAGTTGGCTGCAATCAATCAGGCAATTGCCATTACCAAAGAAGGTAAATCGATACAGGACACATTACATCAGCTATGTCTTATCCTTCCCGATGCATGGCAATACCCTGAGCATACCATTGTTCATATCAAGTACGGTCAGTATGAATTTCAGACATCGGGGTTTAGAGTAACTCCATGGTGTCAAAAGCAGGAATTCGAAACCATTGACGGTGATTTTGGGTTCATAGAGGTTTATTATACCCGTGAGTTCCCTATTGAACACGAAGGTCCTTTTTTAAAGGAGGAGCGAGACTTAATTGTAAATATCACAAATATTCTAAGTGGGTATCTGAATAGTATCAAAGGTAAGGATATTATTAAAGAGGTTAGGATTAGTCCAAGACGTAAACCTGATGGTGAGGCTCCTGCGAGCAAACAGCTCCTCCAACGATTTATTAATCAACATAATCTAGATAGGGATATTTACCACGATCTGATGCCGTTTAAGGTCAAGGAAATTTTGCTTATTTCAACCCTTTACGATGCATATAGCATTGAGAAGGAGGATCGTCTAACCGATAATATTTTGGGAGAGTATTCAAAGTTGAGCCTTTCGAGTGTACCTAGGATCACGGGGGTGTCAAATCTCGATGAAGCGCTTGAGAAACTCGATGAAAAGTATTTCAACATGATCATCATCATGATGGGGGCTGATACGCATACCCCGCTCGAGATGAGCAAGCGTATTAAAAGTGAATATAACTACATCCCCTTATACCTATTGGTGAACAATAGCATCATCGTAAACGAGATGGAGAAAAACCCCGTTGCCATTGCTAGTGTCGATAAGGTTTTTGTTTGGAATGGCGACCCAAAGGTATTCTTCACCATGATTAAGCTGTTAGAGGATAGGGTAAATGTTGAAAACGATACACGCATTGCGCTAACTAGGGTTATTCTGCTCGTTGAGGATTCCCCAAAATACTATTCCCGTTACCTGCCGTTACTTTACAGCAGTGTACTTGAGCAGACCAAGCGAATTATAGAAGATGTTAGTACTGATGATCTTTACAAGGTATTAAGGATTAGGATCAGGCCAAAAATCATTCTTGCAGGGACCTATGAAGAGGCTATCGATATTTTTACTCGGTACAAAAACTACATGCTGTGCCTTATATCCGATGTTAAGTTTTATAAAAACAATATACTTGATGAGAATGCAGGGGGTCAATTAGTTTCACATGTCCGAAAAGAACTTCCAAATCTACCCATTATTATTCAATCGTACGAGCAGGGAAAGGAGGAGATGGCCAATAACCTATCTGCGGCTTTTCTTAACAAGAATTCGGAGATTCTGATGCAGGAGATAAAGAGTTTTTTGAGTAATTTTCTAGGGTTTGGCGATTTTGTTTTTAGGGACTCCTTGGGAAATCCTCTGAGTATTGCTTCATCAATGGAGGAGTTTGAGCGAGCGCTAAGGGTAATCCCCGACGATAGCCTTTTATACCATTCTCAGAAAAACCACTTTTCTATGTGGCTAGCAGCCCGAGGCGAAATTCAAGTGGCAAGGATAATTCACCCCTCAACCATCGACGATTTTTCGGGTCCAGATGAGATACGTGAATACCTTCTTATCACGTTAAAGAAATATCGACAGGAGAAACGAAGAGGTAAAATTGTTGGCTTTGATACAGAATGGGAGGTAGATGAAAGTAATATTGTAAGCCTTGCCGAAGGCTCATTTGGGGGTAAGGGGCGTGGGCTATCATTTATTAATACGTTGATTTATACTTTTGATGTATCGCAGTACACACCTAATATCAACCTCCGAACACCTCGTACATCAATAATTGGTACAAATGAGTACGAATGCTTTATGATGCGAAATAGCTTGTACGAGAAGGTTTTTGCATCGACGAGTTACCTTCAGATTCAAAAACACTTTCTCGATGCAGATCTCTCTGAACAACTGAAGATAAGACTTGACAGGCTTTTGCAAATATACCATAGACCATTGGCTGTGCGTTCATCGGGATTGCTTGAGGATTCAATTATGCAACCCTTTGCAGGAATTTTCGAAACCTATATAATACCGAATAACCACCCCGACAAGCATGTGCGATTGAAGCAGGCTATGGATGCCATTAAACTTGTTTACGCCTCGGTTTTCTCTGATACCGCTAGGGGGTATATAAAAGCTATCAACTATAAAATTGAGGATGAGCGTATGGCGGTTATTGTGCAGGAGGTGGTTGGGAATACCTTTGGAAACTATTACTATCCGCATATCAGCGGTGTGGCTCAATCGTATAATTACTACCCATTCGGTCATATCCAACCCGATGATGGCTTTGCCAATATAGCGGTAGGGCTAGGGAAATACGTTGTTGAAGGTGAGCGAGCATATCGGTTTTGCCCCAAATATCCAACCCTAATAAACTACTCAAACACCGATTTAATCAAGAATTCACAGGTTGACTTTTTTGCGGTTGACCTGACAAAGCATAATATCAATCTCCTCGAAGGCGATGAGGCAGGGCTTGCGAGGCTTAATATGTATGAGTCGGAGCAGCATGGAACTTTAAAACACTGCGTTTCGGTTTTTAACCCTGAGAATAACTCATTAACCCCAGGGTTAAGCCAATCGGGGCCAAGGGTGGTTAACTTTGCGAATATTCTAAAGTATAATTACATACCGTTGGCTCAATCAATTCAGGTGGTGCTCGATGTTGTAAAAGAAGCATTAGGGGTTGCCTGTGAAATTGAGTTTGCAGTTGATTTGAATCGGGATACGAACTATAAATCTTCCTTCTTCCTTTTACAGATAAAGCCAATGCTCGGGAATACCCAGGATTACAAGGTTGACCTTGATGCGATTGATATGAGCAAAGTGATACTACTATCCAAGAATGGCATGGGGAATGGCTATTTGAATAGTGTATCTGATATAGTTTTTATTAAGCGTGAGGCGTTTGATAAAACGATGACCTGCGAGATGGCTCTGGAATTGGATTCCATTAATAGTAAATTAATTGCATTAAATCGACAATGCATACTCATTGGACCAGGACGATGGGGAAGCCGCGATAGGTGGATTGGCATTCCGGTTACTTGGCCTCAGATTTCGCAAGCGAAGATTATTGTGGAGACTAGTTTCGATGACTTTCCATTGGATGCCTCCTATGGCTCGCACTTCTTTCATAATGTTATTTCGATGAACGTTGGCTACTGCTCAGTTCAGGATGGCGATTTGAAGGCCAAAATTGATTGGGATGTTTTAAATAGTTATCCTGTTGAAACCGAAACCAAATTCTTTAAGCATATTCATCTTCCGAAACCTTTGGTCGTAAGAATGGATGGGAGGCAGAGGTTGATAGTTGCGAGTATTGAGTAAATAATATTCACCACATTAGACACATTAGAACACAATAGAAAAGAATGACAAGAAGTAAATTTAACTATTTAACTAATGTGACCTATGTGCCTATTGTGGTTTTTTGTAACCATTAAACAATAAATATGACACAGAAATACATAAATGATTTAACGCACTCAATAATTGGCTCTGCTATTGAAGTTCATAAAGAATTAGGTCCAGGTCTTTTAGAAAGTGTTTATGAGAAATGCTTAGTGCATCTTTTGAAAGAAAAGGGATATTTGGTTGATGTTCAACAAAAGGTGCCGTTGATTTTTAGAGGATTGCATATTGATTGTGATTTAAGATTTGATATTTTGGTTGAGAGGTTGATTGTAGTTGAACTTAAAGCGGTTGAAGTGCTTTTACCTATTCATGAAGCACAGTTATTAACTTATTTAAAGTTGCTTGAAAAACCCAAAGGGATATTAATCAATTTTAATTGCACAAATATTTTCAAGGAAGGACAGAAAACATTAGTTGCAGATATTTATGCTAATCTTCCAAAAGGATACTAATGTGACTTAAAATTTCACCACATTAGACACAATAGAACACAATAGAGAAGAATTGAGATACTGAAATAGTATAATAATATAACTAGTGTGCCCTATGTGCCTATTGTGGTTCAATATATTATGTGTCCTATTGTGCCTAATGTGGTTCAAATTAATAAAATCGAAATTGCCATGGAGAATAAAACAAACGAACTAAAAGCGGGCAAGTACTACTTTGCCGAAACGGCATTCGATATGTTGATGAAAAAGCAGATTAAAAGCGTTCTGCTTATCTGTAGCAAGTACGATGCTTTTATGCTTGAGGAGGATGGTCGAATTGAGGAGCAAATTTTCAATGAATACGTTTCGCTTAACCTTCGTTATCCACCTGTTTTCTATCAAGCTAAGTCAGCAGAGGAGGCATTTTCAACATTAAAAAAACAACCCATCGACCTAGTGATTTCCATGATTAACGTGGAGGGGATGGATACATTTACATTAGCAAAGAGGATAAAAGAGTTATACCCAAATAAGCCAATCGTTGTTCTTACCCCTTTCTCTCGTGAAGTATCATTGAAATTGAGTAAGGTTGATTTATGGGCAGTTGACTATGTTTTTGCTTGGTTGGGGAATGCGCATATCATGCTTGCCATTATTAAGTTGATAGAGGATAGCCAAAACGTTGAACAGGATGTTAATGAGGTTGGTGTTCAGGTAATCCTTTTGGTTGAGGATTCAGTTCGTTTCTATTCAGCCTACTTGCCATTGCTTTACCGAATAATTTATACACAAAGTAAGGAGTTTATGGCCGAAGGGCTGAACGAGCATCAAAAGATGATGCGATTACGTGGACAACCCAAAATCCTTCTTGCTGAGAACTACGACCAAGCCGTTGAAATGTACGAGAAGTACAAGAATAACCTGTTGGGTGTGATAACTGATATGAGTTATCCTTCCAACGGTAAAATGGAACAGCGTGCAGGGGTTAAACTCATTGAGAAAATTAAGGCTGATAACGTTTTTTTGCCTATTCTACTGCAATCGTCGGATATAAATAATCAATTAATTGCGAAGCAGCTAAAGGTTGGATTTCTGCACAAGTACTCCAAAACCCTCTCGCTTGAACTCCGCGATTTTGTTGTTAAGTATCTTGCCTTTGGCGATTTTGTTTTTATCGACCCCGATACAGGGCATGAGATTTTTCGTGCAACCGACCTAAAGTCATTGCAGGATTTAATTTTTCAAGTGCCCGAATCATCGCTAGAGTATCATATTCGCCGTCATCACATCTCTAAATGGCTTACAGCCAGAGCGCTTTTCCCTATAGCAGAGATTTTCAAATACTTCACTCCAGAGGACTTCAGTAATTTCGATGAGATTCGTAGGTTTATCTTCGATACCATCGATAGGTATAGGCAGAGTAAAGGGCGAGGTATAATAGCCAAGTTTTATCGAGAAAAGTATGATGAGTATCAGATTTTCTCGCGTATTGGCGATGGCTCAATGGGTGGAAAGGGTCGCGGATTAGCCTTTATCGATTCAGTATTGAAACGAAATTACCTAATGCATAAATTTGAGGGGATTACGCTTACCATCCCTCGAACTGTAGTGTTAAGCACGGATGTGTTCGATGAGTTTATGGAGGTAAATAATCTTTACCCCATTGCCATGTCGGATATCAGCAATGAAGAGATTCTTCGAAACTTCTTAAATGCCTGTATTCCCTCAAGAGTCCATAAGGATTTATTCTCATTTATTTCGGTGGCCCGAAATCCCATTGCTGTGCGGTCGTCGAGTCTGTTGGAAGATTCACACTATCAGCCATTTGCAGGAATTTACTCAACCTATATGGTTCCTAACCTGCATGATAACGAGCATCAAATGCTAGACATATTGGGGCAGGCCATAAAATGTGTTTACGCATCGGTGTATTACAAGGAGAGCAAGGCTTATATGCAGGCAACCCAGAATGTAATTGATGAAGAGCGCATGGCTATTGTTCTTCAGGAGGTTGTTGGCTCAGCCTACGGACATAAATTTTATCCAACTATTTCAGGGGTTGCACGCTCACTTAATTTCTATCCAATAGAGCCTGAAAAACCATCGGATGGTATTGCTAGCGTTGCCCTTGGTTTAGGAAAGCATGTGGTTGAAGGAAGACCTAGCCTCCACTTTTCGCCTAAGTATCCAAAGAAATTATTTCAACTGTCGATCCCCGAGATGGCGTTAAGCGAAACCCAAAAAACTTTCCTTGCCCTCGATTTAAGGGCTTCTAGCTTTGTTCCCTCCACCGATGATGGAATAAACCTGCTAGAGCTGGATGTTAGGGATGCATATGTTGATGGAACGCTTGCTCTGCTTGCCTCCACATTCGACCATGATAATCAGCAAATCCGAGAAGGGTATAACGGACAAGGTTTGCCAATTATCTCTTTTTCGGGAATATTGAAACATGCACAATTTCCGCTAGCAGAGATTCTAAGTACTCTTTTAAAGCTTGGAGAGCAGGAGATGAATACCCCTGTTGAGATTGAGTTTGCTGTAAACCTTAACACTCCTGTGGGTCAACCAAAGCTTTTCAGCTTTCTGCAAATTCGTCCAATTGTTCAAAATCGCGAATTGGTTAATGTTGATATCGACAGCATTAAAAAGGAGGATTTAATTCTATTCTCCGATTCATCGTTGGGCAATGGTAAGGTTCAGGATATTTACGATGTTGTATATGTCATCCCCGAAGCATTCGATAAGGCTCGAACCTGCGAAATTGCCCTAATTGTTGATTCGATAAATCAGCAGCTGGTAAAAGAGGGAAGACCCTATATCCTGATTGGTCCTGGTCGTTGGGGCTCAACCGATAAATGGCTTGGTATTCCTGTAAAATGGTCGCAAATATCGGGTGCAAGGCTTATCGTTGAGGCAGGGCAGGAGAACTACCGAATTGACCCGAGTCAGGGTACTCACTTCTTCCAAAACCTGACCTCGTTCAGAGTTGGCTATATCACAGTTAACCCGTACATCGATCAGGGTTATTTAGATTATAAATACCTAAATAGTGCACCCCTAATTTATGAGGATGAGCTAGTCCGTCATGTAAGGTTCGAAGAGCCCCTTGAAGTCATTATCAATGGGCAAAACCGCAAGGCTGCTGTGCTGAAAAGGATTGGGATTGTGGGGGAGGGGTTGTTTGTAGGAAAGTGATAAACTATTAGCTCGTCAAGTTTAAATAGTTGAATATTAATAAGGTTTTAATTTTGATTTCCGATTATGGCTACTAAGGTTTGTGAGATTAAAATAAAGTTCAAAAAGCAGGAATCATTACTCTTAAGCACTAAGGTAAAGATCAAAACCTTATCATCGTAAAAAAACATTAGTAGTCCATCCGCATTGGTAATAAATATTATACGTGCTTTTTTAAACTGTCAATGTAGAATTAAATTAACGTCAGCTCGATGTAAGAAACAATCTAAATGCTACATTATCTGCATTTTAATCTATTGGAGAAAATGGAATGATGCCTGCCTGCCGGTAGGCAGGGAAAAATGGAAAAATGGAAGAAAAAAATTAGAAGAAACTCCATTATTCCAATACCAAATGAAATATTTGTAATAAATTGCATTTTAGAGTATTACTATCATTCCTTATATCGAACTCACGTTAATTTAACGTGAGTTCGATATAAGGAAAAGGGTTATGACAGTTGATGCCTGAGAATAAATATCAGCCTTAGCTACAAATACAGGCTAAAGGCTGAATCACTAACTCCGCCTTTTAAGGCGGAGTTAGTGATTGTGCTTGTAGCTGTTTTCTACCCTTAAACCCTTATATCGAGTTGACGTTAAATTAATATTGACTTTGCTTTAAGCATTAAAAAGGTTAACTACTTTTGATTATTCTAGAACAATTTTTTCTATCTCTTTTATAAAATCCTTAACCTGACTTATTAATGGACTTACTGTTGCTTCATCAAAATCGTATAAATCGCCATAATCTCCTTTTTGCCTGAAATCGAATAGTTTAGAGAATAGTTTCCCGTATTTTTTATCAATTTTCCCTGATTTGATGAAACAAAGACTAAATTGAGTTCTTGCTCCATCATGTGTTTGAGTTTCAATATTATTCTTGAGCAGTAGTGCTATAACTGCATAGAAGCAGGAATAATATAACCTATTCACAACAGCATTCCATCGCATATTCTCTGCTAAGATTAGAGCCTCTTCAAATGATTCAGTAGCTCTATGAAATCTATACTTAATATAATCATTGCGGTTATCAATAATCATAGTTTAATACCCTCCTTATTCACACTCTTATATAATGGGGAATATACTAAGCTGGTTTTCCAATAAATCTTTGAATAAATGAAAGTTGAGATTATTTGTCCCGATTCCAATTCGATATTATACAACTCATCCCTAAAACTATCCTCAATCTCATTTGTAACCTTATTGCTATCAATTAGTATAATGATGTCCCAATCCGAATCCTTTCTATTATCTCCTCTTGCACGGGATCCAAAAAGAAAAGCTTCAGCATTAGGGTCTTTTGCATGTATAGACTTGCTAATTCTATCTTTTATTAAATCTTTTCTCATTTTTTCAATTATTTCAACAAAGATATGAATTTTCAGGAAATACCCTTGGGCTTCGCTTGCCCCTATTGCTGCGACATATAGATTGAGTCTGAGTCGATTTTGTCAGATAATTAACCAGCTAGCCCTAAATCTAAACATAGGTTTCTGAATGTTTATGTAGAAATACAGACGATATAGTTGCTATAACTCAACTTCATGCCTTAACCCTTTCCACCGTATTATTTTGGCTTTAATAGTTCCCACTTTTATGGGTGATTCGATATAAACCGGTAAATGGTTTGGGTCATCGGTTACCCAAACAAATATCTTTTGATTTCCTGAAAAAATATCACCGACAACTACATCGACCATAAATTTTAAGCAGGTTACCTTCCCAAAACCTTTAATATTTTTTTGTTCCTTGGCGATGAACTTAAAGCCAATGTTATATATCTCTTTGTCGAAAAGCACTGTGATTGGGAAAATTTTCTTTGCTTCAATATTTGAATAGTTGTAGCTGCGAGCAGCATAAATTGCTGAGATAACATCAAAGGTGCAGCTCTCAATATTAAGCGTATCATAAAGATTATCTCCCTTTTTCCTTCGAACCCTTGTTGATACTTGATTCTTGAGCCAGTCGAATTTGTACTCGTTCTCCTTTGTATAACCACCCTCATAAATATCGCGATTGAAGTATATGGGCTGTATCGTTTTAGGATCAACCCACGATTCGTAAAGATCGCGAACCTTAAAAAATGAATCATAAAAGGGGTAGGTGTAGCCTGTGCTTTTAAGATGAAGTAGGTCTTTATTGGACTTTCTATCCGATAAAACTGAAAAATTCACCTCCCCAACATCTGTCCAAAGAAAAAACCATGTATAGCTAACCTGATAGGTTATCTGCTCGCCAACTTGAAATGCAGAATTTGTGATATGGCAGTCGGAGCTGTTTTGAGCAGTAGAAAGATTTGGAATGAGAAAAATAGCAAAACTAACAATACCAGCTATTATGTGTTGTTTCATTCTACCCTGAAATTCTATTGTGATTAATAACCTTAAAAGGGTTTGCTGTTCTTATTCAATAAACATTTGAATACAAACATAGTATTTTTGAGTAAAAATCATGCTTAATCAGAAAGGTTCTGGTTCTCATCAGTCATCTTTGGATATAGGAAATTGACTCGTAAATGTAGGAAAGTGACTTGGGAATGTAGAAAGGAATGCTTTCGATGTAAAAAGGAATGGTTTGGATGTAAGAAAGTCACTTATGAATGTAGAAAAGTCACATTTGGATGTAGAAAAGTGACTTGTGGATGTAGTAAAGTCACTTTTGGATATAGTAAAGTCACTTATGAATGTAGAAAAGTGATGGGTAGTAGTATAAAGAAAATTGTGTAAACAGGTTTAAGGGGGTAGTGGGCTGTTATTAAAACCCTACAAAATCAAATGTTTATAGTTGCGCATCGCGAACCTGTACCCAACTCAATTATATTGTTTTATTAGCTACAACCTTGGCTTAACGGGGGAAACCCTGTGAATGCTGGCCACCTGAGGGATATAAAAACTGTCCCGGAAGGATTACCGGAACAGTTTGAATAATTTAACTACAAATAAATGCTTTTGGAAATTCGAATGGTCCAGGAGAAATCATTCTTTAACAATTTTTCTTGTTAAAACCTTATCTCGCAAAAATAGTTTAACAAAATATAAACCTGAAGGCGCTTTTCGAATATCTATTTCCAAATTGACCTGATTGGATATATTATTCCGGTAAATTGTTGTTCCTGTAGAATTTAAGATTTCTATCATGTTGATTACTAAATCGTTAGGAATATTAATTTTAAAAATTCCAGAATTAGGATTAGGGGATATTATAATGTCTGCACCTATATTTATAAACTTTTCTTCCTTAATATCTGGAATTGTATTGTTATCATTATTGATATTTTCAGAACCTTTGAAATTTGCATATACTAAAAAATGTTTAGGGAAATCGTTTAGTGTAAATATTTGGTTGTTTTCATAATTTGGCAAGATTTCGCTATCCTGTTTACTGCTTTTTAAACCATTTGCATCACAAACTCCTACTGATTTTAAATTGATATTTAAACCTGATTTTAAATGGACTGAATTACCATCTCCACCTAGCACTATTTCACTTGCATTTAAAGAGTAATTGCTTTGTGGATTAAAATTTGCAAAATAATGGCTGATTGAACAATCTGGGGTATTATTATTATAATAGAAAAATGAACCAGATTTAGTATAATCATTTGTATGTAAATGATATGGACATCCAATTAAAATGGATTCTTGACTTAATCCGATAGAAGCACCATAGTATTGAGTGATATGACCAATACTTCCATAAGGTGAATAAAAAGTTTGGGCGTGAAGCCATTTTCCATCAATCTTTACAAATTTGAGAATTGTAGTTGGATAACCATCAGCATCACTGCTCCTCCAGTCTGATACACTAAATAATACAGTGTTTCCTAAAATTTTAATATCGCCAAAGGAATAATAATGATAATCATCAAGAATGCTAGTATACAAATATGAATCAGGTATGATATTATCGTTTTCAATTTTATATATACGAGGTTCCTCTTGACTTTCTGCTGTTGCAATTTGGTTTCCTGAAATTGAAATAATTTCACTTTGTGCCGAAATATCATTCCCCATTTTCACCCAACTATTGCCTGCACATTTATATACGCAAAAACCACCAACTTTTGCAATTGCCAAATACTTGCCTGACATTGAAATACGGCCTTTTTCTCTATTATAAGTATTGCCCTCATAAAAATCTTCAACAATGGTCTGACTTAGGGCCCAAATACCATTAGTTTTATGATAAATCAATATTTTTTTATCAGATATAGGATTACCTTGGGAATAATAATATGTTTCAACTGCAGCATAATCATCAGAAATGGCCATTGAACCAGCAAAATAATGATTAGCGAATACAAATCTATTCTTGTTTATCAGATGATCATTTTCAATTTTAAAAAAATTCAAAATGCTATATGTTTGGATTGAACCTTTTTTTCTACTTGAGAAAACAATATCTTCGCCAGCAATTTCAATGTCCATTTGCACTTCTTCATCATTAGATAAGTTGTCTATTTCAGTCCATGTTCCATTGTTATTTTTAAATAATGTAAAGCTAGGGCAAGATCCACCTTGCGGTATCACTGCATAATTATTTGAAATACTCAAACAATCTCCTGTATATTTCGAATGGCAATTTGTAAAAAGTTGATTCTCAAATACATTTACAGGGGGATCCGTAGATGGTATGGTTCCTATAGCCAATTCTACAGCTTTTTTTGCGTTAATCCTTCCATAGCCAACTTGTTCATTCCATGTGCTATGTGGGTGGTTAACATAATCAGAAAAATAAGTATAAGGAGCAATTTTATCGCAACTTTTTGACAATATTTCCTCCACCTGATCGTTATATAAATCAGGTTTCGCTGATAGTATTAAGGCTGCTACTCCAGCCGCATTGGGACATGCAGCAGATGTACCCCCAAAACCAGGATAATAATTACCACTTGGATTATACCCGTTTGGACCGGTTAAATCTGTAGTATAGATGTTATTACCTGGTGCAATTAAGTCTAAATTATCGCCATAATTACTACCCTTATTCGGCTCCCAACATGGGCTGCACCTTGTATCATTTTCTTTTGATGCACCAACAGAGATTACAAAATCAAGGCTTGATGGGAAAGAAACTTCTGGATGATTATCATTACCAGACGCAGCTAAAATCACACATCCTTTCCCTTTTCTTCCCATCATGTGCACACTCGAAAGCACATCTTCCAACTCACTTGAAGGAGTGCAGCCCCAGGACATACTTATTATGTCTGCATTAAAAGTATAAGCAGCTTGTTCGATACCCATACCAATAAAAATATCATTAGTCGCAGGGTCTGGATATCCAGGGCCAAATACCCCTCCATCAGAAACGCGTATTGATATTAGTTTTGAATTGTAAGCAATTCCTTGTACCCCTACACCATTCTTCGATGCAGCAATAATTCCAGCGCATGCTGTTCCGTGCCCATCTGTACCATTCGTTGCCCCTCCCAATGCGCCTGCACAATCATACCCTAGAATATTATCATTTGCGTCCTTAGCCAAATTGTTACTAAGGTCAGGGTGATTAAATTGCAAACCATCATCAATTACTGCAATTCTAATATTCCCGATTCCTCCAGCAGTAAAACCATTTACTGACCATGCCTCTGCAACTTGCATTTTTGTATGAGCCCATTGCTGACCATAATTTGGATCATTTCCACTCATTTCAGCAAAATTATTGGAACCAGAACTTTTTACTGTTCTCCAAAAATTCGGCTCAGCATATTCAAACAAATTACTTTCGAATAAATAGTTTGCCACCTCAAGAGGACTTTTTTCAGTTTCAGGCTTTGTCTTAAGGTAAAAGACCTGTTTACGATATTGGTTTTGCGAAACAATCTCGGCATTAACAGATTTTACAATATCAATAAATTGATAATAGGGGGTGCCTGATTTAAGTTTTACAACTATCTCATCAGTATAAGCTTGAACAGTTCCATCGCTGTTTTGGAAAACCGGATGTGAATATGCAATTTCTTTCTTTTTTTTAAGCTGTTGTAATATTAGTTTAACATCATTTTTGTTTGTTTCTTTATCAAGTTGTATTGCATATACCGAAGATTGTATATATTTATTATCTGTCGGAATTTTGCTTATTATTTTCTGCCTATCTCTGTTACTTATTTGAGATTTTTTCAATTCTCCATTTACCTCGTCTATCAATTGGTTCTTTTTTTCGATAGTTGTCTCATCTTTGTATTTAACCAAAATCAACTGCGTGGAAATGTTCTTAAGCTGAACTTTTCTATTTTTATAGTAATAGAATATACTGTCCTGAGCATTTATATTACTTGAAAAAATAAAAATAAGTAATGCAGGTAAAATAATATTTATGAACAATATGGTTGTTGTTTTTTTCATCTTTGTAAGATATTAGTAATTTTTAACTTCGAATTTGCTTTTTTTTAACCTATAGCCATCCAATCTCATTTCTTCTTTAATTCTTTTATTTCTTCTTTTAGTAGTTGCATTTCTTCTTGCTGCTCTTTTAGAGTCTTATTCTGCTCAATCAAATACAGCGTCAGCTCCTCCACCTTCTGCAGCAGCTTAGCATTCATTTCACCAAGTCCAACTCCATTAGCCTTTACCTCTGCTGCGGTAGGTATTTCGGGTAGGTGGCTGTTGGTTTTGATAAACTGCTCCACCTCGCCTAGGGTGCGGAGTTTGTAGTTGGGGTGGAAGACAAAGTCTGACCAGAATTCGGCGGTTACCTTTACCTCACGAGCTGCAATTGTGCCCTCTACTGTAAGTTTGTATTGGGGGTTGGTGATACCGATACCGACGTTGCCGTTACTTTTAAATGTTGCCCGTGTGTTTCCATTTGCATCACCCAGTTGCATTATAGTTGATGCGTCATTTCCTCCATAACCTACTTCAACCAATAATCCTTTTGAACTTCCACCGTCATTTTTTATGCTAGAGGTCCATTTATCATTAACAGACCCATTAACTTCAAAAATCGATGTAGGGCTTGTTGTTCCAATACCAATGTTGCCATTATGTAATATGGACAATCTTTCAACGTATGTATCCGCTGTGTGTTCTGTTAATCCTATTGCTAATCTATTTACTTGTCCATTTACACCCTCACCTACAGCCTGAAATAAAGCGTAACGAATAGGATGTATACTAAATCTAATACCTGTAGTTGCATTATTTGCACTAGCATATTGATAATTCTCTAAATGCAAAAAAGCACCTTCGCCATTAGCAACATTTTTCTGGATATGTAATGATTTATCAGGGTTTGTTGTTCCTATTCCAACATTGCCAGTTTTATTTATTACCATTGCCTCTCCAATGCAATTATCACCGTTAAGACCGTTAATGCTAAATGATAATCTTTCTGGAACAGCAAGACTTCCCATTATTCCTTTTATCTCAATATTTCTTTCTGGAATTGCACCAATAAATTTAATAGACGATCCAGCATTTGTTGAATTGTCATAATATTGATTATTCTGTAATAGAAGAACTGGACCAATGCTATTTACAACATCTTTTCTCAGATGTAATAATGTGCTTGGATTAGTTGTTCCAATCCCAACATTACCCCCATTGTAATTTATTCCATTGCTGTTGGTTGACCAAGTTACTTGTGCCTTTAACCCGTAAATACTTACCGCTATTAAAGCGAATATAATTGCTGTTTTTCTCATACTCTTAAATGTTTTGTTATTATTTAGTTGCTTCTTATTTATAAAAGGTTTGTCTCAATTTTTTTAACCCAACGGGGTTTGTGAAAACTATCATAGTCCGTCAAATCGATAGATTAAATTATATGGTCAGCAGTTGATTTTTCTCAAAATTAAAAAAGCATAACCCAACCCAAATTGCATGCTTCTATTCCCTCTATAAAATTATATTTTATTTTTGTTAATTTCCTAACAGATTAGAAAATAAATTATTGTATTCAGATTATCAGGTATTTGCATGCTATTCTCGTTGCGGTTTGTTGAGCATTGCAGCTTGTTTTATTGAGACTTTGAGACTTGGTGCTTTCTTGGCTAAAAAAGATAAATAAAAAGCGCCAAATAACAAAAAAAACCAAATAACAAATAACAAATCAATGTCGTTGACTTAAGGTTATTTAAACGCTAGCAGGGCCTTCGGACTCTGCTAGGTTAACCGGTTTGATTGACCTTCCTGATTCGTAAGAACTGGAAGCGTCAATAGTAAAATCGTTAAGTCAACAACATTGAATAACAAATAACAAAAACCAAATAACTGATAACTGATAACCAATAACTGACAACCGACAACCGATAACTGCCACACTCTATCTCCTCCTCCTTAATTCCTCCAGCAATTTTTTCCCCTTATTGGTAATACCTGGTGTTCCATCTATTATCTGTAGTTCAATTACATATGGTAGCTCCTCGGATATCCATTCGTACCGTTTCGCGAGGTAATAAAGAATATCCATGCAATGCGCCTTAACAGCAGGTTTTGAGTTTCTGTCGATTAACCATTCAAAGCAGGTTTCGACAATGGGTTCCATATCAATTTTCTTAAGTAGCTGGCACACATCTTTAGGGAATCGATTTTTGGTGCAATTCTCCATGGCATGGTTCAGCAGTTTGCTGAAATGGCGCTGTGTGCTCGGGTTATTAATAGTTGGTAGCAATTCTATTATTTTCGAAAGGCTTAAGCTGAATAGCTCGAGGTTTGCTGTGAGGGTATTCTCAAGTATCCATGCTGCCCGAAAGCTCAATGTTGTATTTTCTGATTGACAAAGCTCGAAAAGTATTGCAATGCCATCTTTCATGTAGGAGAATTGTTCGGCAAGGGCTAAGCAATCTTTTTTTCCCATGGCGAAGTTTAACCGTTCAATAAGCCTTTCTTTTTCCATACATTTGCATTTTAATGATAACTCTTTTAAATACTATTCACTTAGTAATCATGCTGAGCGAAGTCGAAGCATGGATAATAAAATACATCCCTCGATTTTGCCTGCCTGCAGGCTCGGGATGACTGTTTGTATTTTTGGTTAATAATTGGGGATACATTAGGTTTTAAAAATAGTAATCAAAGCAATCCGATGGAGTTTAGTAACGATATTTTACAGCAACTTTTTGCAAAACACCCTTTTAGGAAAGAGAAAATTGCCGAAATAATCTTTGGCACAAACCATTGCGCCATTTGCCTAACGAATGGAAATATCGGTGTTTGTTCAACATTGGGCATTAAACTAGTTGATGATGTAGATATTCTTGCAAATCCTGATTTTAAACGAATCGAACATCGTGCTGTTGTGAATGCATGGATTAACGCCAACGCAAATTATACTCTAACGCCGAATGGAAATGGCAATATCTTCGATGCCATCGATTTTACCCGCTACAAAGGCATTGTAATGATTGGCTATTTTGAGTCTTTGGCAAATAGATTCAAAGAATTAGGGATTGATATTACCGTTTTCGACTTAGATTCGGCACAAAAACCAGTTGAATCAGTTGATAATCAAAGCGTATTTCTATCAAAAGCCGATGCAGTAGTGCTTACTGCAACAAGCATTTTTAATAAGACGTACAACAAGGTGTTGGCGGAATCAAATCCAAATGCTGATATTTTTATGCTTGGACCATCTACCCCTTTAGATTCGCTTATGTTCAGCGATTCGAGATTAAAGTTACTCTTCGGAACTTTATTTAATGAGAATGATTCTAGAATTTTAGAAATCATTCGTTTGGGAGGCTCCGCAAAAATATTCCTCCCTTTAGCTAAGAAAGTATATTTTTGCAAGTAATTACGTTGTATTTTATATATACGAATAAAGAACAACGAATAAAGAACAACGAACAACGAACAACGAACAACGAGTTATGCCAACCTTCGAGCAGATAAAAGTCATAATGCAAAAGCAAACCGTTGGTATTGCAGGTGCTGGTGGTTTGGGTAGCAATGTGGCAATGGCGCTTACGAGAGTTGGGATTGGTAAACTAATTATCGCTGATTTTGATGTGGTTTCTGAGAGCAATCTTAACCGTCAGTTCTACTTCAGCGACCAGCTGAATCGGAAAAAGGTTGAGGCATTAAAGGAGAATTTGCTTAGGATTAATCCAAACCTTGATATTGAGATTCACGATTTAATGCTTAATAGCAACAACCTATTGTTGACCTTCTCTAAAGTTGATATTATGGTTGAAGCTTTTGATAAAGCTGAGTTTAAGGAAATGATTGTTGAAGTATTTCAAACTTCAAAACCTGATGTCCCTTTGGTTCTAGGAAATGGTATGGCAGGTTGGGGGAAATCGAACGAAATGCAGGTACAGAATTTTGGAAATTTATATATTTGCGGCGATAATGCGGCCGAGGTTGGACTCGAAATGCCCCCCATGGCTCCTAGGGTTCTTATCTGTGCGGCAATGCAGGCCAATACGGTAATGAGTATTATACTTGAAAATCATTTTGGGAATGAACATAACTCTAAACCATAACCCCGAGGTTATCGAAACGGATTACGATTCGATTACAGTTCAAGAACTACTTTTGATGAGATCATTCACCTACAAGATGCTTATCGTTAAGGTTAACGATGCACTTGTGGTAAAAGAGAACTATTCAACAGCTACCGTTAAGAATGGCGATAATGTAATGGTAATCCACCTGATGACTGGTGGATAACTTTCATCAATTTTGCTAGCTTTTCATTAAAATTAAAATTAAATTTGTTCGGTTCTGTTTTAAGATGTTGTGGGAAGCTAAAGAAATATCGCCACTAAGACTCAAACCTACCAGTAGGCAGGGGCACAAAAAAATATAAAAATAAACTTGTCTGAACTTCGTCTTTTTGAGACAAAAATATATTCTGCAATTTGCTAAAACACAACCATTTGTTTTAATAAATTAAAACCTAATTCATACATGGCAGGTCAAGGCGTTTGGAAGAAAATATTCCCTTGGGTTAAGAATAAATTTATTCTAACGGGGTTTGTCTTTTTGCTTTGGCTCGTCGTTTTTGATAGAAGTAATTGGTTCGATATGATCGGCGAAATTCGTGCCATCCATAGCCTCGAAAGCGAAAAGGAGTATTACCAAAGAAAAATCAATGCCGATAATCAAAAACTTAAGGAACTTAAAACCAACGACGAAAACCTCGAAAAGTTTGCCCGTGAGCAGTATTTGATGAAAAAGGCCGATGAGGATATTTTTATTGTTGAAGAATAACCCTAACACCTGAATTTCACACCTCCCTTAACCTTTACTCCTAAACAAAAATTGATATATATAAACTTATTGGCTAATATAAATCAACCTTTTTATTTGATTGGAAGTCTTTTATTTGTGTAATATTACATATCTAAAACTTATAGCCATGAAATTACCTCGCTCTTACTATAACTTGCTATCATTCATTGGAACCACAATTGCAGGAATAAGCTTATTCATGATAATATTCTTATTTGTTATCTCGCTTTTTTATGAAAGTAGTTCATACTTAGGTCTTTTTATCTATATCATCATCCCTGTCTTTTTTGTAATCGGATTACTTCTCATTCCGCTAGGAATGCTTCTCGAAATGAAGCGAAGAAAAAAGCGGGTTCAGGTATATCTTAGAAACGAATGGCCAATTATCGATTTGAATATTCCAAAATACAGGAATACTATTGCCCTCTTTAGTATAGGAACCCTTTTGTTTTTGCTTCTTTCGGGTTTGGGGAGCTATGAGGCTTTTCATTACACCGAATCGGTTGAGTTTTGCGGAACGCTATGCCATGAGGTGATGAAACCTGAATATACAACCTACGAGAATTCGCCCCATGCCCGAGTTACCTGCGTTGAATGCCATGTTGGCTCAGGTGTTGGTTGGTATGTACGATCAAAACTGTCAGGGTTGCACCAGGTTTATGCCGTAATGACCAACGATTTTCATCGCCCTGTTGGTACACCCTTGCACGATTTACGCCCTGCGGGTGAAACATGCGAGCAGTGCCATTGGCCGCAAAAGTTCTATTCAAGCAAACTGCGTAGCGAAAAGCACTTCCTGACCGATAGCATGAACACCGAATGGAACCTTACCATGCAGATGAAAATTGGACCATCGAACAGCGCATTCGGATTATCGGAGGGAATCCATTGGCATATCAACCCGAAGGTAAAAATAGAATACATCTCAAATGAGGATAAACGCGAAGAGATACCGTGGGTTAAATACACAAACTTAGAAACAGGCGAAATCACTGAGTTTAGAGATACTCTTGCACAGGTAGAGCAAAATGTTATTGACAAATCGAGTAAGCGAGAAATGGATTGTATCGATTGTCATAATCGCCCTTCGCACCATTACTCGACACCTGCCGATTTTATCGACAAATCATTAACAACAGGAGCTATTGCAAAGGATTTGCATTTTATTAAAAAGGCAACCATGAAGGCATTCGTTGAACCGTATAAAAGTACTACCGATAGTACATTGATGCAGATTGATAGTTTAATTCATAATTTTTATAAAGAGAAAAAGCCTTGGCTTTACACCTCGAAGCGGGCTGAGATTAGAATGTCAATTGAGGAGGCTAAAAAACAGTTTGGCTACAATGTTTTTCCCGAGATGAAAGCGAGTTGGGATGCTTACCCCAATCATATTGGGCACAAGGTTTTTGATGGGTGCTTCAGATGCCACAACGATTCGCATATTAGCTCGAATGGTAAGTCAATTTCTAAGGATTGCAACCTATGCCATACGATTGCACTTCAGGGCGTAGCTGGGCAGGAGGAGTTTGCACCGCTGAATAAATCGCTTGAATTTATTCATCCTAAGGATATTGGAGATGAGTGGCAAACAACGAAGTGTTCCGTATGTCATAGAAGCCTTTATTGATAATTGAATCTCATTTTTTGAGAAAGAGAACAACTACCATTTGGTGGTGAATAGTTACGCTTTTTATTTAATTTTATAATGTTTAATGGCTTTCATATGGTTGAGGAAATGGATCAGAATTATAAAGGATATTTCGATAGCCCAATTGGGACAATTACTATAATTAGCGATGGCACCTCTTTGTCTTCAATTCTTTTTCCTAATGGAGAAATAATTACCGAAGCCAATCCTGACGGAATTGTCAAGGATTGTATTATTCAATTAAAGGAGTATTTTCTTGGAACAAGAAAATCTTTTAATTTGCCGCTAAATCCAAAGGGTACCGATTTTCAGAAAAAGGTTTGGGATATAGTAATATCAATTCCATTTGGAGGAACTGTTTCCTATGGGGCAATTGCAACTTCGTTGGGGAATCCTAAACTCAATAGGGCTGTTGGACTTGCTAATGGAGCCAACCCAATCCCAATTGTTATTCCTTGTCATAGAGTAATTGGGAGTAATGGTAGCCTAACAGGATATGCTGGTGGCTTAGAAGTCAAGAAGATTCTGCTTAACCATGAACAGGATTTTTATACTGCAGCAGTGGGGCAATTAAAACTATTTTAAAGATTTTATATAATCTCTGCATGCTCAATGCAGCATTTCTGTAAAAGGATCGTCTATTATCGAGGGTATTTTTATCCCAATCCAATACTTAAATATAACAGTTCAATACATTTAGTTTTATCTTTTATATAATAGATAACAAATTTGTATTGGCTGAACTTATAAAAAAGCGTATTTAAAAATTAGTCAGGGCATACAATTATCTATTTAAAATTCAATAAACTTATCATTATGCTGAAAAATTTCTTCTTGCTTGCTATCCGAAACTACATGAGGAATAAAGCCTTTGTAGTAATTAATGTTCTTGGATTAGGAATAGCAATTGGCTGTTGCATTGTGGCGTATTTAAACTTCATGTTTGATGCGGACTACAACAAAATGCATGTTAATCATGAAAGCATCTATAAGGTTAATATCTCTCGGTATATAAAGGATAGGCTACAAAACTATAGCATATCGCCTATATCCCTCGCACCCGCGATGTCAACAGAAATTGCTGGGATTGATAGGATAGTTCGCTACTCCAGAACAGGCTCTCCAATCAGATATGAGACTCCCAATAAGGAGGTAAAAATATTTGATGTAAATGTGGCTTTCGCCGATAAGGAATTTCTTAGAATGTTCACTTTCCCGCTGAAGTGGGGTGATCCTGCATCATTTGAGGATGAAGGTAAAATTTTGCTAACCGAAGAGACTTCGAAGAAATTTTTTGGCGATAATAATCCTGTTGGTGAATCCATATCATTGTTTAATGACGAGGGAGTAGCGAAGGTATTTATTGTTGGGGGAGTGTTCAAAAAAATACCTATGAACAATATCGTGTATTTTGAATCACTCACTCTATACCCTAACTATTTAAAGCATTACAAAATAAATGAGTTGGATTGGAAGGTTTGGGCAGGTGCAACTTTTCTCCAGGTTTCTAATCCCGCCAAAGTGAAAGAGATTGAAGCCTCGTTGGCTAGGTATAAAGATATTCAGAATAAGAGCAGAGAGGATTGGAAGATAGAGCGATACTATATTCAGAGTTTAAAAGCATTTACCAAGGATTCTCGCGATTTATGGGCTAATTACGTTGGGAGTAGTTCTCACCCTGCATCAGTTATTGCGCCAGCAATTATGGCCATACTCATTCTGCTTCTGGCCTGTTTTAACTTTATTAATACTGCAATTGCAATATCTAATAAGCGGTTAAAAGAGATTGGGATTAGAAAGGTGCTCGGTGGTCATCGACGTAGCTTAGTCATTCAATTCTTAGGTGAGAACTTTTTAATCTGCTTTCTTGCGCTTCTCGTTTCACTTTTAGTCGGTGCTTTTCTAATAGAGGAATGGCAAAAAATGTGGGCGTACGAAATGATTAGTAATCATTTTCTCGAAAGTTTGGGTGTTTGGGTTTTTCTCTCTGTGACATTGATTTTTACAGCCATAGTATCGGCGTTATACCCTGCGTTGTATATCAGCTCATTCAACCCAATACAGGTTTTAAAAGGCTCAGTGAAATTTAGCGGGAATAGCTCTCTGTCAAGAACATTGCTTGTGCTGCAATTCAGCATTTCGCTCATAAGCTTAATATCAAGTGTTGTTTTTACTCAAAATGCTCATTTTCAGAATGATTTTGAGTATGGTTATAACAAGGAGGAACTCATTCTAGTGCCTACAGGTTCATATGCAAATCTAGAAATAATTAAGAAGAGCCTTGAGAATAACCCGGGAGTTATCCAGATGACATCTACTAGCAACCATATTTCTTGGGGTTCAATTACAAGAACAGCAACTTATGTTGATCAGAAAGCTGAAGTGCGAATGTTCAACTTATATACTAATTATTGCGGAATTATGGATATTAAGCTCGTTAAGGGACGAGATTTTACTCCAGAATTTGAAGCTTCAGATCTTAACAAATCTGCAATAATAAACGAAAGTTTAGTGAAGGAATATGGGTGGGATGATCCAATTGGTAAAACAATTGTAATAGATACTTTGTCGCTCACTGTGGTAGGTGTGGTTAAGGATTTTTACCAAAGCCTTTGGACTGATTTGATGCCTATGGTTTTTCGTACTGTTCCTACAGACCAGTTAACTACTCTAATTGTAAAGGGGGATAAGAATAACTTATTAGGATTGAATGAACAGATAAAGAAGGAATGGGAGAAATTAATTCCGAACTCCCCATATTCAGGGATGTTACAAGTTCAATCCTATGAAGAGGCAACTACTGTAAACAAGAATATTCTTAAGATTTTTAATTTTTTAACAATCGTTGCAATTTTCTTATCAATTGTTGCGCTCTATACATTGATATCTCTAAATATTCTGAAACGTACCAAGGAGGTTGGAATTCGAAAAGCGCTTGGTGCTTCATCCTTGTCAATTAACAATATGATTGGTAAGCCTTTCTTTATCATGCTGGCCGTTGCATCTCTCTTTGGCGGTGCAATAGGATATTACCTTTCAGTTATGCTATTGGATAGCGTATGGAAAATTCATATTATCGTTAATATCGTTAGTGTTTTATTACCAATAATAATTATGCTATCACTAGCTTATGCGACATTATCATTAAAAGTGTTTAATACATTATCTAAAAACCCGATTAGCTCCTTGAGGTACGAATAGAATAAGCTAAATTAACGACAATCTTTTTCACGATAGGACTTAAGTAGGTCAATAGAACTTGGATTCTGAGGCAGCTTAAGTCCTATCTCTTTTGCAAGGGCAATAGATTCTCCATCAACAGGTTTGCGCTGAAAGTAGTTCTCGTGAGCAAAGTTCAAATACTTGAGTAGCATAAATGCGTCAAACCAAAAGAAGAATCTTTTACGAAAAGACTCGACACTGTTGGTGTTTGCCTTTATTTCACTGATTTTCTGTGCGAAATCATAAATAATTAGGTTCTCTTGCAGGGCAGGATGTAAACTCTTAGACCAATTAATTATTGCAAGGCTATCGGATTTGTATATAAATTCTATGCTTTCGAAAAGAGGGATAAGCGTAAGAAATGATTTGAAGTCATAGGTCAATATCGATTCTTCGGGGCTTTGCTGATGCTTTAGCATTGCCCTTCCGGTTCCAAAAGGCACACGGTTCGATGGGCGAGGAGAGGGGAATACACAGGTGCTATTCAATTCAGCAAAATTTCCATGAGGTATTATTTTTTGCAAAAAATAAAAATCTTCCCCTGCTTTATGGCGGTTCATCCCTCCAAACTTAACGTACGATTCAGCACAGCAGGCCATGCTAGAGCCGATTGTATGATATGCGAAAGGGAACTTAATAAATCTACTCGCTTGATTATAATACCTTAAATGAAGTTCATATTGTGTAATACCTTTATATATGCTTGGCTCAAACTCTTCCCCGTTGACCGGATGTTCATATCGTATGGAGCATGCATTAGTTTTCGGGAAATCTGACCAGAGCTTTTCAAGTTCAACGAGGTAATTATCCATGCAATCGGAATCAGCATCATAGCAAGCAATAATTCCCTTGGGATTATTAATGGTAAACAGGCGATAAGCCGCTTCGTCCATTCCAACTTTACGTGCAAATCCTACTCCTGCCTGTTTTTTAGGAAGGTTAGGTGCAAATATGGAAAAGAATTGAAGACCTGAGTTGTTCGATTGGCTATTAATCCTATTTATTACCTCGATGCAGTGATTTGCATTTTCTATAACATCACTTGATGCTTCCGATGGGTAATTAATAACTGTAATTACTTCAATAGAGCAGTTGGGGCGTTTACAGTGTAATAGTGATTCAAGCGATTCTCGTAAATTAGGTTCGTTGTAGGAGGGGATAACAACGATTATACTCAGATCGTTATTTGGGCTGGTATTAATCTTTGGTTTGAATTCGTACTTTATAAAGTAATCGGGAATCATTTTATTACTTCGGAAATTTTTAAAAAAAACAGCAAACCCCTTTCATTCTCATTGATATGAAAGGGGTTTGCTGGTATGGTATGTAATTATTTATCCTTACGTTCCGATATGTACTTTTCGTTAAGACCCTTCATCACTTCCTGTGTAATATCCAATGCAGGGTGTCCGTAAAGTAGTGGGCCTCCAAATGTGCTGCTCAGAATGATATGGTAGCCTTTCTCTTTATTGTATTCAACTAGGTAATCGTTAATGCTCTGTTGTATTTGGCGGAGTTTTACCTGTTGTTCTTCAGCTAATCTGGCACGAAGTTCATCGCGTAAGCGGTAAAGTTCTTGCTCTTTACCTGCCAAAACTTGTTGTAGCTGTTCTGCTTGTGAGCGAGTAACTAACCCCTTTTGAACTTTGTTCTGGAAATCGCCAGCTTCTCTTTCAAAATCTCTCGATTTTGTGCTAAGTTCTGCTTCCGATTTACGACCGCTTTCTTCCAATACCTTTTGCATATCGAAGTACATGTCGTAGTTGTTGATCAGCGTATCGATATTTACCCATGCTGCTGAAAATGTGCTTGAAAGCTGAATGTTTGTTTTGCTTTCATTCGATTCCTTGCTGGCTGTATCGCTAGATTTTGATTTGCAATTAGTTAGTAAGCCTACTACCGCTACCGCCATGATGAAACTGGCAACTAAAGTAATTTTTCTCATTATGATTGTTATTTATTTTTATAAGTTCGTCCCGCTGTCGGTTTAATCGTAATGGATTAATCTTGGGTAACGGGTTAAATTCTAATTGACTTTTCGCAAATATAGCAGAAATTAAAACATATTATTATTTCATCACATTTTTTAGCTGAAAAGGATATGGTTACTTAAATAACCTTTCATCCCTTTTGAGTAATATAAAAGGCAAATAAAACCTCGTTAACCAACCTGATTGACCTTTCAGAGTCGGAAGACCTGAAAGCGTCAATTGCAAAATCCTTAAGTAAACGACATTGGATTAATATTGCTCAATAATACGATTTTGGTTTTGCTCGTTACAAATGAGTTGACCATACTTTCCCAAGTATTATGATATGTTGTGAGAAATAATTATTAAACGAGGACTCTGTGTACTCTCTGCCTACCCTACCGGTAGGCGCATCTCCGTGGTGAGTGTTCACGGACTTTATTCTATATCAAAATATCTTTTCAAAATATTCTTTAATTGTTACAAAGTTTATCCTTCTGTTAGGATGTGATCGTGTAACCTCTACTTCACCTCGTTTTTCAAGTAACCCGAATGAGAAAACGTACGAACCCTCATCCTCAATAGCTAGCCCAACATATCGTAAGTCATGCATCCATATATTTCCGATGCTATCCCTTTCGACGTTATAAAAACCCTTTGAGAAACGTATCAGATTTTTAACCTCTTGGCTATCCTTTAGGTTGCCTAGCAGCTCTGCGTTGCGTGGTAAATATCGAAGTTTAGTACCATTTGATTTGTCGAAATTGTTTATATAACCTATGCTGTAACCGCTTTCATTCTCCGCAACCACAGCCCAAATGAAATTTGAAAGCGGTACTGGAGTTGTTAATATTCTATTGTAGCTTATACCCAGCAATTGAAGTTGCTCTTTTGCACGATTTGTAATGGTTTGTTTATTTAAAATTGTAAAGAGAAAGTATAGCGTTACAAAACTTAAGCTAATCCATGCTACAGTCCTTCTTATTTTTTTTTGAAAAGGAATAAAAAATACCCAAATAGTAAAGGCTAATAAGGGAAGTAAAAAGATGACATCTATTATTGCCATGGAGTCGTATGATATGCGTATGTTGCTGAAAGGCTCAAAAATACCTGTACCATAGGTGTTAAAGCAATCGATGAGTATATGCGAAAGTAGGGGTAAAGAGGTGAACCATATCCATGTTTTCAGATCAACACTTTGTCGTTTTTCGATTTTTGAAAGAGCATAACCAATTATGGGAATTAGAAAGGCTGCTGCGAATAGGGAGTGGCTTATCCCTCGATGGAAGAAAAGCGCATCAACAGGGTTGAGAAAAGGAGTGATAAGTACATCCAAATCGGGAATTGTACTAATCAATGCTCCCCCAAGAATAGCCTTATTACCAATTTTTTTGCCAAGGGTAACTTCACCAATGGCAGCACCAAGCACAATATGTGTTAACGAGTCCATGTTTTATACTACCTTTGCATGCACAACAGTTAAAAAAAGTATTTGTTGATTTCATCCGCACAAAGCTAATTCTCTTAGGTCGGATGGAACTCACGATGAATTTTGTTCATGCCTTTTTGTGAATTTGGCATTCCAAGATTCATGTTCGTTTCAAAAGTAGTAAATGGCACGTAGAAACAAAAAACAGCCTTTGTTAGAAAAGGTTTTAATTGAGGATATTGCTGCGGAGGGTAAAGCGTTGGCAAGGGTTGATAACAAGGTTGTTTTCACCCCTTTCGCCATCCCTGGCGATGTTGTTGATATTCAGATTACCCAAAAACGTAAAAGCTACATGGAGGGGTATGTTACGCATTATCATGAGTACTCACCTTTGAGAATCGATGCGTTTTGTGAGCATTTCGGTATGTGTGGCGGCTGTAAGTGGCAGAGCTTACCTTATGCTGAGCAACTGAAATTTAAGCAGCGTCAGGTTTCGGATCAGCTAAGAAGGATTGGACGGGCTGAGTTCGATGAGATAAGCCCAATTATTGGTTCTGAGAAAACCACACACTACCGTAATAAGCTGGAGTTTACCTTTAGCAATAGCCGTTGGTTAACAAAAGAGGAGATTGCGAGTAGAAACGATATTTCTGTCGAACCTGCTTTGGGCTTCCATATCCCTGGAATGTTTGATAAAGTTTTTGATGTTAAGAACTGCTATCTACAACCTGAGCCCTCAAATTCCATAAGATTAGAGGTTAGAAAATTTGCTTTGCAGCATGACCTAACCTTCTATAATATTCGTAGCAGAGAAGGACTGCTTAGAAATTTAATAATTCGAACATCATGCACTGGTGATGTTATGGCTATTTTCTCATTTTTTTACGATGACGTTGAAAAGAGAGAGCAGCTGTTGGATCATATTAAAAATTGTTTTCCACAAATAACGTCCTTGCTGTATGTTATTAATCCAAAGGCCAATGATACTATCAATGATCTTGACATCATCACCTTCAGCGGGAATGATTACATCCTAGAAAGCATGGAAGGTCTGAAATTCAAGATTGGACCCAAATCATTCTATCAAACCAACTCAGAGCAGGCCTATACGCTTTACAAGGTTACTCGCGAATTTGCGGGGCTAACGGGCAATGAATTGGTTTACGATTTATATACTGGCACTGGAACTATTGCACAATTTGTAGCCAATAGCTCATCTAAAGTTATTGGTATTGAATATATTCCCGAGGCTATTGAGGATGCTAAGGTGAATTCGGCCATAAATGGCATCTCGAATGTTGAATTTTTTGCTGGGGATATAAAGAATATTCTCGTTGACTCATTTTTTCAGGAGCATGGATTTCCTGATGTTGTAATACTTGATCCCCCTCGTGCTGGCATTCATGAGGATGTAGCCAACGCTCTTTTGCAGGCAAACCCTAGTAGAATTGTCTATGTTAGCTGTAACCCTGCAACTCAGGCACGTGATATTGCGCTACTTAGCGTCAAGTATAAGCTCATTAGGGTTCAGCCCGTTGATATGTTCCCTCATACGCATCATGTTGAGAATGTAGTGCTTCTTCAACGTATGATTCTCTAAAACAGGTCAGTAACCCCTGCTTGTTGATAGGGTTCTAAAACCAATTCTGAAAACAAACAGCGGCTGTTCGAATTCGAACAGCCGCTGTTTGTTTTCGTTCATATTGTAATTAGGCAATTTATCTTGAAAAATACTAAATGTCAGATATTCAATATCTAAAGTTATTTGGCATGAGGTTGGATAATGGTTAAGCAGTATAAGAGGTTCTTTATAGTTTAGTTTTGAAATAAGTTAATGACATTACAACCCTTATTGATTCATCGCTATTATTCAAAAATTAATAAAAGAATGTAATTATTTATTCCGAATGCTAAGTAAACAGGTTGTTGGGTTGAACAAATTTATCTATCGAAAATTGATACGATGCTTTAGGGTAAAGGCTGTATCATATTAAAAAGAGGTTAAAGAATTGAAAAATTTTATGATGGGTTGTAAAAAAGGTCCGTGACATCTGTCGCGGACCTTTTCGTTTTATGAGGTACTAATTAGCTAAGTCATTGACTTACGCAGGGTGGATTGCCTCTACTGGACAAACATCTGCGCATGAACCGCAATCAGTACAAGTGTCAGGATCGATCTTGTAGATATCGCCTTCGGAGATTGCCTCAACTGGGCACTCATCAATACATGTACCGCAAGCAGTGCAGTCTTTAGAAATTACGTATGCCATTTTTTTATTTGTTATTGGTTAAACTTGATTTCAAAATTTGACCACAAATTTATACTCATTTATCAAATCGAAAAATTAATTTGAGCTTTTTCCTCTTTTTTATGATGAATATTAATTTATTGCTAGTGAATTATTGATAATAGCTAGGGTTTTGACATGTTGTATGAAATCCATGTGAGCAAACCTGATGAGTATTTAAGAATATCTTGATTTACAATAAACGTTGAACTGTGCAGTTGATGATTACCCCCATTTTCGAAACCAACGCCCAACCGAAAGAAAACAGAGGGTATGATTTGGCTGAAGTAGGCAAAATCATCGGTGGTCATTCGTCGGTCAAGGTCAATCACATTGGAGTGGCCAAGGTATTCTTGGGTTAACTTTTTTGCACGGTTGCATATTTCTGGATTATTAAAAATTGAAGGATACCCCTTTCTTATATCAACAATGCAATCTCCTCCGAGCGATTGGCATGTGTCATTCGATATCTTTTCAATTAATTTATGCGCATTTCTTCTCCATTCTTCGTCCATTGTTCGGAATGTCCCTTCAATTTGAACGTCGTCTGGAATGATATTCGTTGCTCCATTTGCAGTAACCTTCCCGAACGAGAGTATGCTTGGAATATGGCTTGGACTTTTGGTGTCTATAAAATCTTTTAAATCGAGGAGTAACTTTGATGCTATAAGTATTGGATTAACGGTGGTGTGCGGTAGTGCTGCATGCCCCCCCTTCCCCTTAACGGTAATGTGAATCTCATCGCCCGAAGCCATGTACTGCCCCTCGCAAAACCCTGCTTTCCCTGCTGCCAACTCGGGAAGCACATGAAAAGCGAATATTGCATCCGGACGGTTGAGTTTAAATATTTCGGAATCGATTATTTGTGTTGCACCACCCGGAAGCAGTTCCTCTCCCGATTCGAAGATTAAAAGAATCTTTCCCGAAAGTTCATCTTTTATCCTACTGATTAAAATTGCTGCCCCTAGCAATGAAGCCATGTGTATGTCGTGCCCGCAGGCATGCATGGAACCTTTGTTTTTAGAAGTATAGCCGAGATTGGTGTTTTCGGTAATAGGTAAGGCATCTAGTTCTGCTCGTATCCCAATGGTTTTACCTGATTTAGCACCCTTAATAATTCCTATTAAACCATTGCCGTTTAATCCTTCGAAAACTTCTATATTGTTATCTTTTAGTACTTTGGCTACAAAGTTGGATGTCTGCTGCTCTTTAAAGGATAATTCGGGGTTAGAATGTAAATGATGCCAAAAACCTGTTGTGATTTCAAGCGTTTCAGCAGCATTACTTTTAATTATATTTAATAAATTTCCCATTGACTATGATAAAATAATTTAGCAAATGTAGAAAAAATGAGTTATACATTGATTGGTTAATCGTTGATGTGTTAATAATTAATCTGAATACATTTCTATAAACATCTTTTGCATTGTTTCCCCATAAAAACTTTTTTACCTTTGAAGCAGTAAATGCGCTTTAAAAATTTGGACAAGATGAAAAAATATCTTTTTGTAATTATCTTAGCGACACTAGCATTAGTGCAGACTGCCTATTCGCAAACGATTGGTTCCGTAATCACCTTCAAAAAAGCGGTTCACGATTTTGGCACGATTAAAGAGGAGGATGGCAAGGTAACCGTCAGTTTTGATTTTGCAAATACCGGAAAGAATCCTTTGATTATTCAGCGTGTTATTACTTCATGCGATTGTGCTGTAGCAGATTGGCCTAAAGAACCATTGATCCCCAGTGCAACGGGGAGCATAAAGGTTGAGTTTAACCCCAAGGATAGACCCGGTAATTTCGAAAAATTAGTTACAGTCTATTCCAATGCCGAAACCTCAACGGTTGTTCTTATAATTAGAGGTTTTGTTAAGGAAAGGGCTAAGACCATAGAGGATATCTATAATAGAACCTTGGGTGACTTAAGATTTAAGAATACTCATGCTTCTTTAGGTAGAATTTTTTCCAATGAAATAAAGTCTGATACCATTGAGTTTATTAGCGTGGCCAAAGAACCGGTGAAGATTGGGGCAAAGATTGTGGGGTTACCGTATTTGGGGGTAAGGTTTGTTCCTGAAACATTAAAACCTCAGGAGAAGGGGCTTTTGATTGTAACGTATAATGCGAAGATTAGGAACGATTGGGGTTTTGTTGTCGATAGGTTTTATTTAACTCAAAACGATAAAGAGATAAACGGGGCAATGATTAATGTTAGTGCTAGTATAGAGGAGAATTTTACAGCATTAACCGATGCGCAGCGTGCTAGTTCTCCGATAATTGATTTACCCGAACCAAACTATGAGTTTGGAACGGTGGAGGAAGGACAGCTGATCGAGAAAGAGTTTGTTTTTACGAACGTTGGAAAAACTGATTTAATTATTCGGAAAATCAAGGCAAGTTGTGGTTGCACTACACTTGAACCTGCCGACAAGATCATAAAACCTGGCAGAACGAGCAGTTTTAAAGCCTCTGTAAGGACTAATGGGTTCTCAGGGAGAATCGCTAAAAGCATTACAGTAATTACCAATGATCCTGTAAATCCAACTGTTGTTGTTCGTTTGGTTGGAAATGTTAATTCCCCAAAAAAACAGTAAGGGTTATTGAGGGGGGTATGTTTTTGACCTAAATGGATTATTTAGTTGGTATTGATTCGGTTTAATAAAAAGAATTTTAACCTAAGGTGATGGAGATGTCAGGTAAGAATTTTAAAAGCGCATTAACGGTTAACCCTGGTATAGAATCACCCCCATCGATAAATGTGGATTCGGCAAAGAAGTTCAAAGCTAAAAAACGTGGACTACTTAGCTGCGATGATTATGCCAATGGGATATTAGCACAAAGTATTCCTTTATTAAGTCAAGCGATTACACTCGTTGAGAGCTCATTGCCCGAGCATCATGCGCTAGGTCAGCAGGTGATTGAAAAATGTTTGCCTTATAGCGGTAATTCAATACGAATAGGTATAACCGGAGTTCCAGGGGTAGGGAAAAGCTCTTTTATTGAAGCCTTAGGAACCGAGATCACTAAAACAGGTAGAAAGTTAGCCGTTTTGGCAATCGATCCGAGCAGTGAACGTAGCAAGGGGAGTATTTTAGGCGATAAGACAAGGATGGAGTCTCTGAGTTCAAATGTAAATGCATTTATTCGACCTTCCCCTTCTGCCGGTTCTTTAGGAGGTGTTGCTAGAAAAACTCGTGAAACCATTATATTATGTGAAGCTGCTGGCTTCAATACTATTTTTATAGAAACAGTGGGAGTGGGGCAGAGCGAGACTGCTGTTCATTCCATGGTCGACTTTTTCCTGTTACTCATGCTTGCTGGTGCAGGGGATGAACTTCAGGGCATTAAGCGGGGTATTATGGAGATGGCCGATTTAATTGCCATTACAAAGGCTGATGGCGACAATATCAGAAAATCACAAGTTGCTAAAGTTGAATACGAAAGCGCATTACACCTTTTCCCTCCTGCCGAGTCGGGATGGATTCCCCCTGTGACAACCTGTTCCTCTCGCGATATGGTTGGAATAAATGAGGTTTGGGGTGAGATGTTAAGCTATGTTGAATACACAAAGGGAAACGGATACTTCGTGAATAGACGTAGGAATCAATCCAAGTATTGGATGTATGAGACGATTAATGAGGCTTTAAGAAGCGGTTTCTATAACTCAAAGGAAATACAACAGCAAATACCTGTAATTGAGAGCAAAGTGCTTGACGAATCAATCAGCTCGTTTACGGCTGCCAAGATACTGCTTGATAGGTATTTCAATACTTAGCGATTATTCTAATAATCTCGAGAATCCAGTATATGGATTTAGCTCGCTGATTCTAAAGTCAATCAATCCATTTGAAACGAGTGGCAGTTGGTTTAATGCTTCTTGCGCTTCTTTGGTAGAGTTGCACTCCAATATGAGTATAGCACAATGAAACTGGTCGAAGTAAATCTCCCGAACAATACCCTTTTCGTACAGTTCAAGCACTTTTATCGATTCGTTTTTTAGGTGGGGTTTGAATAGACCGCTCTTAACCCCCTTATTTTCTACCTCGATAGCCAAAAATTTCATTGTAAATTATTGTTTAAAGTTAGTAGGATACTATCAAGATATAAACTTATAATATTTTACTTAGAGTTTGATGAAAAACTGTAACGTTTTTCAATTTTGTGTGTCTTATATATAAAATGTTGAAAAACGAACAGCCACTGTTCATAATCGTACGATGATTATTAATTGTAAAATAATGTAATCGCATATAATACAATACGATACAATAAGTGGTATGGGATGTGAATAGTTTATATAATAAAAATTACGGCGATGACAGTAAAACTTTACGAGAACGAGACAGTATTAAAGGCAGCAAATTCAAGTTACATTGACGATTCAGCACAGGTTGATGGGAAGTTAATTCTTACCAATCAACGTATATATTTCAAAACCATGGTTGAAGAGATGAAACATATTGATTTTGAAATTCTGCCAGATCAGATTAAAGAGGTAATGTTCTTTAATACTTGGAAAATCTTTCCCAATGGGCTTAATGTAGTAACTAAAGAGGGTGCAGAGAAAAGGTTTATTATTAAAAATAGGGATCAATGGTGCTTGATGATTAATAAAATGTATTAAATATTACTATAGAATATTTTTAGGTATATTGTTAAATGCATTAGAATAATAATTTTCTACAAAAAAAATCAGATTAGATTAATCAAAGAGCAAAAAACCAAAAGAGGCCTAATGGCCTCTTTTTAGTATTCATCCTCATTAAAGAAAAAGTCCTCTTTGGTGGGGTAATCTGGCCAAATATCTTCAATGCTTTCGTAAATCTCAGCCTCCTCCTCAAGCTCTTGAAGATTTTCAATAACTTCGAGTGGCGCACCGGAACGAATTGCGTAATCTATCAACTCTTCTTTAGTTGCTGGCCAAGGAGCATCTTCTAATTTAGATGCAAGTTCGAGTGTCCAGTACATAATCTGCTAGTGGTTTTGTTAAATGGTTGATTTATAATGTATTGCATAAAACATCCTCATTGCAAATATAAAAAAATATTAATATCAAACGCTCGGTTTCCATGGAATTTGATCAATATTAAGATATTTTGCCATTTTCCTTGATAATACAAAGAAGAAATCGCTTAGGCGGTTAATATAAATTATCAAGTTTTCTGGAACTGGAGTTTCTTCGGAAAGTTTTATGATAACCCTTTCACATCTCCTGCATATTGTTCGGCAGATATGGCACATGGATACTATTGGATGCCCTCCTGGGAGGATGAATGAGGCAAGAGGATCGAGGAGGTTATCCATTTTGTCAATCTCAAGTTCAATTGCATTGATATCCTCTGGGATGATTTTGGGAATTCTCACCTTACAGTCGGAGCAGTCTGCGGCAAGAATTGACGCACAGTTCATCAGCCTATCCTGAATTTGTATTAGGAAAAGCCTTGTATCTTTGTCTATACTCTGATCCCTTAATAATCCAATATTGGAAATAAGTTCGTCAACGGTACCGTAGGCCTCAATCCTTGGGTGATATTTGGCAACTCGTTTACCCCCAATTAACGAGGTTGTACCCTTGTCGCCTGTTTTTGTATAGATTTTCATTTAGACAATTAGCGTTTTATTGTTCAGCAAGGACAACCTTCTGCTTCATGATTGGATGGGGGTTAATTTCATCCGATTCAATCAATCCATCGCGTAGCCTTACGATTCGTCTTGCATGTCGGGCGATGTCTTCTTCGTGGGTGACAACAATTATGGTGTTTCCCTGATCGTAGATATCCTCGAAAAGATTCATGATATCGATTGAGGTTTTAGAGTCGAGGTTACCCGTTGGCTCATCGGCAAGGATAATCGATGGATTGTTGATGAGGGCACGTGCTACGGCAACCCTTTGGCGTTGTCCACCCGATAGTTCATTGGGCTTATGTTCCATTCTATCTTCTAACCCTACATTTTGCATGGTTTTTATGCCCTTGGCAATTCTTGTTTCTTTGCCTATTCCTGCGTAGATTAGTGGTAGCATAACATTTTCAAGTGCAGTGTAGCGGGGTAGCAGGTTAAATGTTTGAAATACAAAGCCAATCTCCTTATTTCGGATTTCAGCAAGTTGATCGTCAACAAGCATGCTAACGTTGGTGCCATTAAGGATATAGTCACCCTCCGTTGCCGTGTCGAGACAGCCAATTATATTCATTAGAGTAGATTTGCCAGAACCCGATGGACCCATTATGGCAACATACTCATTCTTATTGATTGTTAGGTCAATGCCCTTTAGGGCTTTTACCACTACCGTACCTACCTTGTAGTACTTTTTTAGGTTTCTTAAAGAAAATAAACTGTCAGACATTGTTTCTATTATTATTTTATAAAATTACTAAAAAGGACCATATCTTAAATTAAAATGTTGTTTCGCTACACCTTTTCTGAAAAAAGCTAAACCGCAATTGAATAAATCGATTGATATTGAAACGTTCTCATTTTGGCTAATAGTATTCCACGCATTTTCCATGCCTTGACTCCAACGAATATCATCGATTAAAATCAGTGAATCATGGTTTGCTTTTTCTGAGCAGAGTTTAAAATACCTCAGAGTAGCCTCCTCTGAATGGTCTCCATCGATAAAGATTAGTCCGATTTTTTCAGTATTGGCTAATATTTTTGGGAGTTCCAATTCAAATTCACCGTTGATAAGAGTAACGTTGCCAATACCCAATTTGTTGAAATTCTCGGAGGCTATTTTTGCAAGCATGGTATCTCCCTCAATGGTTGTTACACTAGTATTCAAATCTCCACGGGCAAGGTACATTGCCCCAAAGCCTGCTGATGTTCCCAATTCGATAATGGATTGGGGTTTAAGGTATTTGACTAACCTATATAGCAGCTGGCCCATGTATGGTGGTGTGGCTGCGGTTTTAACCACTTTTCCAACGGTTTGCTCAGATGAGTCGATAATTCTTGTTCCCAAACCGAAACTACTTGTTGGTATTGGATTGCTATTATTAATCATCTCTTTCCGTAACGTTTCAATTGCTTCAAAGATCGCTTCCTTCTGTTTTATATCTATACAATTCGTGTAAAGGTCGTAAACGAAAGGTGAGTGAATGCCATGTCCTCCCCTTGGGGTTGATTTTAGCCGAAAGTTGATATATTTTTTTAAAAAACGAATATTTTCGAGCAACATTAACAAATCTTTAACACCCTATAATTAATTCTGCTAAGATAAGATTTGCATATTTTATTATAAGATGATAGATGTTAAAAAACGTTTAAAAAGTCATGTCTTTATTAAATTAATTGGGTTTTTGGTTTGGAATGCCCATTTTTTCTAAATTTGCTAAATGGGTGTAAATCTTTCAACCGATATAATGTACCTGAGCGGAGTTGGTCCTAAAAAAGCCGAGCTACTACGCAAAGAGTTGAATATCGCTACATTTAAGGATTTAATATACTACTACCCTTATAAATATATCGACCGCTCGCAGATTTACAAGATTTCGGAGGTGGTTGATGAACTACCCTACATCCAATTGGTTGGGCGAATTGTTCGGTTCGAAGAGGTAGGCGTTGGACGTTCGAGACGCCTTACAGCCATCTTTACCGATGAAACGGGAATGGTGGAGTTGGTCTGGTTTAAGGGGATTAAATGGGTATCAAAAAGCCTTAGACTTAATGTTAAGTATTTAGTGTTCGGGAAGGCTACGCTATTCAATGGTCGGTTCAACATTGCTCATCCCGAGATGGAGGAGTATAAACCTGATACCGAAAAGATAAACAGCACATTGCAGGCTGCATACAATACTACCGAGAAGCTCAAGAATAACTTTATTACATCAAAGACGATATATAGATTTCAGCAAACCTTAATTCTGCAGGTAGCCAAGGGTGTTGATGAGACTTTACCTTTGTATCTGATCGATAGATATAAGCTGATGACCCTACCTGAGGCGTTGAGGCAGATTCATTTCCCCGAGAATTCCACCCTTCTTCAGAAATCACAGTATAGGCTAAAGTTCGAAGAACTCTTTTATGTTCAGCTAGGCTTGCTGAAGCAGCGAAGCGTGAGGCTAAGCAAGAAAAATGGTCATGTGTTCAGCGTTGTGGGCGAGATGTTTAATCGGTTCTATAGCGAAAAACTTCCCTTTGAGCTGACCGATGCGCAGAAAAGGGTGATTAAGGAGATTCGACGTGATATGGGGAGCGGCAAGCAGATGAACCGCTTGCTACAGGGTGATGTTGGTAGCGGAAAAACTTTGGTATCATTAATGTCGATGCTAATTGCGGTAGATAATGGGTATCAAGCATGTATCATGGCTCCAACCGAGATTCTTGCCAATCAGCACTACGAAACCATTACTAAACTGCTTGATGGGCTTCCTGTAATGGTCGATCTGTTGACGGGCTCAACAAAAAAATCGGAGCGGCATAGGCTTCATGCTGCCCTTAAAGAAGGGTCGTCACATATTCTCATTGGAACACATGCTTTGCTCGAAGATGTTGTACAGTTCCAAAATCTTGGATTTGTAACCATTGACGAGCAGCAACGTTTTGGGGTTGCGCAGCGTGCAAAACTCTGGGAGAAGAACGATAATCCCCCACATGTGCTTGTGATGACCGCTACACCTATTCCTCGTACGCTGGCCATGACCGTTTATGGCGATTTGGATATCAGCATTATCGATCAGCTACCCCCTGGACGAAAGCCTATTAAGACGATTCATTTTACCGATGCCAAACGAAATGTGCTTTTTGGGATGATGCGGGAGCAGATTAAAGCAGGAAGACAGATTTATGTAGTTTACCCATTAATAAAAGAATCTGAAAAGATGGAGAATCTTAAGGATTTGCAGGATGGCTACGAGAGCATTGTGAGGGCATTTCCGCCACCCGAATACGTAACCGTAGTTGTACATGGGCAGATGAAAGCCGATCAGAAGGAGTTCTCGATGAACCTTTTTGCCAAGGGCAAAGCCCATATCATGGTTGCAACCACAGTAATAGAAGTAGGTGTGAATGTGCCCAATGCAACGGTAATGGTAATCGAAAGCGCCGAGCGATTTGGCTTATCGCAGCTGCATCAGCTGAGGGGTAGGGTTGGGCGTGGAGCCGATGAGAGCTATTGCGTGCTGATGTCGTCGGTTAAACTGACCCACGAATCACGAAAGCGATTGGTAACCATGACCTCTACCAACGATGGATTTGAGATTGCTGAGGTTGACCTACAGCTGCGTGGACCTGGTGATTTGGAGGGAACAATGCAAAGCGGTTTACCTTTCGACCTTAAAATAGCGAGTTTAAGCAAGGATAGCCAGCTATTGCAGTACGTACGGCAGGTTGCCATGGAGATACTCGATGACGATCCTCATCTTTCAAATCCTAGAAATTTTATTCTTCTTAATCAACTAGAGAACTCCGCCAAAGAAAAAATTGCTTTTGGTCAGATAAGCTGATTCTCGGAGTTTTATATTTGATTTATTTTACAAAAGGACCATATAAAGCACTATAAATTTAATCTTTTTGATTTATTTTTAATTTTTTAAAAAATGAAGCACATGAAGTTAATAGTTCGATTTATAGGCACAATGTTATTCCTAATTCAATTCCTATCGTCATATTCAAGTATGGCTAATGAAAAAACAGATTCATTACTAGCGAATAAATACGCCAATATTGCAGATTCCCTATTCAAAATAAATTCTTACGATAGCGCAGTGATTTATTATGGTAAGGCTTCAGCAATCTTCAGAACCATAAAGGATTGGAATAACATCAACAGGTGTGAGGTATGGAAGAGCTACGTGTATATTGACATGGGTAAATACGATAACGCTAGAACGAACCTGGATGAAGCAATCATTTTCTTTAATCAAAACCTTGGAAACAATAACCTATTTAGCTTTAACTGTTCTACAAAAAAATCAGCAATCTATTTCAGCCAGGGAAAATATATTGAAAGCAAAAATAATCTTACCCAGTCTTTAAAAATAGTTTCCACCAACCCCGAATTCAGTTCCCCGAAAGGGCAAAAGATTTATGCTTCAGCATGCTTTGAGTTTGGGAATAATTATATTGAAATGGGGCAGCTCGACTCTGCTATTGTAATGTATAAAAAGACACTTGAACTGAGAGAGGGATTGTATGAGAAGAATCATGATCTTATTGTTGATTGTTATAATAATTTGGGCATTGTTTACTCCTACTACGGTGATTATGAGATAGCGATTAGCTATATGCAAAAGGCTTTAAAATCGCGGGAGGAGGCAAAAGGATTTGCCCATACCCTTACGGCCTGGAGCTATACTAACTTGGGAATAGTACATATTAACATTAATAGGTTTGATAGAGCATTAGAGTACGCCTTGAAGGGCCTTGAATCCAGAAAGCTTTGCCTTCCTCCAAATCATATTGAATTTGGAAGTTCATACTCCGTTATTGCAAATATTTACAATGAAACTGGTAAGTATGAAGAGGCGTTAAAGTATCACTTCATGGCACTTGATATTTTTATTGACAAGTTGGGTGAGAAGAGTAATCAAGTATCGAGCATTTACAATAATATTGCCGATAATTACAATAAACAGCACGAGTATAAAAAGGCTTTAAGCTACTTTCATAAATCGCTTAAAATGCTGAATGAGAGCTCACCCGAAGTTATTACACCAAGCCATATCCTTTACGAATATAATATAGCGGATACTTACCTCAATTTAGGTAATGTTGATTCTGCTTTGGTCTTTAACACCTTGGCACTTAAATCTAATTTCGGACCTGTTCTCGAAAATCAGAATATCAACGCAATCCTAGATTTTTATTACGCTTTTTGCGCATTGGAGCAAAAAGCAGCTATATTCATGAAGCGCTTTAAATCAACAGCTAAGATTGAGGACCTAAGAACAGCCAATGATGCTTACCTTAAATATATAGAGCTTCTTGACTATTTACGTATTAAATCCAATGAGGCTGATTCAAAGTTGACCCTTTCGAATTTGAATAGCTCCATAATGAATGATGTAATTAATACATCCTTTCTGTTAGGTCGGCTTAATCCAAATTCTTTTCCTGATGCCAAACTTGCCTTTCTGATTGAAAAAAATAAGGCAAATGTTCTTCAGGAAATGCTCGATAAAACCAATAATAATCAAAAATTGGCCATGCCAGACTCTCTTACAAAAAAATGGAAAGAAATTTCGGGCTTACTTATTGCCCAAAAAGCGGAGCAGCTATTTTTGAACGATAAGGATGATGAAAAGTTGCAAAAAAACAATGAGAGAGTCTTTCAACTACAGGATCAGCTCTATAAGCTGAACGATTATATCCAGAAAAACTATCCGAATCGCGACAATTGTATTGATGAAAACAGAACCTTTAATAACCTTGCTTTAAAGCAGGACAGCTTGACTGCAATTCTCGATTATTTTGTTTCAGACACACTATTATACATCTGCATTATTGACTCTAAACAGATTCAGATTAAAACAACCCCGATTGATTCAACCTTTAAATCAACAGTAGAAGAATACATTAGGTGTATTAAGAAGAATAGGGTCAGCGATTTTGACCGCCTAAGTGAACATCTTTACAGTTATCTAATAAAACCCATTGAAACCTTAATAAAGGGTAAGCGTAAGTTGGTTATCATTCCCGATAAATTTCTTTTCTATATCCCATTTGAGACCCTCTGCTCCGACAAATTGAACCAAGATTTTCGAACGAAGAGCTATCTTATCAAAAGGTATGATATTCTTTATCATTACAGCGCAACCTTTTACTGCGAAAACCTGCCTAAATATTTTTCAGTAGCCAGAACAAAGCCCAGTTTTGTTGGATTTGCACCAGTTTTCGATGGGAATGGCATGAGCCAGAAAGTTTCAACCCAATGCCTTGCATCCATTTCGGACACGCTTATTCACGATAATCAGGAAATACAGCGATCTATCTCATACGATGGCATATCCTATAATGGTTTACCTTTCTCGAAACAGGAGGTTAACCAGATAACCAAAATGTTTGAGAAGCATAATTTTCGGGCAGAAAACTACTTAAACTCAAATGCAAGCGAAGATAATTTTAAACGGGTATGTCCAAATTTCTCTATAATTCATTTGGCAAGTCATGGATTTATAAATGAGAATAAACCGAATCAATCGGGTATTATTTTTTACCCTGACACAAAATTGAAGGATACGGTAACTGCTAAAAACACCACGGAAGCAAATTCTTTTGCTGAAAACGGTTCATCAACAAACGGAATTTTAACCACTGGCGAGATGTATAATCTTAACCTCAATGCCGATTTAGTGGTTTTAAGCACCTGTGAAACTGGTTTGGGGTCAATTATCAAAGGTGAAGGGATTATGTCGATGGCTCGTGGATTTATCTACTCTGGAGCGCCCAACATTCTATTCTCGCTTTGGAAGATCGGCGACAAGAACACTTGTACATTGATGGTAGAATTTTATGCACATCTGCTTACAGGCGATTCCTATTCAAGTGCGTTACGAAAATCAAAGCTAAAAATGATTTTGGATGAGAATACTGCTTTCCCAAAATTCTGGAGCGGAATTACGCTCCTTGGTATAAACTAGTTAGGTGCAAGCGTAGCGAACGAAACAGCAACGACAAAACAGACAGAAGCACATGCAATATTTTGAATTCTTATATTAACTTTGACTAGAAATATTATATAATTATGAGTCAATTTCCATACGAAAATCTTACTGATGAAGAATTTGAAGCTCTTGTCATTCGTATTGGGAAGGAAATATTGGGTATTGGTTGTAAAACCTTTTCAATAGGTAAAGACGGGGCAAAAGATAGTTGGTTTACAGGAACAGCAAATTATTTTCCTTCAAATGCAGCTCCTTGGACAGGCACATTTAATCTACAAGCAAAACATACAAAAGTTCATAATGCCAGTTGTTCTGACAATGATTTTTCTGTTAACCAAACAAGCGTCTTAGTAAAAGAAATAAATCGACTTAATGAAGTCAGGAAAAACACTCCGTTTGATAACTACATTATTTTTACGAATAGAAAACTTTCGGGAGGAGCACATCCAACTATCGTGAAAATGTTGCAAGATGGTATTGGAATCCAGAATGCTGAAATTATCGGTCGGGAGCAAATAGACACTTACTTAACTGATTATCCTTACATTGCATATCAGTTTGGACTTTATAAGTTTAATGCCCCACTTCGTTTCTATGAGAAGGAATTGAGAGATGTGATAATAGTTTTTTCTGAACAGAGTCATGCCATATCGACTGAGGCTAAAAGTTACATTACGTCTTTTACTGTAATTGATAAGGTAAAGAAAAATGAATTAAACAATTTAAGCCAAGAATATTTTGAGTTTTTGAAAAGCCATTCACTTCAATACTTTGAGGAAATAGAGAAATTTTTGCGTGACCCAAAGAATGAAGCCTTTACTCGAATGTATTCAAACACGGTTAGCGATTTGCAAGAATCAATTACTGTTGAACGTAATCGTTTTAATGAGTTTGAACACATTATCAAACATTTAGTTGATTATACTGTTGGGAATAATGAAGAAAAACTAAAAGATTTAAGAAAGATTGTAAGAGTATTTATTCATTTTATGTATTTTAACTGCGACATTGGAAAGACAGAATGATAACGCCACATAAATATCTTGACCTTAATCTCTCCCTCTTAAATTTAGGGGGTGTGATTCTTAATATTATTAAAGAAGATGGTGCAATTAAATACGATGAATTGTTAGAAAAGGTAATCTTGGCAAGAGGAAACAGTGCAAAAGAAGTTTTTATTCCTACACTTAGTTTTCTATACCTATTAGGGAAAATTGAATATCAAAGAGATATTGACACTATAGAATTTATAAAATGAAACTTAGTCAATTATATGCAAATAAAAGTTTTAAGAACATCGTTTTTAATGATGGTGTAAACCTTGTATTGGCTAAAGTTACCAAGAAACTTGACCTCAACAAGGATTCGCACAATCTTGGTAAAACTACTTTGATTGCAGTTATTGACTTTATGCTTTTGAAGGAAGTAAAGGAAGACCATATCTTCAAAAAATATCAAGAAAAATTTTCAGGTTATGTCTTCTTTCTTGAAATCCTTTTGAACAGTGGAGAATATCTCACTATTAAACGAGCAGTTGATTCGCCTACAAAAATTTCTTTTAAAACAACCAAAGTATCAACTAATCTCTTAGAGGAAGAGAATTGGGACAAACCGAATATCAGTTTAGAAAAAGCAGGGATAACATTAAATGAGTATTTTGCTTTTGATATTTTAAAACAGTGGCAATATAGAAAATCGGTAACCTACTTTTTGCGTTCGCAAAAAGATTATAATGATGTTTTTCAACTTTCAAAGTTTTCAAAAGGGAAAGATATTGATTGGAAACCTTTTATGTTCGATTTACTAGGATTCAATGGAGTTCTTTTAAATGAAAAATATGAAACTGACAGCAAGATAGCCGAACAAAAAAGTTTTATCAATGGATTGAAAAGTAAATTTGCAGTTGATACCGAGGAAGTAGATAAAATCAAAGGGGCTATTGATTTGAAGGTTTCGGAGCAAAAGGATTTGCAAGAACAAATTGACAATTTTAATTTTTATCAGCAGGAAAGAAAATTGAACAAAGAACTTGTTGAAGAAGTTGAAACCAAAATTTCCGAGTTAAATTCTGCTGAATATAACTTGGAGTTTGAATTAGACAAGACGAAACAATCATTTTCTCAAAATATTTCATTTGACATTGACCAGTTAAAACGCATTTATGAGGAGGCGGAAATTTTCTTTCCCGACAATCTCGTAAAAGACTACAAAGCACTTGAAGAATTCAATAAAAGGATTACTGAAGAACGCAATAAATATCTTGAAGAAAAAATCGGGACACTTACAAAGCAACTTAGAGCAATCCGATTATCCTTGTTCAGCTATGACGAAAAAAGAAATCAAATTTTATCAGTTCTCAAAGACAAGGATTCATTTAAAAAATTCAAGTCATATCAAATTGACTTAACAAAAGTAGAGGGTGAAATTTCACGTCTTGACGAAAAATTAAAAAGCATAGATAAAATTGCTATCCTAAACGAAACAACGAATAAACTATCCGCAAGCCTTGAAACCTTAGTTAAAGATATCAGTTATCAAATCACAGCAAGTGACAACAAAATCTATCCTGAAATCCGCAAAGTATTTCATAATATATTCAAATTCATTTTCAATGCACCTGCAATTATTTTCATGCGACAAAACGCACAAGGTAATATTGAATTTAAGGTTGAAGTAACAAAAGAAAATGAAGTTGACATTACTGCTGAAGGGAAAGGGAATACTTATCAAAAAATGCTTTGCATTTCTTTTGACTTAGCTGTTTTGGTTGCCTATCACAAAAATTCATTTTATCGTTTCGTCTATCATGATGGAGCACTCGAAGGTCTTGACAATAGAAAGAAAATGAATTTTTTAACTGTAATAAGAAGATATTGTCTTGAGTGTAATTTGCAATACATTTTTACTTCTATCGAACACGACATACCGACTGAAATGTTAAAGTCATTCTCCGACAAAGAAATATGCCTGACATTAAATGATTCAGGTGACGATGGAAAGTTATTCGAGTTTAGCTTCTAAACATTAAACGCTAGCACCTAGCGTAGTTTAAGCCATTGGGACATAGATGTATAATTCAAATATTTTTGTCTATTAAGCCTAAAAATTATATCGTGGGATAAGACAGCGGGATATTAACCTGCCTACCAGCAGGTAGGCTCTCAAACGCCTCAAACCACAGAAACGATAAATCTAGTTAACCATGTGAAGTTCTATTTCTGTAATTTAAATAATTAGAAACTTCCCTGTGAAAAGCGATTCGTTAGGGCTCTCAAGTTGCCAGTAGTAAAGACCCTTTTTAAGATTATCTTCAAGCACAAAAGGAGAGCTAACCTCCTTCTGGAAAATCATCTTCCCGGTATTGTTAAAGATTACCAGCACCAAAGTAGAAGTATGATTTTCCCATTCAAAACTCAGCATATCGGCTGATTTAACCTCAGCGGATAACGCAGGTTTTATAATCACTATAGAGCCAGATCTTACATAATTTTCAATAGCATTCTCAAATATAGGGTTGGGTTTGTATGCCACGGCTAACAATTCCTTATCATTGGATTTTTCGGTTTCACTCAGAACCTTGATTGAATTAACATCCTTTTCTTTACTATTATGCGTTGAGTCAAGTAAAGATTTCTGAGCATCCGATAAAACATCCTTTTGATTATTAAATCTTTGCAGATAAAAATAGGCACTAACTCCCAGCAACAATGCAAGGCTTGCTGCTACGCTATACCTTACTATTGCTGTTTTCGAATTGTAAGAGAAGTTTCTGTCCTGTTCTATTTTAGGGGAGCTTTTAATGCCAAGTATTATGGCTTCGGTAATCTCTAATTGTGCCTGACAATGCTCGCATGTAAGGAGATGCTCTTCAAAAAGGTCTTCCTCCGATTTGGTAAGCCTACCAAGCACATAACCTTCATAAGTACTGTCGTTATGAAAGGTTAATCCATTCAAACTATCTTTAATTACCATGTGAGTACCACTCTTTTAGTTTTTGTAAAGCTCGGAACTTTATTATCCTTAAATTACCTTCATTTATGCCCAGCAATTCTGATGCCTCCTTATTCGTCCTTTCTTCGTTATATAAGAGTTGCATAACATCTTTCTCCGATTTCGACAGTTTGTTAAATAAATTATGTATTTTGTTTACTACTTCACTTGCCACTTCTCCATCAGCCTCTGTCATGTATAGAACGTAACACAATTCAGGAACATCATCAAGCCTATCCTGCATTTTGCTTCTTAAATCATTCCGGTAAAACTCTTTTACCTTATTCTCTGCAATGGAGAAAACATATGACTTCAACCCAGAAAAACTACTGAATTGTAATTCTCTAAATTTTTCAAAAAGAACAGCAATTGTATTGCTGTATATCTCATAAGCATGTTCGGGTCTTAATTTTTTATTGCTAAGCCACTTTAAAACAATACGTTTAATTACAAAGTTCAGTTGACTCCATGCCCTTTCATCATGCTCCTTAAGTTTAAGGATAAGATCGTTAAAATCTTGGTTTTCAATAATGACCTTTGATTGTGACATTATTTCTAATAGTAAATGAATTGTATCATATGGTTTGTTACACTTTCAATACAAAAAAGAGTAATAATGTAAAATAAATAATTAAAAGTGTAACAATCGAACAATTTAATTCATTTCTATAAAAAAGAAGAGAAGAGTTTTAACCCTTAAATAAAAAAAACTACCAAATATGAAGTTAAAAAATGCTCTACTACTATTATTGTTTTTGATTTGTTCAAGAACAATTGCTCAAAAAATCAACTTCGAAGCCTCCCTAATCGCTCAACAGATGTTGGGTGACAACAGCAGCTTTAAGGGGGAAAATGGGTCAATTAATTTTAAAATCGACGATTTCTGGGGATATGGACTTCAAACAGGTATGAATATGGGGAGATTTAATATTGGATTCGATTTCATTTTTGGAAGTACAAAGCTACTCTCAACCAATAACCTTGATCTTAAAGTTTCCTGTTTTGATATTGATTTTGAATATTGTTTCTTAAAAAAGACTATTTCTCCATTACTGGCAGCAGGTATAGGATCAGTAAATTATAATGAGTCGTTCACAAGCGCCGAAGGCTTAAATGAGAGCGATTTCTCATATAATGTAGGTGTAGGAGTTAAATGGATCATTGCCGATAAGTTTTACGTAAAACCCATGTATAGGTTAACCTTCTCAAAGATCAAGGATTCAACAGATGGGTTAACATATAAGGGGTTAAGCATATGCTTAGGGTACATTTTTACTCCGAAGATGTTCCGAGATTGAAAATATTTGTTTAAATTTCCTTGTAAAAAAATACGAACTTTTAGAATATTGCTAAATAACAAGTTGTTAAACACCCTGTAATCTATTAACCACTAACTTAAAACAATTTTTATGAAAAAATCTATTTTGTTCTCATTCAGCGTTTTACTGCTATTCTCTTTTCTGTTAACCTCAGAACGGATACTTTCACAGGAGTCAAATCATGTTTTTGGAGTAGGTATTGGTAAAATTGCATACTCTGACGATATCGTACATGTAGAAGTAGCTAACGATGATTTTTGGTTGAAGTACAAGAGCGATATCACCCTCAACGCTTCCTATGCCTATAAGGTATTTCCGTATTTCCGTATTGGCGGGTATTTCGAATATGAAAAGTCAACCCTAAGTGATGATTTTCTAGGTGATTCGAAAGGCTCTCGAATTGATTTAGGGATACAATGGCTAGGTGAGTACCCAGCAGAATCAAATTTTAGGGTTCAGCTGGGTGGTTACTTTGGCTATAGCATGCTGTCGAATAAGGATTGGGACGAAACTCCTAAAGGGATGAGCTATGGGATTATGGCAGGACCTTGCTATAATGCGGGTAAGATTTCAGTTGCCCTTCATGTCCATGCTGGACTTAGCAACTATTTTGGTGATCAAGTTGAGAATGTGAACAACCTCGCGCCAAGGGTTTATATTAAAGTTTTCTACAATTTATAGCGTATGAAAAGTAAATTAACCATTATCGTTTTCTCCCTAATTCTATTGGCTTCGTGCGTTAAGCACGATGATGGTGAGCCAGGGTGTGAGGTTAAGGGGACATGGATGGGACGCTGGTCCGCCGGAACGCAGGATGGCACCTGGATGTGCAATGCGAATAACCAAGGAACTGATCTCAATGGGTACGTATTCATCCTATTCGATATGCCCAACCTTGAAAATCATGGAATTAACTTCGATGGACAGCTAAGGGATAGGCAGGTATCTTCAAAGGTTTACATTTCAGGTGTAGCTCTAAACATAAATGGGAATGTTGACACCGAAACGAGCGCAAGCGGTACTTTCTCTGTATCAGCTATAGGGATGTCGGGAACATGGCAGGGTGTTAAACTCCCAGAGCTAAATCTGTCCGTGGTGGATAGCTTCCCCCTGAACATTCAGCATCCGTATGATTTAAGTATTGCTTGCGATACTGAGAAAAAGCATCTCTTTGTTAGCAACAGTCAAACAGTAACCGAGTTTAACTATAGCGGAGGGTTAATCCGATCGTTTAATACTAGCCATTATGGAAGCATCTGTTTTGATGGGAATCATCTTTGGGTTTCGGATAATGGGTATAATAAAATTGTAGAGGTAGATACGTTGGGCAATGATATTTCTGAATTTAATAGTTCAATTGGTTATGGTGATGCTTTAATGTATGATGGTTTAAACTTCTACCTTTCATCGGACTATTCGCGTAAAATTTATAAGTTCACAAAATCAGGTACTCTATTGGAAGAGTTTGATTTCACCTATACCTATATAACTGGATTGGTAAAAAATCAAAATGATTTCTTTGCAATATCACATTCATTCCCAGGAACCATTCTTACCATTAACAGTTCGGGTGTGCCAGAAAAAGCCTTTAAATTTTCAAATGGCTACTGCTATGGCTTAGCTCGCGATGGTGAATACCTTTGGTGCGCTGTTGTGCGATATATAAGCACATCTAGTAACCCCGATCCTCCAACAGAATCGAGTGCTGATGTTAAGGTATTTAAACTGAAGATTAATTCTTAATCGAATCAATAAAAAAACCGTCTCAGATTTTGAGACGGTTTTTTTATTTTCTATTCTTTTATTGTAATGGTTTTATCACTTCGATTAGCTCAGGTAAATCCATTCCGATTTCCTTTAGATGCTCAATTTTAGGTACCCCGTTGCTTGTCCAACCACGACGGGCATAAACAGCATCGAGAAGTTGTTCATATCGATTTTCACGGTATGAACGCATGGCAGCGATCTTCGCTTCAACGGTCATGTTAATCGGATCGATGCCTGCTTGCTCTTTTAGCTGCTTATCGTAACGCTCCTGACGGCTAAGGTATTCCTCCTTGGTAACTGGACCGCAGGCACGGTAAGGCTGTGCATCGTGTTTGCGAAGTCCAAATCCACGTCGGATATTGAAAATGCGTTGGAAGTTGTAAACTCGCTCGCTCTGGCGAATTAGTTCATGCTTATCGATATTGTTACCAGTAACAGCATTATGAATGGTTACGTAGTTGTCAACGTGCTCAGGAATTTTGTGAGGTTCGCTGGTTTGAGCATTTCCCTTTGGGGTAACATCGTTCCAAGGTAGTTTGCATAAACCATTCAAGCCAAACCATGTACGGAACATTGGGAAGTAGTGTAACGCTTCGGCTTTAGCCTCGAATGTTGGGATTTGGTTGTTAACCATATCCATGAAGATAAGCCAAGCCTCATCGTGTTGAGGCCCTTTGTTGGTCATAGCATAACCACCCTGCTGGGCTAAAGATTCCTTCGAAACGTACTGTGAGTACTCCAATCCCTTGTTCTCCATGCCTATATCGTTAAGGAATTTAGCATCAGCACCAAAATGCTTAACGAAATGCTCTTTCATTTTGCGAACACCCTGTCCAACGATTACTCCAAATCCCTCGCCACGCGCAAGCTGGTGCAATACCTCCATCGCATTCTCGAATTGACCAAAGTTAAGGTCTAGCCCTCCTGTGCGCTCCTTGTTAAGAATGCCGTTCTCGTAGCACTCCATAACAAATGCCATACAAGTTCCCCAGGTTATGGTGCAAACCCCGTAGGTATCGCAGTAGAAGTTATTTTCGATAATGGCCTCGGGGTCGAAAATTCCAAGGTTTGAACCAAGTCCTGCTGCTGTTTCGTACTCTGGTCCGTCAACGATTACTTTTGTTCCCTTGTAAGGACCCGTTTTTAGTACAAAGTCATCAACGCCCTTTGAACAGCTCATGGCGCAACCAATCCAACAACCATCAGGAACACCTAGGGTGAAATATTTATCCCTGAAAATATCGCTATGGATTTTCAATGCATCAACTGAACTACCAAATTTAAAGTTGTGAGTTGGGAGAAGGTCGTAATCGTTCATTACGTTTACGATATTCGCAGTACCCTTCTTGCGCATTTGGCATTGGTGATCGTCTAGCTCACGAATCTCATTCTGATATTTACGACCCCTTTCGGTGATTGCCTCTAGGTTTGCAACATTGTTAAGATTACCCTTAACACCCTCAATTTTTGCAACGATAGCCTTAATTTTCTTGTCGCGCATTACTGTGCCAATGCCTCCACGTCCTGCTTGTTTCAACCTGATCTTTTTACGCTTTGAATCGTAGAAGGTGAAGTTTACCATGCCGATTAGCGAATGTTCGGCGGCAGCACCTGTTGATACAATCCCTATATTTTTATAGTCTTTCTCATCAGTAGCAAACGCTTCGGTTAGCTCTTCGGCTAGGATATGAGAGTCCTTTGAAAATCCTGGATCCTCAAAAATTTCAATTTTGTGGTTGATGCCATCAATATATATGATAACATCTTTATCCGCTTTTCCCTGAAGTTCTAAAGCATCGTAGCCCGAAAATTTTAAGAATGGACCGAAGAAACCTCCAACGTTTGAGTCCATAATTGAATTGGTCTGAGGAGATATGCTAACCAATAACGATTTCCCTGTTCCTGAGTATTGGGTAATTCCACCCACAGGACCTGAACTGATGATGATCTCGTTTTCAGGATCGTTCCATTTGGTTGTAGGGGTTGTAGCATCCCAAAGAAGACGTAAACCATAACCTTTTCCACCAATGAATTTTTCTTTCATCTGGGCAGGCACAACTTTTTCTTTTACCTCCTTGGTGCCAACGTTAATGTAAAGAATTTTGTCGGTATAGCCTCTATAAAGAGGTTTCCACTCATAATTCAACTGATTTAGCAGTTTCATCCGCTTTACCATCTCCTGAATATTCATATCGATTATATTTTAATTAATTGTTCTCTATTGTAGCATGCAAAGTTACTAAAAAAACATCGGCATAAAATGATTTTAATCAATATGAAAACGTTTGCATAACGAGGCTTTATAGGTGTTTCAAGAGATATTGGGTGAGGGTAATCCGAAGGAAATGTATCTTACCTCTTCTTGTAGAATTTCATAACCGAGGTGTTAGGGTCAAAACAATTATTGCTATTCCAAAAATAGCAAACGTGGTTTGCGGAGCGTAACCAACAAAAGGCATCACCTGAACATCAATTCAAAATATAAGAATTATACCAATGTGAATCAATGTCGTTTTAAGAATTACTGCTTGATTATAAGTATATTAATAACCGCACCCTAGCCTGCTGGCAGGTTTGCATGAAACAGCTTTTGATTTTTCTTAGCAGGGAATTTTGTCGTACACCAATAAAGGTTTGCTTGTCATCCCTTCGCGCTCTGGCTGACCATAAATAACAAATGAATAACATATTCATCTAAAATTATGAAAATTAATGCATTGCAAAATATTTGATTATTTGTAAGTATTTATTTAATGAGATAGTTATCAAAAATTATTATTTTTACTAAATCGTTTTAGGTGTAAAATTTAATTCAACCATTAATAGAATTTTATATGAATAAAACATTACTAATTCTAGCGTTAACAATTAGTTTAAGTTGTACAAAGCAGTACAAAGATTTTGAGCCAATCGATTATGTAAAACCTAATATAGGTTCAGTCCATGGACGATGGTTCTTCTATACCCCGGCAGCAATACCTTTTGGTATGGCAAAGCTGGCTCCACACACTAATGCGTATGGTAGTCTTGGAAGTTGGACGCCCTGCGGATATGATGATAGTCACTCTTCAATAGAAGGATTTGGCCATTTCCACGAGTTTCAGGTTGGTGGTGTTGTTGTTATGCCAACTACAGGAGTGCTTCAAACTGTTCCTGGAACGCTAGAAAACCCCGATAAGGGCTATCGTTCTAGGTTCGATAAAGGTGATGAACATGCTGAGGCAGGATATTACTCCGTTTTTCTAAATGATTATAAAATAAAAGCCGAAATTACTGCTACCGCTCGTGTGGGCTACCATCGTTACACATTTCCCGCATCTGAACAGTCGCATCTAATATTCGATGTTGGGCATCGTCAAGGAGAAAGTAGCGGTGTTACCGAGGCAATGGTTCAGCTGGTTGATAAAAATAGGGTTGAAGGTTACGTTATAACATACCCGGAGTACGCCAAATTCTGCGACCCTGGGAATAAGGTGAAAATGTACTTCCATGCCCAGTTGAGTAAAGAACCCGAATCGATTGGAACCTTTGTTGATAGCACTATCACTCCCAATGAAAAAATTTCGAAGGGAGTATGGAATGGATTATATCTAACATTCAAAACTACCGAAAATGAAGTGGTTGAAATGCAGGTTGGATTATCATATACCAGCATTGAGAATGCAAAGAGGAATCTTGAAGTTGAGTCAAAAGGTGTATCATTCGATCAGGTTCGCGGAAATGCTAAAGAAATTTGGAACGAAAAGTTAGGCCGAGTTATGGTTTATGGAGGGAAAGAGGCTGATAGAACAAAATTCTACACTGGGCTTTACCATGCTCTGCTTGGCCGAGGGCTATCTAACGATGCGAATGGTCAATATCCATTGAATAGCGGAGGAATTGGCCAAATTCCTTTAGATGATAAAGGGAATACGAAGCACAACCACTATAATACTGATGGGATGTGGGGTGGATGCTGGAATCTTGTACAGGTTTGGGCATTGGCATACCCCGAATATTTTAGTAATTACATGCAGTCGAATATTGATTTTTACAGTGAAACAGGTTGGTTGCATGATGGAGAAGCTGCTGGCGTTTATACAAACGGTGTTCAAACAAATTTTATGGGTTTGATAATGGCATCAGCCTATAACTGTGGTATTCGTGACTTCGATATTAAAAAAGGATATGAAGCAGCCTATAAAAACGAAACCAACTATGAGAATAGAAACTTAGGGAATGGAAGGTACGATAATGAGTTTTTTGTGAAACAGGGTTATATACCGCTAAAAGAGTACATAGTACCCAATGGCTGGACTTTTAACTTTGGATCATCACATACCCTTGAGTACTGTTTTGGTTCGTATGCAGTTGCTCAAATGGCAAAATCGCTTGGGAAAGAGAATGACTATCAGCTCTTAATGAAGCAGGCTGGTGGCTATAAGCTTATCTTCGATTCTGAAACTAAGTTTATTCGACCAAGGGAGTTGGATGGAAGTTTCCTTATGGATTTTGACCCAATGAAAGCATGGCTTGGCTTTCAGGAAGGAAATGCTTACCAGTTTACATGGTATGTCCCACATGATATTTATGGTCTGATAGATTTATTAGGAAAGGGTTTATTCAATGAAAGATTGGAGATGACCTTCAATGAGTCCCGAAAATCGGGATTTGGTGGTGGAAAAAGCACCGATAGTTTCTCTGGGGTTGAAATGCTATACAATCATGGCAATCAACCATGTTTGCATCAATCTTGGTTATTCAACTATTCTGGGAAACCATGGTTAACACAAAAGTGGACACGTACAATCTGTGACGAATTTTATGGAACAGAGCCCTTACATGGCTATGGCTATGGTCAAGACGAGGATCAGGGTCAGATGGGAGCATGGTACGTTTTAGCCTCAATGGGTCTATTCGATGTTCAGGGACATGCAGCACAACGACCATCATTCCAATTGGGTAGCCCATTATTCGATCATATTGAAATAAACCTTAACAAAAAATACTACGAGGGTAAAAAGTTCCGCATTGATGTTAAAAATGGAAATGAAAAGAATATTTATATTCAATCAGCTAAGTTGAATGGAGAAAAGTTGGATAATTGCTGGTTTTATCGTGATGAGTTGATGAAGGGTGGAAGGCTTGAACTTGTGATGGGTGCTGAACCTAATATGCAATGGGGCGTTGGGCAAGTTCCACCCTCGATGAGTAATGAGATCGAACGCTAAGGCGCAACAACGCAAAGTTTAAATTTCTTTGTGTTCATAATATCTTTAACCCTCAAGAACTAGGACTATTACTCCTAGTATTAAGTTCAGCAAGAAATAACTTCAACCCCTGTCAGGGATTGAAAGCCAGAATGTATCACATTTTGCACTTAACAGGGCATTAGTAAATATGATCGCGATGATCCAAAAGAATCTATTCAAAATATTGATTAACGAAGTATGATTTTAGAAGTAGCTGAAAACCTAAAGTCGTTAGTTTCTGTCTTGCTGGAAGGCAGAATTCATTTGGATTACAGATATACTCATTAAGAAATTGAATAGTTTATAGCTGGAGGATAAGTGCAGCCTGCAATCATTATAACCATACATATGTGAGTTAACAGCTTTGTGGTTTAACGTAAAAAAATGTAATATAGGATGAAAAAGTTGCTGACATTAACGAAAAAGATACTGGTTTCAATCCTAATATTCTTACCTTATATATTATACAGCCAGATACCCGAGATTACCTTTGATAAGTTTAGGATCAGCCAGGGAACACAACCGCAGGATATTTCTAATATGTGTCAGGATAATTATGGATTCCTATGGATAGGTTCCGATAATGGGGTGGATAAATTCGATGGCTATGTTTTCTTAAATTACCGCTCGTCCGAAACCGATAAAAACTCACTTTGCAACAATGCTGTTGGTCATATTTTTTTCGACAGTTTCAATACCCTTTGGGTTGCCTCGCAGGAAGGGCTCAATCGGTTCAGCATAGCTGATGAAAATTTCACACATTATTTTCATACCCCCAATGATAAAAATAGTATAGGCGATAATCTTATTTCTCCTTTTTATGAAGATAAAAATAGAACACTTTGGGTAGGAACATACGGTGGAGTTAGTAGATTCAACAGGGAGGCTAATAGCTTCACTACCTTTTCACATGATCCCGCTAACCCCAATAGCCTGAGTCATAATACTGTATCCTCGATCTATATGGATAGGAGCGGTAATATGTGGATTGGTACTTGGGGAGGAGGCCTTAATAAATTCAACCCGCAAACCGGCAAATGGACATGTTATAGGCACGATCCCAATAATCCCAAAAGTATTAGCCACGATTTTATTCGTAAAGTTTTTGAGGATAAATCTGGTCATTTCTGGATTGGTACTACTGGCGGTGGTTTCAACGAGTTTAATCCTAAATCGGAGACTTTTACAACGTATAAACACGATCCTAAAAACCCTGCTTCATTGAGCGATAATTTTATAACCTCAATGATGGAAGATGATTATGGAAATATCTGGCTTGGAACATTTAACGCTGGTTTGAATATCTTTAATGTAAAAACTAAAGAGTTTACCCACATCAGGTTTGATCAGAATAATCCGAATAGTATCATTTCCGACTGTGTAACCTCAATATATCGGGATCGGTCGGGTATCATCTTTGTTGGTACAAGCCGTGGAATTAACCAGATTCGTTTCCTTAAGAATACTTTTCGATTCCATACACCAAGCAATGGTACATCTGAAAAGGCATTAAATGATAGAGATATACGTTCAATTTGTGAAGATCACGAGGGTAACCTCTGGATAGGAACTTACAGAGGAGGTTTAAACAAATTGGATAGAAAAACAGGGCGCTACACCTATTACACCTTTCAGATGGAAGAATCCCTGATGAGTGATAGAATTGAAATAAATGGTATTATTGAGGATAGCGAAGGAAACTTATGGTTAAGCACGGTTGGTAGTGGATTAATCAAGTTTTATCGGGATGGCAGTATTAAAAATTTTTCTACTAATATTTTTAATACAAGCAATAATTTTAAGAGTACATATCTCTTTCAGGATAGGCGTGGCATACTCTGGATTGGATATCCTAACGGTGTAATAAGTAAGTTTGATCCAAAAACCGAAAAATTTTCACATATCAAGCTTGGTGAAAGCCAGCTTGATAAGCAATATATTGACGAGATAAACTATATTATTGAAGATAAAAACGAAAATAAATGGATTGCCTTACGACACAAGGGGCTCTGCAAAATTGATGCAAAAACGGGGGAGGTACAACAGATTCGATCCGAAATGGGTAATAAGAATTCGTTAAGCGATAACGATGTAAAGGCACTCTGCTTGAGCGATGACGATATTCTTTGGATAGGGACTACTAATGGATTTAACCGTTTCGACTTAAAAACTGGGGAGTTTAAGCATTACTTTGTTAAAGATGGGCTACCTGATATTATTATTAGAAGTATTACAATGGATAACAAAGGAATCCTTTGGCTAGGTACCCATAAGGGCCTATCAAGATTTGATCCGGTTACCGAACGATTCAATAATTACGATGAACGCGATGGAGTTTTTATAGGTCAGTTTAGTACAAATTCTTACTATTCGAAACGAACTGGTAATATGTATTTGTGTGGATATAACGGTTTTATGGAGTTTAATCCGGATAGCATTCGGATTGATACTATAAAACCAAAAGTATATATTACTGGTATCGAAATACATGGACAGAAAGTTAGCGTTGGACAGAAGATACTCGGAAGCGTTTTACTTGAAAAGTCAATCCTGCTTACCGATAAATTAGAGCTGAATCACCGTCAGAATAACTTCGCAGTACATTTTATTTCACTACACTATAAGATGCCCGATCGAAACCAATGCGCCTATAAGTTGGAGGGATATGATCAGGATTGGCACACTTCTGTCGATAACAGGATTGCAAAGTACATGAACCTACCTTCTGGAACATACACTTTCAGGGTTAAAGGCTCCAATTCTGATGGTTACTGGAATGAAATTGGGGATTCTTTAGCTATAACAGTTTACCCACCTTGGTGGAAGTCTTGGTGGATGTTTATAGTATATATTCTTGCCTCAGTAGTTGGAATACTTTTATATATACATAGAAGAACGGAAAAGCATAAAAAAGATAAAATTATATTACAGAGACTCGTTGAACAACGAACCGAAGAGGTTGCTTCTCAAAACGTTCAGCTTGCAGAGCAAACTGAGAAGTTGAAAGAGATGTCGCAGATGCGTTCAAGATTTTACACCTATTTATCCCACGAGTTCAGAACCCCATTGACAATGATTATGGGCCCTCTCCAACAAATTTTATCGGGTTCTTTTTCTGGTGACCTAAGGAATCTCCACAAAATCATGCTACGAAATACGAAGAGGCTTCTTCATTTGATTGACGAACTACTCGATCTTTCAAAATTGGAGAGGGGTAGCATGGAGCTAAAGGCAAGCTTCAATAAGGTGAATCCGTTCATTAAACGCATCGTACTTTCCTTTGAAATTATTTCGGAACAAAAAAGTATTAAATTGAGCTTTATTGAATCGAAGCAGGATATTAAGTGTTACTTCGACAGGGATAAGCTGGAAAAGGTTATTTATAATCTTATTTCCAATGCAATTAAATATACTCCTGACCATGGCGAAATATCAGTTACCGTGGATTCTGATGATACGAATTCAGAATTAAGCACCTCGAAAGCTGAAAAGTATAATGAGGGTTGGGTTAAAATTATCGTGAAAGATAATGGAATAGGGATAAGAGAGGAACACCTACCATATATTTTCGAACAATTCTATCAGGATAAATCATCAGCTTTTCCCAGCAAAAAAGGGTGGGGTATCGGTCTGGCTCTTGTAAAAGAGCTTATCGAATTGCATCATGGCAAAATACACGTAAAAAGTATAATCGGAAAGGGTACTGAGTTTTCTATCCTTCTTCCCCTTGGGAAACATCACCTATCAAAAGATGAAATTATTGAGAAAGACTATTTTGAATTCATTAAAAGTGTTGATACTTCTAAAGAAAGCATAGATAGCGATCAAACATCATCTGATTTGATAGAAGTAAAAGATCTTTTACTGGATGAAGTTACTGGTAGTGAAGAAAGTGAGTATAAAGATGCTGGAAGATTTAAAAGGTATACCATACTAATTGTAGAAGATCAACAGGATATACGTCAGTACGTACATCAACTATTACAAAAGGATTATCTTGTAATCGAGGCAACGAATGGTAAAGAAGGCATTGAGAAAACTTTTACCTCGATGCCCGATCTCATAGTTTCTGATATCATGATGCCTATTCTTGACGGGTATGAGCTATGTAGGAGACTAAAGACTGATATAATCACTTGCCATATTCCCATTATCCTACTGACTGCCAAAACCTCTGATGTAGGTAAAATTGAAGGTCTCGAAAAGGGAGCCGATGACTACCTCATCAAACCGTTTAACCCGGTTGAACTAAAAAAACGAATTGAGAACCTGATCGAATTGCGACAGCAATTGCAGCGAAAGTACAGGCAGGAAGTTTTGCTAAACCCTAACGTTGTTATAGCAAAGTCAATGGATGAACGTTTTCTTGAGAAAATTAGAAGTATTATCGAATCTAATATTTCATCGCCTGATTTGACCGTTGAAAAGCTTTATACAGAATTGGGTATAAGTCGTTCCAATTTTCATAGCAAATTTAGGGCTTTAACAGGGCAATCGGCAAATCAGTATATACGAACCTATCGGTTAAAGCGAGCCCTTCAGCTAATTGAGCAACACGCTGGGAATATAGCTCAAATAGCCTACGATGTAGGCTTTACAAGCACCTCCTATTTCACAAAATGCTTTAAGTATGAATTTGGGAAAATACCATCGGATTACATTACGTAAATTAGGTTCAAAATGTATCTATAACATAAACATATACAACTATCTGGACATTTGTTATACAAATTAGGAAATATGTTATAGTAGAATAGCTAAAGTTCATGTTTATTTGATAAAATAGTATTTTAACGTGAGTTCGATATAAAATACTTGTTATATCATTATTTACTAGGGCTTTAATGCTAGTATTATGTTTTTGGAAGATTGGAATAATGGAATATTGGAGTTACTTCTAACTTTTTTCATCCAATATTGACTTCGTCGAGTTCCGCTTCGCTCCAGTTCCATTTTTCCATCATTCCATTTTTTCCCAATAAAGTAAAATACTGATAATATTGCATTTAAATAGTTTCTTATGTCGAACTGACGTTATTTTAATAGACATTATAAAACATCAATGCGTTCTTTTACATATATTTTAAACTTACAGAACCATACCTATTGGATTTAAGAATGACAAGATTTGAAGAAAAACAGCTTAGCTTTAAAACTAGATGAGTTAGGCATAAAATTTCGTGTAGTATTAGGAACAATTTTTAGTAATTTTACATTGGAGGGTAAAACCAAACAGCGAATAACCCTACCAAACAAACAAATATGTTGCCAGACGTTCAGGATAAGCTGCTTTTTAACAAGAAAACCTTCTATTGCAGAGGTTTCAAGCAGTTTCCTTATTCGATGACTTAATCATAGAGGTTGCTTGGGGATTACACAAATTCAGATTAACTTTGAAAAAGAATGCGTTATAAAACTAATCACAAAGTCTAATAAAAAAAATATAACCCATGAATAAGCAAATAGCTATTGGCGCTTTTATTAGCGGAAGTCATTTTTCATGTGCTGCGGTTGACATTAATAAAAGAGAAATAATTCCCAACACATATTTTAAGGGCATGGTTGAAAATAATGCTTCAGCAGGTTTAATTCTCATGCTTTGGTCTGCCTATTTGAAAAAGACAATAGATGTTGTTGGAAAGGAAAACATAATTGGAATAGGTTGCTCTATACCTGGCCCCTTTGATTACCTAAACGGCATTGCTCGTTTTAAGGGAGTACCAAAATTTGAGGAGTTAAATGGAGTAAATATTGCCAAAGATTTTAAAAAACGCCTTGGGCTTGAAGAGAATACTCCCATTCGTTTTATTAATGATGCAATAGGTTTTGCCCTAGGAGAGGATTGGACACGAAAAACCAAAAGTTTTTCCAGCTCAATAGCGATAATGCTAGATGATGGATTTGGTTCTGCGTTTTTAAGAAATGGAATTCCAGTAATTAAAGGAGATACCGTTCCTCCAAAAGGAGTCATCTATAATATACCTTATAAAAAAGGAGTTGCTGATGATTATTTCTCAACCAGAGGTATTCTAAATGCATATAAAGAGGCTGGGGGCATGGAGTTTAACAAAATATCTAGTCTAGTTAGCATTTTTAATAGCGATAAAAAAATACCGCTAATATTTAATGATTTTGGATATCGGTTAGCCGAATTTCTTTTGCCAATTTTTAAAAACTTTCATGCAGAAACATGTGTGTTTGGAGGTGAAATATCCGATAATTTCAAACTCTTTAGCACATCATTCAATAATTATCTCGAACAAAACCATTTTTCGATTAATGTAGAAATTTCAGGTTCAAAAGATAATTCTTTTATTCTGGGTGCTTCAACATTGCTGATTGAACAATACTGGGTAAAATTAGCACCAATAATCCCTGAATTAGATTAATTCTACTTTAACAGGTTAAAAAAAACACGAAAAATCAACCTAATTTACCCCTGTCTCTAAAGGGTGTAGGTTGATTTTCTGCATTCACTCTTTAGGGCTAGGGGTTAAAAATGCAGAAAAATCAAGTGTAAATCGAATCCTGTTAAAGTAGAATTAATGATAAATGATTTGTGCTTAACATGTCCATGCTAAAAGTCATAAAGGGGGAGTAAGACATTTGGTGCAATCA
>RPRQ01000006.1 GCA_003818205.1 Bacteroidales bacterium
ACCCCGAGATAATAATGGCGGAGAGAGGGGGATTCGAACCCCCGGTACCAGTTACCCAGTACGTCAGTTTAGCATCCGGCAGATGCCGGATCAGCCAATCACCCAACTTTCCTATACAGGCTAGCTAAAATCTACGCATGATGCCTAAATTCACAACCTTTTCTTTTGACCCCAGTATACTTTATGTTTACTAAAATCTTTAAACAAAAAAGCCTCACCAAATTTAATGGCAAGGCTTTTTCTTTTGTCGGGGTGGAGAGATTCGAACTCCCGACCCTCTGGTCCCAAACCAGATGCGCTAACCGGACTGCGCTACACCCCGAAATAATAATGGCGGAGAGAGGGGGATTCGAACCCCCGGTACCAGTTACCCAGTACGTCAGTTTAGCAAACTGGTGGTTTCAGCCACTCACCCACCTCTCCAATGGGGTCTGAAATAAAAGCATTAAAACCAAAATTCGAATTTAATGCTTGTAATTTATATTTTTCAAAAAGAACTCTTATTCTGCTTTTCACTTCAATTGAAATCCGAACATGTTATACCATGCTCATTTTTTAAATGAAGTGGCACAAAAGTATAAAATCAATTCAATTTAGCAAAAAATTAATCCCATTTAAAAGTTTATTTTGAAAATAAAAGGGAGAAGCCTTTTCTCCCTTTACAGTATAAATAGCAATCTTCCTGATACACATCAAAATAACCTTAACAAATTTCTAATTGGCGCAAATAACTGTTGTTATCCCTTTCAGGTCAAACTCAAACTTCAGCTCTTCGAGCTGGCTATGCGAACCCAGCTTAATATCACATTTGCCCTTATGATGGGCAATAAATGTGCACTGCTCGGCCTGAATGGGTTCGTGATTGCAAATACCAATTAGATTCTCGACGATAAAGTCGAAGCTATTCACATCGTCGTTAAAAAGCACCAAGCAGTAACTCTTCAAGGATTGATACTGTCCCTGATAATTATCGGATGGCATATCTTTTGGCTTACCCCTCATAATCAACGTATTTAGGTGCAAATATAGCTATTTTTTATCAATCGCAATGGCAACTACCTCAGCGGTAGAAATTCCGCTTGCAATAAGGTTATCCTTTATCCTGTTCGCCTCCTCAATGGTTGGGTAATTACCGATTGAGTAAACAACCTGCCCCTGATCGTTCGACTTACGAAAGATATCTTTTCCCGCAGCCATTGCTTTAACCGTTTGCAATATCCCATCGGGAATTTTATTAGCATATTGCCCAATCTGAACAAGGTAAATTGTCCCTTTCAACGATGTTGAGTCAGCAACCGCTTTACCTTTTTGAATGTTAGGATCAATCCGATTCGTTTTACCCTCCATCGTTTGCGCTCTACTCACGGGTATTGATTTCCCATCTAACCATGCGACAATAAAGGCATCCTTAAATCCCTTCGCCCTAACAACGGTTAAGGATTTTTCTGCTTCCGAGAATTTTCTGAATCTCCCAATAAAGTATTTTGAGACCTTTGCACCACTTGCCCTCTCAATGGAAACAGGGATCATTCCTTTAAAAGCACCCATCTCCAATGGCTTGCTAAATGCACCCAATTGAATCTTATAGGTTACACCTGCAGGCAATGGTTCGTTTACAGGAATAGGATTTTGCGCATCATAGGGCGTTTTATCAACCACCTGAAATGCTAAAGGCTCATCGTCTTTAATAAGAATTGGTTCCGAATCGATATTCTTGATCTCCACCTTCGAGATTCCTTGCGCCTGTTTTATTTCGGTTTTAACTTCTGTAACCGACTCAACGTTAGCTTTAACCACCACTGCGGGCAAGGGGTTTCCGAATGCGAGCTTCTCCAAACGCATAACCCTGCTAGTTGCCTGCTGCTCAAATAGGTTCATCCCCCATACTCGGGCAAATGCAAGTTCTAATCTTATTATTCCAATTTCATTTAGAAGTGATGCCTCATAAAGACTCTCATTTCTACCCTCATCGCCAAGATTATTCTTAATGGCGGTTGCTGCCCTAAAGTGGCTGGTTGCCCTTTCAATCTCCAATCGTGCATCATCGCCATTGTTATTACCGCTCTTTACAATAGCAACCATAACGCAATCGGAGTAGATCTTATACTTGGTGTCAAAAGATTTTAGCACTAAAGTACTATATGCATTCATCTTAATATCTGCCAGTTTCAGCAATAAGCCACATTCACTCGTTGAGTCATTCTTTTCGATGCAGGCATTGTACTTGGATTTTGCAGATGCAGCAGCTTCTCTAGCTGAATTTATCTGACTTTGCAGCTTTTCAGATTGGATTAGCCTATTAATCTCATCGCTTCTAAAGACGGTGGGTGCGAATTGAGCTTGGTACAGATAATCGGGGTTATCGTTGGTAAAGGTTGAAACAGTTGTTCCCTGCGATTTTCGTTTACCGGTAAGATACTCCTGCTCAATTTGACTCGCCTGAGCGAACATTTTATCAGCTTCGGCTTGCGCTGCGAGCAGAGCATTTTCTACCTTCACAACCTTCGACTCTAAACTTTCCCGTTCCTCAGCAGTGTTAATGTAATCGAACCCCTCTCTCAACTTTTCAAGCTTAATCCTCAGCGAGTCGGTCTCCTTCTGCTTGCTGAATCCTTTGGTAATAACCCTTACGTACTCAGGATCGTTCTCAACGGCATTGAATGATGCCGGTTTAGTTTTGGGGTTTGCAACATTGTTTGGGTTTTGCTGCCTATCCGGTGGTCCATCATTCGCTTTTATCTTTTTTATACCTTTATCCTTACCCGTATTGAGCAACGCAATTCCCTGAACCTCCTCAACGGTTGTGAATGAACGCTGTATTGGATTCTTATCAACCTTACACATTACGACCTCAACGCTATCGCCCTCGCAGCTACGGTTTGTAGCAAAGCAGGCCAAACTATCCTTCGAGTCGGGAATGTAAAGAATATCATCGTAGGGAGAGCTGAATGGGAATCCAAGGTTCTCGGGGTTGTTCCATTTCTTTGCACCAACATCAAAAACGCTACGGTAAATATCGTACCCGCCCATGCTATAGTGTCCTTTAGAGGCAAAGTAAAGCGTTAAACCATCGGGAGATACATAAGGGTAATCCTCATCCTCTGGAGTATTGATAGCTTCGCCTAAATTTTCGGGTTTGCTCCAATAGCCATCCGCCAATCGTTTGATTCTATATATATCCTTACCATTGATGGCACTTTTACCAAAGCTCGAATAGTAGATATAATCGTCTATTTGCGGGTTATTTGGCGATAGTATTACCGTACTCTCGCTCATCTTTCGATCGGTATCCGATTTCAGGTTATCGGGTTTCGCCACAAGCGAACCTGAGGTTGGCACCAACGAGTAGTACTGATAAAAATCGTTTACCCCAACAAGTTTTTTATCAACGATTTGTGGTGAGTATATGTATTTTAGAAGAGCGCTACCGCTTTCACAAATGTTCAAAAGTCTTTCAATATCATTCGTTTTGATATCCTTCGAGCCTCCGTTTATAGTAAATCTGCGGTAGTAATCAATTGCCTGAGGGAATCGGTAGGTTTTACGGTATGCTTCTGCCAAATAAAAATAGACCATATTGGAAACTTCCCCTGCCGAAGCCCTCGACAGGTATGGTATTGCTGCATCCACCTTTCGGTATGAATTCATGTAGCAAACTCCAAGGGCGTAGCTATAGTAGAAATCCTGCGGATAATTATCGCGAAGTTCCTGAAAAACAGGAAGAGCTCTGGCGTATTCTCTAGCGTTGAAAAGTGAGTCAGCCAATTTACGAGCATCCGATTTCCCCTCAGCAACGGAAATATCCTGTGCTTCAGCAATAGATGCAATGAAGAAGAGAACAAAAATTGCAGTCCAACGATAAATATTCATGGATAGAATCTTGATTGAAAGATTTACCCTGTAAAAATAATACATTATTTGGGGTTATGAGAATGCTAGAAGAATTAGAAGTAAAATTAAATCATATGATTATAATAATCCATTAGCCTAGGAAATCATTTCTCTTTGTAATAAGAAGGATAATTTAACATATTTCACTTACTATGATTAAAGTAAATAATGCTAACTTTGATATCTGTTTATCATAAAAAAATAAATGTAAAACTAAATCCCAACAAAAATGAGTCTAAAAATTAGTTTAAAGTTAGTTTTGGTTCTTCTTATTTCTTCCTGCCTTCATGCTCAGGAGCAGAGTGAACAATTTTGGAAAGCTGCAAAAAGCAACGACATTCCAACCCTAAAAGTATTACTGGATAAGGGAATTGATGTAAACGTTAAAACTCAATATGGAGCAACCGCATTGATGTTTGCAACTGACAAAGGAAATCTTGATGCAGTAAACCTTCTTCTTGAAAAAGGGGCAGATCCAAACGTCAAGGATTCTTTTTATGGATCCTCCCCTTTTTTATGGTCTTTTAGCGCAGGAAATGTAGAAATTATTAAAAGCATGATTAATCATGGTGCAGATATCAGCACTGAAGAACCCATGATCTATGCTTCCTACAGTGATAGTCCTGAAGTTGTTAAACTGCTAATTGAAAAAGGAGCACCAGGTGCCGATAAAGTTATACTTATTGCCATAAGGAATCAAAATCCAGAATTAGTTTTCGCCATACTAAAATTGGCTAAACTTGATGCGACAACATTATCAACCGCATTAGTTTCTGCTACTGCCGCTAAAAGCGAGAGTATAATAGCTGCACTAATTCAGGCTGGAGCTAAACTTCCCGACAAACAGGAAACTAATGAAGGAATGAAACAATCGCTAATTGGAACATATAAGAGCAAAGATGAAAGTAGCATTGTTACAAATATAAAAGACAATATCCTTACAGTCAGTTTTAATGGTAGTCCAGATTTTAAACTGACTCTAAAGGAGGGTTATACCTTTACGCTGGAAGACAATTCAGCTATATCCTTTTCTTTTGAGATGGTTCAGGATATTCCGGTTAGCCTAACCCTCGATGATGGCGGAACCAAAACACAGTTTTACAAAACTACCCAACAATCGAAAAGCGAAGTTGTAACAAAAAAAGAAACTTTTACTGATTTAACAGGGAAAGTAAGCAAGCCACTAAATTGGCCATCATTCAGGGGTAATCAGGCAAATGGTATTGCCGATGGACAATTTCCTCCTTTGAGCTTTGATGCCACAAAAGGAACTAACCTCGCATGGAAAACATATATTCCTGGACTAGCTCACTCCTGCCCAATTATCTGGAATGATAAGGTTTTTCTAACCACAGCATTAAGCAGCGATACAACTGCGGAGTACCGTGTAGGTCTATACGGTAATGTTGAACCAGCCAAAGACAACTCCTCTCACATTTGGAAGATGTATTGCATTGATAAGAAAAGCGGCAAGATTCTTTGGGAAAAGAAAGCATACGAAGGAGTACCAAGGGTTAAAAGACATACAAAAGGAACCCAAGCAAACGCGACACCTGCAACCAATGGAGAGTATGTTGTAGCCATTTATGGTTCAGAGGGAATGGTTTGTTACGATTTCAAAGGGAATGAGATTTGGAGAAAAAATCTTGGTGTATTAGATGCAGGTTGGTTCTTCGAAGAGGAAACCCAATGGGGCCCTGCTAGTTCACCAATCATCTATGGTAATACGGTAATTGTACAATGCGATAGATCAAAGGACTCCTACATTGCAGCTTACGATTTGAAAACAGGAAATGAAGTTTGGAAAACCAAACGTGAGGAGATATCATCATGGGGCACACCCACTGTATATTATAGCGCAAGTCGCGATGAGTTGATAACAAATGCAACAAAATTCATTAGAGGTTATAACCCTAAAACAGGTGAAGAGCTTTGGCGTTTAACTCCAAGTTCTGAGATAACAGTTGGAACACCTGTCATTTATGACAATCTAATTTTCGTTTCAAATGGATATATGCCACAACAACCAATCTATGCTATAAAACCGGGAGGAAATGGCAATATATCAATTGCTGACAGTCTGAACTCTGGAGAATTCATTCAGTGGCGCACTAAAAGGGGGGGCACCTATATGCCTACGCCTATTGTTTACAACGGATATCTGTACACATTTAACAACAATGGAGCACTCAATTGCTATGATGCAAAAACGGGTGAGAAAAAGTATAAAGAGACATTAAAGGATGGACAATCGTTTACGGCATCACCTGTGGCTGCCGATGGGAAACTCTATTTCACTAGTGAGGAGAAAGGTATTATCGTTGTAAAGGCAGGTCCGGAGTTTGAACAGATCACAATTAACCCAATTGGTGAAATCTGTATGGCTAGTCCAGCAATATCTGATGGATTCATCTTTGTAAGAGGTCAACATCATCTATTCTGCTTCGGAAGAAAGTAGATAACCTTATTGAATCAATAAAAAATTCGTTTGCCAAACCTTTGAGTTTAGTAAACGAATTTTTATTTGTTTATTGTACTTTCTAAAACTACTTAATCAGCCCCAACCCCTCCTTCGCACTCGTAGCGTCTGGGTAGTAAAGCAAAACTTTATTGAAGAGGATTTTTGCTTCATGCGTTTTCCCTAGCATGTAGTTAGTCCAAGCAAGCATAAGTACACTTTCATAATCCCAAGGGTAAAGGTTTACAACCTTTTCAAAGTACTGATAGGCTTGCTTGTAATCTTTCTTTTCGTACGAAATAAGTCCCATACGGTATAGAATAAGCGTATTGTGGGGATCTATGGTGAGAATTTTGTTGTACTGCTCAACAACTTTTTCCCAATTTCCTTGTGCTGAGAGAGGTAAAGCTAAACCCAAACGGGGTTCGATTGCATAAGGCATAAGTTCTATAGCTTTGTTGTAATAGCCCAACGATTCAGAATATTGCCCTTGGAGATAGGTTAACCATCCCAAGCGAAGGTTAATCTCATAGGAATTAACGTCATAGTATGCCTTTAATGCTGCGGCAGACTCAGCATACTTCCCAGATTTTTCCTTTGCATAGCTATCGTTAAATGCAGCAGTTAGCTTTATGTAATCTTGCGAAATCGATACTAAGACCGATAAAACGAAAATTGACACTAATGTTAGTTTTTTCATGGCTATTAATTTTTAAAGGTTAGTTTTATTGAACCCCCAAATGAATTAAGACTTAATTTATCGTATCTATCAGGAGCACTTAAATTCCAGGTGTAAACATGATTTATACTATAGTATGGCGATATTGTAATACTAAATCTTCCACCGAGCAAGAAAATTAAATTTCCAAAAGCTGTTGTAGCGGGTATTTGGAAAGAGTTATTCAACAGTAAACCCTGATTTCTTGCATAAAGAAATGAGTTACCAGTAACAACACCTGACTCCAACCAGAAGAATTTAAAAACTTTGAATCCGACCTCTTGGTTAACTTGATATGTACTGCCCCAGTTACTATCATCTTGGTACATCCCTCCTGCTGTCAAATAGAGGTTAAGGTTTCCAAAAGGTAAATACGTTAAAAAAACTTCCCCTCGAATCTGAGTTGATTTACCAAAATTACTATATGACGCATTTACACCAGCTCTAACCCTCCACCCATTCTTTAAAACGCCTGCTCCAACTATATATTCTGAATTAATTTTTTTTAACGAACTTCGGTTACCATGCTGTGATTGACTAGCCCCATCAGAATAGAATGCTACATGGGCAAACCCCGAGAACTCCCACCCAGGCAATTTATAACCTGTAAATTTAAAGTATAGCTGATTCTGTGAGTAGTCAAGGTTAACCCCAGATGTATTGGTGCTAGAGTAGCTAGTTCCTGTTTTTCGTAAATTTAAGTAGGCAAAAGTTCCTTTGAAATTAGGTAAGAACATGGTTTCAAGGCCTACATTAACGCTCAAAATATTTTTCACCGCCTCATAATCGTCAACCCTTGTATCATAGAGCATTGCATCATATTCAGCAGCAGAGGAGCTAATATAGACTTCTTGTAATCTACGATTGTTTATCAACCTTAAAGTGCTACCCCTTGGAATCGTTTCAAGATATTGATTAGCATCAACCTTTCTGCCCGAATATAGATAGCTGTAATAAATGTATTCCCTTGAAATTGTATCCCAGGAATTAAACTGAATAGCTTTTGCAAAGTGCTTAAAAGAACTTGAATAATGCTGGTTATTAAAAGCAAGTATTCCCATCCGCATTCGCAAGAAGTAATAATCGATCCCCTTCGACAGCATTTTTTCACCTGTAGCCTTTAGGTTCTTATAATCCCCCTTAAGGTAATAATCATAGGTTAGCTTATCGAGCATGACAAAATCGTTTTGAGCAAACAGCATTGCCGGTACAGCAATTAAAATGGCTGTAATCATTAATAAGTTTCGCATACCGCTTCTATTTTATTGTATTGATCTTCGATACTCAAACTATTATCGTTACTCACCTTAAGTTTAATTTTTCTTGTCCACGCAAGATTGTTAAACGAATAACCTGAAAGTCTTGAATGATACTCAATGCTATTCAAATCGAAATCTGAACCATTTTTTATCATACTAACCTCAATACAAGTAGTTAAGTACAGATAAAAAGGTGCCAAAAAGTCCTGAAGAAAAAGCCGCCATCCGTTAAAAGTTTGATTTACAGGCAAATAATCGGTTAACTTGTAACCATCTATATAAATAAGTGGGATTCTGAATGCTGCTAAATAAAAGGAGTAAAGCAAAGATTTTCTATCCCCCTCAAAATGTGTGAAGTAGAAAAAAACTCCATCGTTATGAAAATAAGCGATAGATTTCGTTGCATAACAATAAACATAGGATTTGTTATAAGCATTTGTAAACACCTCCCATGAAATGGTATCAAAACTTTGGGGTGACTTCACGCTCCAGTTCATCTTTATACCGGGAATCAAATTAAAAGCCGATTTAAGAAGAAGGTTAGGTTCAACCGATCTTACTGATTGATCTTTACTAGGATAGCTGAAAGTTCTTATCTCCTTTCCATCCTCTAAATATGTAAACAATGGATATTTCAACGTTTTTGAACCAATGTAAGGAGTTGCCTGAAGCTGAAAATGCAAATGCGGATAAGGCGATCTCCCAGAGTTCCCAACCTTTCCAATAACCTGACCATAATGAACGGTTTCACCCACTTTAATCTCTATCGATCCCTTTTGAAGATGGCAAAGTTTAGAAAATAATCCGTCAGCATGCTTAATGATTACCGTATTCCCCCAATTCTTGATTAAATTGACCTTACCTAGCTCATTATCTTCAATTCCATCCTCTATAACCACTATCGTTCCATCGGCAGGCGCAATAATTTTTTGCCCGTAACAATAATAATCCTTTAAGATTTCGCCTTCATTACTATACTGACATTTTTCGCTGTTGATTATTACAAAATCCCAAGCGTGAGACCAATCACCTTTATGAGTATTTTCACCATCATGACCTTGATTAATATACCATTCACCAAGGAAAGGTAGTTTTATCTGAATCCAACCAGAATTTGGAAATCGTTTGCTGAAACTCTGATATGAGTAAAGGTTTCGCTCTGGTGTACCCTCCTGAATAATAACTTCCTTAAAATGATCATTGACTGTTCTATACCTCAAAGAGTATATAAACGCCAATAGAATAAAACTAAAAGGTAAAGAAAGTATGGGTAAATAAAATGGTTTGAGTAATCCTAGTAACCCTGCTGCAACTAAGGCTATTATGGGGGTTATAGCAAATGCCCAAAAGAACGATTGTTTGGATGGAATGTAGAAATAGCCACCAATTGCAATTGCTCCCAAAATAAAATTAAATCCTATTAGGCTATAGCCTAACTGTGTCATATCCATGCCCAATACATTATAAGCCGAATAGGCTACAAAATATCCTAAAAGAGATAGCAAAAAAGCAATTCTAGAGTAGAAAAGTAAAGCAATTGCTACAACAATTCCTGCAAAAACATTGAATTGAAAAAAAATTGCACCTAAAGAGAGAAAGTAATTATTCAGGAAATTGGAGGTAATATTCCCAACCCACCAGTGATGAAGGTTAACCAAAGGATTACCGCCTATGCTAAAAAGTTTATTGAGGACATATACCCCGCTCTGATTATCCACTGTTCCGCTCACCATCCATCCTGCGCTTAGCACAATCCAAACACTAAATACAAATGGTAATGATAAATATGGAAGATAATACTTACCCAAAATACCCTGAAATACAATGGTGATGAGCAATGTTAAAAAACCTGCTAGAATTGCAATTACGATAATTGCCAATGTTAGCTCGTAGTAGTAGCCTAACCCTAATCCCACTAAAAGGCTATTGTATCCATAAAATCCTTTAGCAACAATAAATTTATCGAACTTCAATAACGACACGATAAGGTTAGCGGTAACTACCGAAAGCAACCCGCTTAACCCTGCTGAGACATCAAGAAACGATACTAAAACCAAGGGAATGGCAAACCAATAGCTTTCCGAAAAGAATATTTGGGAGTAACTGCGGAGAACACCTTTCAGTAATACCAATGAAGTTTCTTTATTCATTCAACACTATTTTTTATTGAAATACAAGTTTGGTTGAAAGTTTGAAGCCAGTAGTCCAAAGTTTTAAATCCTTCAGGCTTCTCACCTAGTACTTATTTTAACGTGAATTCGATATAATAATGCATGTTATATCGCTATTTATTAGTGCTTTAATACTAACATTATGTTTTTGGAAGACTGCCTGCCTGCCGGCAGGCAGGGAATAATGGAACTGGAACGATCCGGCAACTGCCGGACAACGAAGTCAATATTGGAGTTACTTCTAACTTTTTTCATCCAATATTCCATCATTGGCTACGCCGAACTAGCTGCGCTGAGCTCACTCCGTTCGGTTCGCAAGCTCGATTCCATTTTTTTCCAATAAAGTAAAATACTGATAATATTGCATTTAAATAGTTTCTTATGTCGAACTGACGTTATTTTAATTTCTTCGATAAATACTCAGGAATTATTTCATTAACTGTAATATATTCAAGAGTCTCCGCTTTTCTGATTTGATGAATATCCCTATTCATACCAATAAGCACAACGTTAGGTCGGGTGGTAATAAATTGCAACCATTGAGTATTGTTGTACGCTCCTGTTCGAGTTACCACAAACCTATCGCCGCGTTTGAGCGCAGGGAACATCAACGAGGGTCTTAGAACATCAATATTCATGCACAGTGGTCCATAAATGGTCGTTTCCTCAACTAACCCTGAATGGTTACCAACAGGGTGAATCTTATGATCGTACCAAAATGCTGTAAAAAGCAGATTAACCCCAACATCAACAATAGTTGCTCTTCTGCTATCGGATAAGCGTTTATTGGCAAGCACTGTTCCTGAAATATATCCAGCGTTATCTATTAGTGCACGCCCAGTTTCTAGAATCAACGTTGGGAGTTTATCAGGCTTTATCTGAGAATCAATAATGGCAGAGGTAATCGCCTCAGCGTATTCATCGAACGATGGCGTTGTATCCTCACCAGAAAGGTAAGCCCCGCGAAGAGTATTCTTCGAAGCAAATCCTCCACCCATATCAATGTACGAAATATAATAATCAAACTTTTTAGCCACTTCATCGGCCAGCGCCGCAAGCTTTGCAGCAGCAATACGGTAAGCATCAGTACTCATCATATAGGTACCTATATGGGTGTGCAGACCCATCAACTTTAACTTTGGGTTAAGCATTATTCGATTAAGCGCATCCCATGCCTCGCCATTCTCATAGTTCAATCCAAATCGGTCCCACTTGGGATATATACCAACATCCATATTTACCCGAATGGAAACCCGCGCCTCAATATCTTTTCGCTGACAAACATCCGAAAGCATGAACAGCTCATCAAAATGATCGATATGAATAAACGACCCATTTTTTGCGGCTTTCTCTAGCTCCTCTGCGCTTTTTGCAGGACCATTGAAAATGATATTCTCCCCTTTTACTCCGTTCCGAATGGCCTTATCGTACTCGAAGCCCGAAACCACTTCAGCCCACGAACCCTCCTGATGGAAAATTCGGCAGATAGAATCGAGATAATTAGTTTTGTAACTCCAAGCCATTTGAACCTTGGGATACCTTACGCTGAAAGCTCTCTTGACATCCTCCATGGTTCTACGGATTGTTCTTTCGGAAAAAACATAAAGAGGTGAACCATAGGTATCCATGAGATCATCCACCTTAACACCATCAATCATTGGCATCGGTGCGATTACGGTTCCCACACCATGCTTCGAAGGCACACCAGGGCTTAACTTGGTTATTGTTGGTCGTTCGAATACTTGTTTTGACATATCGTTGCAGTTTTTTATTATCGCTTGTAATTCGCTTTATAGTTCTCCTGTAGTTGTCAGTTTCGAGAATGACTCAAGATCCACTATCATATCGTAGGAATATCTAACAAACATTTTACCCACATCATATCGGGTGTACGGCTTAACCTCTAATCCTAATGTCAGTTTTAGCAATGCTTCTGGTATATTCTGACCCACACCAACGGCAAGGTACACCCAAGCGGGAATCCTTGGATTGATCTCCAATAAGTACAATTGCCCCTCAGAATTGCGAATTAACTCCAACTCCATTCCGCCTTTCCACTTGGTTTGAGAGATTATTTTCTTTGCCAAATCAAGCATCGATTGATCTTCTATGGTAATACCTCCCCAAGCCTTACCTTTATCGGTGATGTACTGCTTACGCATTGGAACAGCAGCAATCAGGTTACCTTTCCCATCGCCAAGCGCAATAACATTTACCTCGGTTCCCTTAACAAATTCTTGAACGATAACAGGAAATCCCCATTTTGCAGACATCTTAGAGAAATAAGCAACCGCCTGTTCCTCCGAGTAGGCGGGGTACGCATCGTAATACTTCCCCTTAATCATCACTGGGTATTTCATCGATTTCAACGTATTGCTTAAATCCGAAATGCTGAAAACCTCAATTCCCGAAGGTACATTGACCCCATACTTTTTTCCATAAGTAGAGAGATTCGATTTATTCCTCTCCTCAAACTGTTCGAGGGTTGGCAGGTACGTTTTAATCCCAGCTTTTCCGAGCGCTTTCTCAAGCTTAATGAATGAAAAGAGTTCGGCATCGAAATTGGGAATAATTACATCGAGCTTTTCTTTCTCGTGAATCTCCAATAATCTTTTGAAAAGTGCATCCTTTCCCTCCGATGGATAAGGAATCATATAGGTTTTATCAACCAAATCGCTCATGTATATTCCAGGTTCAAGGTGTTCATAAGCTAATCCGATAATCCTTGTATCAAAATCTCTCGACTCCCTAATTCCTCGAATTACAGGGATCCCTGGTCCTGGGCTATCAATATTATTGAGGCCAGTTACTGCTACAGTTACTTTAATCCGGCTCATCTTACTCCTCCATGAGGTTATTAATCCTAAGATCGTTAACAAAATCAGCTAAATACCGCTCAAGGGTAATACGATCCACATCGTATCTCTCTAGCATTATGCTAGTTATCTGGCTGATATCTTTTCCCTCCTTAATAAACGCAAGAGCCTCTTTACCCGTATTATTCAACGTGTAAGAATCGCCCGTTGAAGGGTTGAAAACGAACCCGTTTTCACTTAGCGCAATATTAGCTTTGATTGGCATATTTTTTAATTTTTATCTTGATTATTCTTATTTTCTCAAATTTATTAAAAGAAAAAATGCTCCCATTACATATTATTGTTTTTTTTTGATGATCTTCATCACCCAATAAGGCTTAGAAAGTAATTACTTTAAGGATTAATACCTCGACCTTGGAACCATTACTTTTACGGAATGTAGTGTAGGTTATCATAGTTTTGAATATTGAGATATTTCTTACTTTAATTTACCATTAGTACAATCCATTACTAAAACACCCTACTATTTTTATTTGTTAAAAAATATCAATTTCGATTTTAACGCCATCGACTATAACATAAAAAACCATAGAATAGACTATATTTGGGCACTAAGAAAGCAATGATTATTCACCAAAAAGTTACTCCTTTCGGTGTTATACTCTTTTGCTTTAGGCTAAGTGGTTAGTTATTAATAGATTTTTATTGACACCCCGCGAATGCTAACGGAGTATTATGATTAGTAATAAATTAATAACTAGAGATGAAGTATATTGATATTGAAAAGGGCATCAAGGACAGCAATTCCAAATTGCTAAAACGACTACCTCGTTTTATCGTTAAGCTCATCATTAGAATTGTAAAGCAGGAAGAAATCAACGAAATTCTTACAAGGTATTCCGATAGTATAGGTGTTGATTTTTTAGAGAAAATGCTTGTTGAGTTTAATCTCACGTTAATTGTTGAAGGGAAAGAGAATCTACCTGAAAACGGGCGATGTTTTTTTGTATCGAATCATCCATTCGGAGTAATTGATGGGCTTGTATTAACCCATACTGTTTCACAAAAATATGGGACTTTAAAGGCCATCGGGAACGATTCTTTTAAATACGTACCCCATCTTATGCCTTTAATTGCAGTGGTAAACTCGTATGGTCAAAGTTCAAAAGAGTACATTAATGCTCTGGAAAATGTATTTGACTCCGATACTGCAATAACTCACTTTCCAGCAGGAGAGGTTTCGAGACTTTACAGTTTTAGAGTTCAGGATTGCAAGTGGCAGAAAAGCATGATTACCAAGGCCATATCAAAAAAACGCAATATTGTGCCCATTCACATTAGCGGTAGGAATTCACGCTTATTCTACTCGATAGGAATAATCAGAAAGATTTTTTTTATAAAGCTAAACTTTGAGCTAATGCTTCTGCCAAGCGAAATGCTTAAAAAGAAGAATGCAACGATTAGGGTTAGAATCGGAAAACCTATCCCTTATCAAACATTTGATTCTTCGCTAAACCATTGGGATTGGGCTCAACGAGTTAGAAAGCATGTTTATGATTTAGGCAAAAGCAAAGATGGAAATGTAAAATTCTAATCCTCTGTTAACTCTACAAGAGATTAACACAGAGACAAAATGAGATAAGGCACAGAGTCACACAGAGGAACAAAAGGCTTAAAAGCCTTTTTTAAAAATTACAAAAATTTATTATTATCCTTTATATTTAAATGCGTGAATTTTCGATAGTTTCAGTTAGCCTTTTGAATTTATTTATCACAAGTCGTTACTGCTGGCTGCTTTACAAAGGGAAAATTAAACCGGCATTGGCCATGTGGGTTTTCTTCTCCTTTGCCGTTGGAATGAGCCTTATTACATACCTTGCAAAAGATAACTTCAGCCTTTGGGACAATATCCTTAATACCACCGACCTAATCCTAGTAGTTACCATATCCATTGCCATAGCCATATGGGGCGATAAAAGTTCGAAATTCACCAAATTCGATACTGGCTGCTTAATTGCCGTAATTATTGCAATACTTTTTTGGGCTATAACCCAAAACCACCTTATAACAAACCTTTCCATACAGCTGATTATGGTTGTATCCTATTTCCCTGTTATCAGAAGGCTATTCCAATCGAAAGAAAACACCGAACCCTTCTCTGTTTGGATACTGATGATGCTTGTACCTTTATTCTCCCTTATATCGAGCAAAGGGTTACTTGCAACTATTTACTCAGTAAGGGCAATTGTATGCGTTGGACTTCTTTTACTGCTGATGTTAAGGATTGAGATGGTGAGGAAAAGGGCAATGAGACAATGAGACAATTGACACGCCCCTACTAGTTCAAACTCTGTGTCCCTGTTCGGTTAAGGCTCTACCTCATACTAGCGTAGGCAATTGGAATATTGAATGTCATACTGAACACTCGTAGTGTTTTAAGTGTTTATTTACGAATTTATCGTTTCACTTATTAACATTAAAAGTACTATTATGACAAACAATAGCATTTCACTTCATAGAGTGCTTAAAGCCTCTCCCGAAAAGGTTTTTCGTGCCTTTTCCGACTCAAACGCGTTATCTTCTTGGATACCTCCGTACGGATTTTTATGCGTTACGCATCATCATGAGTTTAAAGTTGGAGGTAGCTATAAAATGTCGTTCATAAACTTTACCACAGGCAATAGTCATTCGTTTGGAGGAAATTTCCTTGAAATTAAACCCAACGAGTTCATTAAGTATAGCGACAAATTCGATGACCCAAACTTGCCGGGTGAAATGGTGACCTCGGTATGGATTAATAGAGTATCATGTGGAACTGAGTTGAAAATCGTGCAAGAAGGAATTCCTTCTATGATACCAATAGAGATGTGCTATTTAGGGTGGCAAGAATCTTTAGATAAATTAAAATTTTTGGTTGAACCTAATATTCCAGACGCTTAACAAAATAAAATTTTCAAACCTTAATAGTAAAAAATATGGTACAAATAAATCCTTACATCCACTTCAATGGAAACGCAGAAGAAGCATTTACATTTTATAAATCTGTATTTGGCGGAGAGTTCGCAATGGTAATGCGTTTCAAAGATATGTCAAGTCCCGAGAATCCTATCGCCGAAAAGGAAGCTGATAAAATTTCGCATATCGCTTTGCCAATAGGCAAAAGCAGTGTGCTAATGGGTAGTGACACCCCTGAATTTATGGGAAAGCATAATTTGAATGAAAACAGAAGTAAAATCTCAATAAGTGCAGAAACTAAGGAGGAAGCCGATCAACTATTTAACGGCCTTTCAGCAGGTGGAAATGTAGAAATGCCGATTGCCGACAGTCCTTGGGGTTCTTATTTTGGTATGTTTAGAGACAAGTATGGAATCGAATGGATGGTGGACTTTGACCCAAAATATAGGGGTCAGCTGTAACGAGCAAAAATAAACTTCCGCAAATCGTTAATGGTCAATGTAGAACAATACAGCAAATGACAATGACTCAACAGAAATGGAAACAAGAATCATAATTTTAGCATTAACTCTTTTCACTTTGATTTCATGCCACGAAAAAACAACAATTAACAGTAAAATGGTAACAGAAAAAGGAGACAGCTTAACTTTCGTAAGTGGATACTCAGAAGTGAATGGACTTAAAATGTACTATGAAACCTATGGACAAGGTAAACCACTTGTCCTAATTCACGGTGGAGGCTCAACCATTCAATCAACCTTTGAAAAGGTTATTCCGCTATTCGCAAAAAGCAGAAAGGTGATAGCCGTTGAGTTGCAAGCGCACGGGCGCACCAGCGACCGTAATGCCGACCTCTCCTTTGAGCAGGATGCCGACGATATTGCCGCACTTTTGGCAAACCTTAAAATTGACGAGGCCGACTTTTTTGGTTTCAGCAACGGCGGAACAACTACCCTACAAATTGCTATTCGCCACCCCGAGATTGTTGACAAAATTGTTTTGGGCTCTGCCATTACCAAGCGAAGCGGCGTACCCGAGCAGTTTTGGGGATTTATGAAACAGGCAAGTTTAGATAATATGCCACCACAGCTGAAGGAGGTCTATAAAAAAGTTGCCCCCGACCCCAATGGGTTGCAGGTGATGTTTTCCCGCGATGTACAAAGGATGCTCAATTTTAAGGATATCCCCGACGAGAAGATTAAGGCCATTAAAGCGCCTGCTTTAATTATAATTGGCGATAAAGATATGATTACACCCGAGCACGCCCTTGAGATGCACCGCCTAATTGCCAACTCCCAATTAGCCATAATTCCAGGAGGGCATGGCGACTACATTGGCGAAATAACCACGCTAAAACCCGACTTTAAAGAGAGCGACCTTGCCGTTCCGATGATTGAAAAGTTTTTGGATAAAAAGTAAAACTAAGCAAAACAACCCTCCAACCAAAGCCCTAGCCATAGGGCTTTTTTGTTTTTACAAACTGCTAAAAGTAACAAAATGAGGGTTTTCCTTATTAAAAGGCATTTTTGCAGCAAGCGCAAATGGTTGTAAACACAACGAACATTAAACTTTAAATGGTTTTGTTTATTTGTTTTTATAAATTGTTAACTTTAGACTAACTTGCACTGAGGTAATTGCTTAATAGGATTAAATATACAAACAAGTTATAGACAATGCTAACAGACAGACCACCCAGAAATGACAAAAATTGACAAAAAAATATTTCTTAGAAGTTTTGCAGTAAGACCAAACGGCTCTCTAAATTTTCTTTTGGGTGCAGGTGCATCTGTTCAAGCAAACATACCGACAGCTGGGACTTTGATTTGGCAATTTAAACGCAAACTTTATTGTGAAGCCAACAATGTGAGAGAAGAAAAATTCAAGGACCTTGAATCTGAAAGAAATAGAAGCACAATTCAAAGTTACTTTGAATTAAAAGGTGGCTTACCAAAACTTAGTAGTTCTGATGAGTATTCATTCTATTTTGAAAAGTGTTATCCTAACTCCATAGACAGAAAAGCATTCATTCAAAGAATTGTTCAAGGCAAGAACCCATCAATTGGACATAAATGCCTTGGCGTTCTGTTTGACACTCAAAAAGTAAATCATATATGGACAACCAATTTTGACGAATTAATTGAAAGCGGTATTAAAAGCATAAATAACGCTTCAAACTTTGAAACTATTTCAGAGGACAATAAGCACCAATTAGATAATTTAAATAAACTTCAGCGAGTAAATGAACTACCCCGCCGCAAGCGGACGGGGTATCAAAAAGCCTACGCACAAGGCTAAAATGTGCGCCCCAAGGGGGCGGGGAATTAAACCCAAAAGAGATTAAATTTCATGGTGATTACCGTTATGACAAACTTCAAAACACTTCCAGTGAATTGCAAGCATTAGAAAATGATTTGTACAAATACTTCGCTAACATTCAATCGCAAACTGGTTTAGTTGTAATCGGTTATAGTGGAAATGACAAATCTGTTTTAGATGCTTTCAATGAAGCATTGAAAGCATCTAATCCATTTCCGTACGGGTTGCACTGGTGCATTCGCAAAGGCGAAACGCCAAACAAAAGTCTAATTGACCTAATTGAAAATGTGAACGCAAAAAGCAAGGAGAAACTTTCTGGCTTTGTTGAGATAGAAAGTTTTGATGAGTTTTTGTTTGAACTCTACATTGCGAATGAAAAACCTAATGATGAAATTGAAAACATTGCAAAGACAAGATTTGAAACAAGAAAACCTTTTACATCACCTCAGATAAGCAACAACTTTTCACCGATAAAACTAAACGGACTCAGAGCAACAACATTTCCAAAAACTGTTTACAGTTTTAAAAGTGATTTGGAAGGATGGAAAGAACTAAGAGAATTGGTTGCAGAGCAACCAATCAAAGCTGCTCTTTCAAAAGGGAAGACTTTAGCATTTGCAAACACAGATACTATTAACAAGATATTCAACGGCAGAATAAAGTCTGAAATTATTACGATTGATATTGACGACAGCATAACCTACAAACAGGATTCGTTTTTCACTGGTTTGATTTATGACCTAATTGAATTCAATCTGCTTACAACTTATAAACTTCAAAGAGTTCCGACCAATAGTTTCAAAAAATATTATTCAACTGAAACTCATGTTTCGCAAGCAGAGCTTGCGAAGTATCACATTCAGACAGTTGCAAAAATTTATGAAGCTGTTGAAATTCAAATTGAGTTTCATAACAAAGATCTTTTCTTGACACTACTTCCATCCATTCACATTGATTCAAACAGTTCACTCACAAAAATTGAGAAGCAAAATATTTCAAACAAAATATTTTCAAACAGAAGAAATGACACCGTAAATGAACGGGAAAAATTTTGGATTAGCCTTTTCAAAAACGGGAATAATACAATTCAGTTTTCAATTGATACATTCAAGGTAGAGTTTGAATCAAACTATTCAAGTGCAGGAATTCCAGTTTCAAAAACACACAGTTTCAAAGGAGCATTTCAGAACAGTGAGCCGCAATTAGATTTCCATGTTAGCGACAAGAATTATCAAATGAGTCATCCATTGAAAGGATTAAAAACTTTTGGACCACTGGACTATTCATTTGAAAATAACAAAGCAAATCCACAAGCAATAAAGCTGGGAATCATTTCACCCGAAACAGGTTTTGCAAGAATTCAAAAGCATCTTAACGGACTTAACGAAGAAATAAAAGCAACAACTGAAAAAGATTATCTGATTGAGTATTTACCTTTTTCAACTATCTACAAAAGATACCTCGACATTCCGCAAAACACCGAAAACAAATTTATTGAGTTGATTAAAGAAACAGATGTAAGCAAACTTAGCCAGTTAGAATTTTATGATTTTCTAAAAAGAAAGATTGACTACTTCTATACAATCAGAGGAGAGTTTGATGTTTTAATTCTTTACTTACCAAATACTTATCAAAGATTTCGTGAACTCAAAAATGACACAACATATTTTGATTTGCATGATTCACTGAAACTATATTGTGCGAAGAAGAACATCAAAATACAAATGATTGAAGACAAATCCATCAATTATTTAGACCCTGCAAAGGTTAGATGGTGGCTTTCTTTGGGTTTGTACGTAAAAGCAAACGGAACGCCTTGGAGAAATCAAACTGTAACAGATTCTACTGCGTTCATTGGTTTAGATTTTTCAATTCAAAAAATAAATGATCAAATAAAATATGTTTTAGGTAGCAGTCAAATCTTTGATTCATCAGGACAAGGTTTAAGATTTTTACTTCAACCTATTGAGCATCCCGTTTTCTATGGCAAGAATCCGTTCATGAGTAAAGAAGATGCAAGACGATTGATATTAAAATTAAAAGAGGCATATTACAGGATTGACGGAAATTCAAAACTTGACAAACTTGTAATCCATAAAGTTCTTCATTACACACATGATGAAATGCAAGGAATATCAGAGGCACTTGAAGGAATTGACAATGTTGAGTTATTGCAGATTCAGAAGTATTCCAATTGGAGAGCAATCAGAGGAGAAAAAAATAGTTTAACTCAGCAAATAAAAATTCATGGCTATCCTATTCAAAGAGGAACAGTAATCCAGTTAGATGATCTAAGTTTTCTACTTTGGACACACGGTTCTTTTTTAGATACAGATGTTGCAGGGACAGGAAGGAACTATTATCAAAGTGGCAGAGGAATTCCTGCACCACTTCTAATAAGAAGATTCAGAGGGAAAGACCCGATTGAAACAACAGCAAAAGAAATTCTTGCTCTGACTAAAATGAATTGGAACGGTGGTGAACTTTATAAAACATTGCCTGTAACGCTTGACTTTTCAAAACGGCTTTCACGATATGCAAAGCAAGCAGAAACTTTACAAGCAATTCCTTATGACTTCAGATTCTTCATGTAGGCAAAGAAGCACTGGCTACAACAAGTCGCTTAACTAAAAACACAAAAACAACTTTAAAGTAATTATTTTGTAATTTAATTTTAATTTTTTAAATTTTAAAGTTCACAAAGCAAAAATTTGATGTATATTTACATTCATTTTTCAATAAATGGCATCGAAGCAGGAAGCAGAAAAATTCTTAAAGGAGCTTAAGGTGAAAACGGAAATTTTTGGCATATTGTTCCTCGATGACCGCGGGAAGAACCAGCAGACGCTACACGATTTGGAAATTTCACCCTCTAAGCGCAAAGAAATAATAGCAAACCTTAAGCCGGAAGATTACTGCGAGGGGCCATTGGAAGAAAAGATGAGGGGCATTTTGCCCTTGTGGGTTTTTGGCATGGAAGTGAAACAAAAGGAGTTATATATCAAGATTAGCATGGGTTTAGAGAATAATAGCACCGTTTGTATCTCGTTTCACATTGCTGAACACCCAATGAACTATCCTTACAAAAACTAAGATTATGAAGAGTCCATTTACAGGCAAAGAGATGAGCATTCAAAAAGAATGGCGTACCATGAATTTCCGTAAGGATGAATTCAAAGTACTGTTTCATTCCTATAAATGCGACGAAACCGGGGAGCAATTCGAGGATGATTCATTTGCACAGCTGAATTATAATCAATTGATAAATCAATACAGGGAGAAGTATTCAATACCTTTTCCTGAACAAATTATTGCCATTCGAGAAAAATACGATACTTCAGCATCAAGGATGTCGGAAATATTGGGTTTTGGCACAAATAGCTACCGCCAATACGAAAGCGGTGAAATTCCCAGCCAATCAAATGCCCGATTAATTCAACTTGCCGACGACCCGCATGAATTCAAAAAATTAGTTGCCCTATGCAATACAATAGGACCTAAGGTTAAAGAAAAGTTATCTCACAAAATTCAGATTCTACTCGAAGAGCAAAAGAATACAAAGTTTGAAAAGCAACTCGAAAAGTACTTCTTTGAAGCATGCTTGCCCAGTACTTTTACAGGTTATAAAATGCCCAATCTGGAGAAGTTCACAGAAATGGTGGTTTACTTTACTGAAAAGTTACAACCATGGAAAACCAAATTAAATAAATTGCTCTTTTATGCCGATTTTGCAATGCACAAACAATCGGGGTTTTCAATTAGCGGCGTTCAATATAGGGCAATTCCAATGGGCCCAGTGCCAAATAATTTCAACAGCATCTTTGAATATTTGGCCAACAATGATGATGTGGATATTAATTACACAACATTCCACGATGGCGGTATAGGCGAACAATTTAAGCCAAATTCAAAAAGAGAGTTTAATCCTGAATTATTTACCGAGAACGAACTTCGAGTACTAGAAAATATTGCTGAAAGGTTTAAAAACACCACGACAAACGAGATAATTGAAATTAGCCATAGAGAAAAAGCTTGGCAAGAAAACAAGGATGAAAAGAGGATAATCGATTATAAATATAGTTTCGATTTGAATTAGGTTTTAAATGTTTCACGCAAAGAGTGCTAAGTCTGTGCTAAGCCAATAAGCAAACAAGTAGTCAAATAAGCCATAGTTGCTAAACTCTGTGAACCTTTGTGTTCTTACTCTGTGGAACTCTGTGGTTAAAAATGTGCTCACTAAAATTAAAGGCTTAATCAGTAAATAAAAAAAATTAACAAATCAACTAGAAGTCTAAAATATTATATACTTTTATTAAAGAAATAAAACCATAAAAACAATATTCACCATAAAGATATATGAAACCTTTCCTCAAACCATTTTTCTATATTTGCTTCTTTAGTGTATTCCTTTGTTCATGCGAATACGAAAACTCAGGGATATATGAACAAGAAGTTAATAAAGATGTTACCGCTCCAGAGATTCAGGTTGTTGAATTAAATCTCAATGAAGACACTCTTTTATTATATGATTCCAAACAGATAAATTTCAGATTCCGAAGTAATGATATTCAAAAGATCTCTTCTGTTAATCTTTATATGGATAATACTATAATTGAAACAGTAAAAAATGAAAATGGTTACTTCTCTTTAAATTACAGTTCCCTTAGCATTGGTACACATAAACTTATAATTGAAATCGTTACTAAATCAGGAACAAATAGCATTGCTGATAAACTAGGGTCAGAAGGGTTTATTTTACGCTCAAAGGAATGGGTGGTTATTATAGTTAAACCAATCCAATGGCCTGGTGAAGTTATTACAGAAATAACCAATGGATACCTTAAAATGCAATGGCCAGAATATCAATCCCCTTTACTTAAAAAGTATAAAATCTATTATAACTGCAACAAAGTTTATGGTAGTCAAGATTTTGAAATTGGACAAACCACTAAAAACGAATTTATTGACAGTTCCTATATTGGTCAAGGGGGCAAATACATTATAAAAGTTCTTACATACCCTGAATTAATCGTACCAGCAAAGGTTAAATATATAACCAAAGAATTTCCTCAATTGAGTTTCATATACAATGATAATAATACATATAAAATATCATGGTCTAAAAGTAAATACATGAATTCAGTTGATTCATATATTGTAAAATCATATAAATTTCCTGAACCTATTAAAATTTTAAAATCAACTGTCAACCCGAATGATACTACATATATAATAGACGATGGTTATTTTGGTGACTCAAAAGAATATAGATTATATCTAATCCCAAAATCCAAGAAACATTTTTATTGCTCAGATGATCACTATAATACAATCAATTGTGAATTAGGAATACCATTCCCAAACTTAAATGTTTATCTTAATCGAGTTCATCAAATTAATAGTGATGATCTTTTTTTCATTAGAAACGACTCACTTACAAGATATTCAACATCAACAAACTTGGTAGTTCAACAAAGGAATTACAGTTCTATATCCGATTTTTATTACCTAAGCATTAATAAATGCAGCAATTATCTTACTGCAATTTCTAATCCTTATACTAATATTCTAAGGGTTTCATTAAATGATTTGAACTCATATAAAGTATCAAATATTCCATACATACGTTACTATACTTGTCCTGCAATATCAAATACGGGTATCGGGATTATTGAAGGTAATGATAATTTTCTATATTACTATAATTTCAATAATGATTCTATTCTAGGAAAATACGCTTATGATAAATCCTTTGTTGCGAATACAAAAATATCACCAAACGGAAATTATTTCTTACGAAATCTAGGATATATTGGAGGAGATATTAGATATAAACTTGTTGAATTTAAGAACAGTACATTTAGAGTCGTAAATGAAGAATCGTACTTAAGTTTTACTAGAAGTATTGGATTTATCCCTAATGAATTAGAGCAAATGTATATGTGGTATGGCTCAACTTTTTACATTAAGAAATGTAGCGACTTCACAACCTTATATGAATTCAACCTGCAAGATGAATCAATAATAAATTTTGATTTCTACAACAATGAATTTCTAAGTTATAAAGGTTATCATTTATATGTAAGAAACCTTAAAAATGGTGCAATCATCAAAGATATTCCCATTGGTTTTCAAGCTGGATCTAGCGATTACAGGTTACTTTTGATGAACCACGCCCTTTACTACTTTAATGGGATTAAAAATTGTTTAAAATACAATCTTAATTAAGTTACATGAAAACATTTTTCTCTATTATAGTTTTATTTTTTTTCTCTTTAAGTAATTATTCACAAGACTTCAAAATAGGTTTCCAATCAGGATGGGGCTCTTACAAAATGTCTGAATTAAAGGATTTAAATCAATATATACTAAAGAATAATCCTTTAAGTCCAAAGATGATATCTAATTATCCCTCTTACTACTACTATCGACCTTCAATAATTTTTGCATACAAAAAAGTCAACTTTGGGTTAATTTTCTCACATCAATCAACAGGTTCAAGAATATCTATTAAGGACTATTCGGGAGAATATCTCTTTGATTCAAAGATAAAAAGTAACGCCTTTGGAATTCTTGGTGAAGTCAACGTAGACCCAGAGAAAAAACTAAAATTTATTTTGTACTCTGAGCTTGGGTTCATTAAAACTCAACTCACATTAACTGAATTCTTAAAAGTCTTTGACAATACAATTACAGACGATAAATATTATTTTGATTCAAAAAACTATTACATAGAACCTGGTTTTAAGATTTCATACCCATTAAGTTTCATAAGCCTTGAACTCAACATTGGTTTTTTCCAACAGTTTGGCAAGAAAAAATTTGAAGGAGATAAAGATGTGTCACTTACCGTTAACGGTAATAAAATAAAACCTGACTGGAGCGGTCTACGATTTGGTTTATCTTTCTATTTTGTCATTCCCTTTGAAAAATTAAAATAAAATCGGACACTTAAAATCGCTGATACTTATTTTGAAATCTAATCGATTTAAGAACAACGATTGCCTTCGGCGAACTCGCAAGCTCGGTTAACGAATGTTGATTTTAGAAGATTAAAAATTACTCCTCCCTCAACCCCCTAATTATATTCCCTTTTAGCGCATTTCGCGTAGGAAAGTAAATCCAAACAACTCCGCTAGCAAATACAATTAGCACAAGGATTGATATAAACCCTGCAGGCATTGTAAAAGCAGGGGAAAGGATTGATGGTAGAATTCCAATAAAAGCGGATGCTATTCCACAAATAAGTCCAATAATTAGCAGAAATAGATTTTCAATCAGTATCAGCCTAAAGATTTGATGCTTTCTATAGCCAATGGCCGTCATCAAAGCGATTTCAGAGCGGCGTTCGAGCATATTGCGAAGCAAAACAACTCCAAGCCCAAATGTGCCAATGATTACGCCAAGCCCACCTAAAACCATAAATACAGTCAAATAGGTATTCTCCACCGAGTTGAATTCTGCCAAACGGGTTGAGGTTGGGGTTAACTCAATACCATAATCGGTAAGTGTTGAATTTAGTAGCTGTGCAAGTTCATCTTGATTTGCTTTCGGAGCATCAATCAGCATTATTTTCGAACCGCTTGTTGATGGGAAGTTTTGTACAAAGAGGCTATCGGCAATTAGAATATTGCCTTGGAATATGGAGTTATCGAGTGCTGCAACCAACAGGAGTTTTATCCTTTTACCAGATTCATTTAGGTAAATCAGCGTATCGCCCAAAGCCTTTTTCAAACCCCAAGTTATAACCGTTTGGTCGGCAATGGCAGGGATAACATCATCGCCATAGCTCTTTTTTAGCTCAAGCCAAGGGCGGTTTTTATCAACTTCATCGATGCTGTTAACAAAAGAGAAAGAACCGAGACTATCAAAAGCCTCCGGCTTTAAACCAAGTATTCGAGGTTTCTGAACCTGATTAAGGTTAAGACAACTCGCATCATCGCCATCGAGGCTGTGGAGTTGAATAAAATCAACATCCTTGAGCGATTCCTCAGTATCAAATCCAAACTTGGCTTTGCCATTGGGACTATTCAGATTATACTGAATGGGTAATGTTGTCTCAGCCCAGTAAAGGAATCCTCCTGTACCCGATTGGCGTAAGTTCTCAACGCCATAATACGTTTTACGATTTGCACCTGTTATAATTATACTAAATGTTCCAAGAGCAAGAAGCGCAATGGTTGTAAGGCTTCGGTTTTTATTCCGGCTTGCATTTTTCAATGCCAGCTGAACAAAGTTTAGAGGTGTTGTATGTATCTTATCCCTAATTATTCTAAGATACCAATCTATCGATGCAGCACAACCTACAAGAAATAGTCCTCCAGCAGAAAGAAACATCTCGGCATTTACACCATCAGGAGAGAATAAAGAAGATATAACAGTTGCAATCGCACTAAAAATCGAAATAATTGCAATGAACTTGCTTGCCGTAAGATTTCTTTTAACAATCTTCAATGGGCTATCGAAACTGCTCTTTATTAAAGATGATATGGGCTGCTTTAGCTTTCGAAGGGTTACAATATAGATTGATATCAATGCCACCAACACCCCGCTAAAAGCACCAATTAGAACTGTAGATGGTTTGACAAAAACCTCAAGGCTATTGGTATGAACGGCGCCTTGCCATACAGAATTCAACCCCCAAACAAGAGCGTAGTTGTAAAGTACACCAAACAAAGCACCCACAAAACCTCCAATGAGCGCAACAAAAATCGATTCTCCAAAGCGAATTTTCAGAATCAGCTTTCGCTCGAAACCCAATCCCGATAGTATGCCTGTTTCCTCCCTGCGTGATTCGGTATTCAATGAGTAAATAAGCACCGTTAATAAAATTCCTGCAGCAATAACAAAGAAGCTAAGGCTTAAAAACAGACCACCAAAATCAACCGAATTATTGGCGGCATTAAGTCCTTGATTGTAAACAGGCAAAAAGGTTAAACCTATATCTTCGGGCTTAATTTTGCTAAGAATTTCTTTTTTAAGATGGTCAAGTTGAACCTTCTCTTTATCAAATCGAATCGATGTGTAGTTCCCAAACTTATTGCCCCACATGCTTAGCCCAGCCTGCATCGATACAAGAGCCTTTGGAGTGCCCTTGTATTTGTTCCAGTACTTCTCGTCCTTATCGCGAATCTTAGTTAAATCGATAGGCACACCCGTTTCCCAATCGCTACAACTCTCGGCATCGGCTAAACCAGGGAACAGAGGCATCAAGGAGTTATTGATAAATTTGCTTTGGGTGGGAACAAAACCTTTAACCAAAAACGTTTTTTTAACCTCCTTGATAGTGCGCAGCGGACCGATTACAAAGTATTTTAGCGAGATAGAATCGCCCGTTTTTACACCCAAATCGTTAACTATCCATTCGTTTAACAAGATTTCATCATCCTTTAGATTGCCCGATATATTTGTACTTGATGATGCTGTTACGAACGAGTACGGAGTCTCCTTGCCATTAAATCCGATTGAATTTACTAGATAGGTCAAAACCGTTTCGTTGGGTGTACCGAGATTTAAAATCGATTGTGCAATGGGCTCATCGATAAAAATCCTTTCGGATAACAATTCGATGCTATTGGATTCGGCTAGTTCGCGTATTTTGATATTTGCATCTTCTAACTTTAAGGAATTGTGAAAAGCAGATTTTAAAGCAATTTCATCAACATCACTAGTAAGAATAACATTTGCCTTACCTGATAAATCGAGTTTACTGGCAAGCACATCTCTCGAAACAAAGATATTATAAGGCGCAGCCTGATTACTCTTTAGGCTGAATCGACCCAAACTCTTGTCATCGGCAATCGCCTTGACCTTAAGCCGAATTGCAACCGAAGGGTCAACATCCTGTGAGAATGGAGCATTCAGAGGGATTACACTTGCCTTTTCAACTCTTAAAAGGAATTCATCACCAACCTTAACATTTAATTTTTGCGAGATATTCTCGCTGATTATGGCTTCATCGTTAGATATAGCAGCCATTTTAATTCCTGAAAGACTCCAAAAACTGCTATCGACACCAACAACCTGTGTTCGATTAATCCTTAATTCAGACTCAGGGTTGATTGCAATCCCTTGAATCATCAGTAGTGATGCTGTTGATGTGTTGAGCTTCGCTCCTATCTCCGATGACATTGCTGAACGCACAAAGCGGTCGCCTGTTTGCATTGCAAAACGGACATTCCCTAAACGAACATCAACAAGTTTTGTAAGGCTCATCCTAACCGAATCGCCAACAATTAATGCACCTGTTAGAACCGCAGTACTAATCAAAGTTCCTAAGAAAACGGCAAGATGCTGTCGCCAGTAGAATCGGATGCTTTGTATGATGAATTTAAGGATGGTCATTTTTTTTAAAATTTAAACACAGAGACACAGAGGCACGGAGATTATTTTATTAAAAACCACAACAGTCCGACTAAAATACTATTAATTCATGAAATACTTGATATTACTACATTCAATGTATAGGTCACCCCTAATGGGGCTTAATTATCGTTTTAATAATAATTACTACAAATAGGTCGTCGCTCTGCGACTTTAAAAAGCAGCATTGCTGCGAACTATTTGTAGAATAAATGATTATATTTCAACATATAGCAGCATCGCTGCGACCTATTGATTTTAGATTTTTTCTCGGTTAATATGATAAAAAACTAAAATTTAAATTCGTTATTCCGATTAATTTCAGAATAACTCCTGATTATTCCAATCGCCCATGCGATAATCGATAAATCGATTTCATCTTCTCGGCAAGGGTTAATGAGTGTGTAACTACAACAATGGCCACGTTATGCTTTTTATTGATATCTAATAGCAAATCACCAAGTTGAGCGGCAGAATCTTGGTCGAGCGAGCCAGTGGGTTCATCAGCAAGTATCATCTCAGGTTGATTAATCAATGCCCTTACAAGCGCAGCGCGCTGACATTCGCCACCAGAAAGTTGCCCAGGACGTTGGTGGATTCTTTCGACTAGACCAACGCTATCGAGCAGTTCCATTGCTCTTGCATTAATGGCTTTGCCATTAACCTTGCCATTCTGAGGGATTACAGGAATAAGAACATTCTCAATCAAACTTAGCTGTGGGAGCAAATGATGAGCCTGAAAAACAAAGCCAATGCTTTGATTCCTGACTTGCGCCAATCGTTTCTCATCAAACCCTGTAACATCTTCGCCTTTAAAATTGACAGTTCCCGACGAAGGCAAATCAAGCGTTCCAACAATATTTAACATCGTACTCTTCCCTGAACCCGATGGGCCAACAATGGCAAGCGAATCGCCTGTTTTAATCTGAAGATTAATATCCGACAGAACATCGCGATGGATATTTGTGCCAGGGTTTATATAGGATTTGCTAACTTTGCTTAGTTCGATTATCATATTACTTATATTTAAACGCTAAGGCGCAACGACGCTAAGATAACTAATATAACTTTGTGACTTAGCGGCATTGCGTTTAGATTTATTTTCGCTACTGACCGACTAAAATATTATATCATTCATGAAACACTTATTATTACTACATTCAATGTATAGATCGCCCCTAACAGGGCTTTATTTTCGTTTTGATATAAATTACTACAAATAGGTCGTCGCTATGCGACTTTGAAAAAGCAGCGTGGCTGCGAACTATTTGTAGAATAGATGATTATATTTTAGCTAAAAGCAGCATCGCTGCGACCTATTGAATTTATATTCTTTCTATGTTAACAAGGCTTTATTTTATTGCAGATTTATAAACCTCAATCATCCTTTGGATAAGAATTGATGTATTGAATTTTTCTTCAACTGATTTTCGACCATTGATGCTCATTTGCTTTATCTGCTCAGGATTTGAAAGCACTTCGGTAAGTTTTTGCGCCAAAGCATCGGGGGTATTGGGTTGATAAATGGCTCCGCCACCAGTAGTTTCCACAATCTCAGGGAATGCCCCTAATGCAGGTTGAACGATTGGAATTCCTGACGCCAACGATTCAAGCTGATAAAGACCAAAAGCCTCGCCCTCAAGTACAGGAACTGATAATAAGGTTAATCCATTGAAGAAACTACCCAATGATTCAGTTCTAAAATCTTCAATAAACTCAATATCATTTTGGTATCCTTTTCTTTTCAACTTATCAACTTGACGTCCTATAAACTTCTCATCATCGCCAGTTTTGCCGCCTGTTACTTTCAACCTTGCATTACCAAATTTTGGGTTCTCCTTCAGCTTGATAAAAGCATCAACCAAAACCTCAAAACCATTCTCTTTGTTTGACCTTGAAAGATAACCAATGGTTGGCACATCAAGATTTGGTGCTTTAACTGAATATTTTGTTGGGTCAATTCCTATATGGACTATATGAAGTTTATTTTGAGGAATAGACATTTTTTGTGTCATCTTCTTTGCGAAGAAATCGCTAACAGCTATTAGCGCATCAGTATCGAGCGCCTTTTCGCCCATCAGTTTCCAAATCTGACTTCTGTAGGGTTCATCCATTGCATCAACCCAAACATCCTCATCCTGCAATGAGCAAAGAACAGGGATTTGCAACTCGTCCCTTATTTTCCTCGCCAAACCAAGAAGCAGCGCATTTGAAAGATGCACCACATCAGGCTTTTCGTGATGTTTAAGGAAATAAATTAGTTCATCCAATTCATCCTTTTGAAACCCATCAGCACCTTTTAGCATAGAGATTGTCATCTCTTCAAGCCCTGCCGCACGTGTCGAACCCGATTTTTTGGCTGCGTAACGCAGTATCAATGGCGAATTAAAGAAATTGTGCAGCCATTTGGGCATATGCCTAAAAACTCGGAAGTTTTGACCAAGATAGATATTCACCGCACCATAGAAAACAGGGATTTCATTCTCGGGGGTATATTCCTTTGAGGTCAAAGGCAGATAAAGAGGCAAAGTTATCGCCTCATGCCCCGATGCTTTCAGCGATTTGGCATAGGCGCTATCGCGGAGACAATTTCCGCAGTAGAACGAACCACCAAATCCTGGAACAATGTTGACTACTTTCATAGATTTATTTGATCTTAGAACAAGGAATAACGATTTTAGATTTAAGAAGGTTGTAATCTACAATAGATCTGAATTCGAAAATCGTTAATCTTTATTCTTCATTCAACTTGTGAATTGGAATCAATTATTTAACTCATTTAACCCCAAAAGCATAAACGCTCCCATCCTCTGAACCTATAACCACCATATTTTTAACAACAGCGGGTGTACTTGTTATAGGTTTTCCTATTTCATAAGACCAAATTTTCTCGCCTTTGTTCAAATCGATCATATATATTCGGCCATCGCCTGAGCCAATAACAACAGTATTCTTGGCTATTACAGGCGAACTATCGACCTTACCAAGCGTTTTGAATGTCCATAACAGTTTACCCGTTGATTTCTCAAAGCAGTAAACGCTTTTATCCTGAGAGCCGACAACAACCTTATCGCCTGAAACTGCGGGCGACGAAATGGTTGGCATTTTACCTTTGTAAGTCCATTCAATTTTCTTTGTTTTTAGATTGGCGCAGTAAAAGCCACCATCGTAGTTACCAAAGTATGCCTTTCCTCCCTCGATAGTTGCCGATGCTGCCATATAGGTTCCAATCTCAATCTTATCGGCCAATTTTCCTGTCTTAACATCTACAAGATAAAGATTCCCATCACAGCCACCAAAGGCTGCATGCTCACCGTTGGTTGATGGAGTTCCGTTGATATAGTTTTCGGTTTCGTATTTCCAAACAGCTTTTCCTGTTGAGATATTGATGCAATGCAGGAAAAAATCGTAGCTACCAACCATAATCCTCTTACTCTTCTTATCGGCTGAAAATACCCAATTCGCTGAACCCGAGATTTGACCATCGGTTTTATACTCCCACTTCAGCTTACCTGATTTTGCCTCGATGGCATAAACCGAACCCTCAAGAGAACTTGCATAGATGGTATTATCAAGATATAATGGTGGCGATTCAATTGATGTGGCTGATTTGTACTTCCAATTCAAAACCCCTTTATCAGATATTGAATAGATATAACCATCGTTTGAGCCGATGTAGATATTCCCATTCTGAACGATTGGCGATGATTTTATTGCATCCTCCGTTTTGAAAGTCCAAAGAAGTTTCAGCGATTTGGGTAGCTGAACATTCGCATATCCATTCAATGCCTGATTACCCCGAAAGCACGGCCAATTGGAGTTATCCTGAGCGATTAAAACTTGATTTAAAAATAGAAATAGAAATAATAATTTTTTCATTTGCTATTCGCTTTGTTTTAGGCATCCCCTCCTTTTTTAAGGAGGGGCAAGGGGTGGTAAATTACTTAAAGCACCCTTTTATTTCATTTATAACATTATCAATCCTATCAAAAATATCAGAATTTCTAAATCTTATCACTTTTATTCCTAATGATTTAATATAATTATCTCTTAGAATATCATATTGTTCATTTACAGGATTCAAATGAACTTCACCATCAAGTTCAATAGCTATTCGTTCTTCAGGGCAATAAAAATCAACAATATAATTACCAATACTATGTTGCCGTCTAAATTTCCTGCCCTCTAATTGTTTACTCTGCAAGTATTTCCATAATCTAATCTCAGCAGGGGTAAGATTAGAGCGTAAATTTCTTCGATTCTCTTTTAATTCTTTTCTATTATGAGTTTGCATTATATTGAATTTACCTCCCCTACCCCTCCTTAAAAAAGGAGGGGATTCGATTCTACTTTTATTATTACATAATAGCAAAAGTAATAGTTTTAAACCTTAAATGATATTGCCCCTGTTGGGCAAGCATCAACGCACTCTTTAGCCGTTTGGGTTAGGGCTTCGCCTAATTCCCGATTGAATGGAATATCAACCCGAACATCAAACCCACGTCCAATATAGGTTAAGCCTGTCAACTCCTTATTCTTTGATGTTATCTCTATACACAAACCACACTTGATGCACTTTTCAGGTTCATAAACAACCGTTTCGTGTTGAAAATGTTTCTTAAGAGTATTTCGTTCTCCCAACAAGTATTTCTTTCTATCAATTTTATACTCATCTGCATAAAGTCTGAGTTTACAAGTATTAGGTTTTCGGCAATCGCAATGCAAACAGCGCTTTGCCTCCTGAACAGCCTCTTCGGCTGTAAAACCTGCTAATCGTCCACCTTTTGGTGCGACCACATCTACTTCAACCGATTCCTTTAAATACTCTATAATCTCTGATGGTTGTAGTAGTCCAAACTTAGAATTAAACCTATCATATCTATTCGAAACAGGTTTTCCACCTAAAAATTTATGTACAGAGAATGCTGTTTCCTTACCATGGGCAACAGCCTTAACAGCCATTTTCAAAGGAAACAGTGTGCTACCACAAGCAAAAATACCTGAACTATCAACCATAAATGATGCCTTATCTGCTATTAATCCTGTTGGATTTGCATTCAACCCAAATTCGCCCACATTGGTTTTGGTAATATCGCCCGATGTAAATACAATTGCATCAAACGATTTTTGAATTTCAGATTTGAACTGCTCAGGTGTGACCTTAGTATTTAGCCTAAACTCAGCACCAAGGGCTTTAATTAGTTCAACCTCAATATCAATTATCTCTTTAGGCATCTCATTCGGAGAAACTTGAAGTAAAGTTCCTCCTGCCTCGGCATTTGATTCAAATACAATGCATGAATGTCCCAACTTTTGTAAATGAAAAGCACATGATAATCCCGCAAGACCTGCTCCGATAATGGCAACCTTTTTATTTGTTGATTTCTCCTTTTGAGGTAGATAATTGGTTTGCTCTTTAGAGTCGTTGAAGGCAGTAAATCTTTTTAAAAGACAGATAGAAACAGGGTTATCGACCTGCTTTCGTCTGCAAACCTTTTCGCATGGCGCAGTACAGATATGCCCAAGAATAAAGGGTAGAGCAATCTCCTCTTTAACAACCTTAAGTGCATCTAAATGATTTCCTGATGCAATAAGTCTATTCATCTTAGGAATATCCATAAAGGCAGGACAAGCGGTGCGACAAGGAGCTTCGCAATCGCCAACATGGTCGCTAAGCAGGAGTTCCAACGCATCCTTACGAGCATTTCGCACCTCTTCATCATTTGTAACAATATCCATATCCGTCTCAACCGGCATGGCACACGATGGGAATAGGGTATGTGACCTTAAATCCTTAACAATACAAACCATGCACGATGGGTGATTGCGATTTCCTTCGAGGTAGCACATGCTAGGAATATCAACCCCAATCGATTTAGCGGCGTTAAGAACGCTTGTTCCGGCAGGAACAGCAACTACGTTATTATTTATTTTTAAATGAATCATATTCTTAAATTTAACCACAAAGGACACAAAGGGATTCACAAAGAAAATTAAAGAATTACTCTCTTAATCCCGTCCCTTAGGTGCTTTACATTAAAATTGACCAACAGTCCCAGTTTACAATTTGATAATTTTAAATAAGTAAGGATTTGCGCTAAATGAACATCATTTAATGCTTCAATAGATTTTATTTCGACAATAACACAATTCTCAATGAGTAAATCTACTCTATATCCTGCATCAAGTTTGACTTCCCTATATATTAGTGGCAAAGGTTTCTGTTTTTCAACCCTCAATCCTAACTGTGATAGTTCATAATACAAACATTCTTCATAAGCACTTTCAAGTAATCCAGGTCCTAGGGCCGAATGAACCTTGAATGAGCAATCAAGAACTATCTTAAAAACTTCTTCAACATTCATATTATTCTTTGTGTTCTTAGTGACAACCTTTGTGTTCCTTTGTGGTTAAGGGTTATCTTGTTATAACAGCATTCACCGGACAAATCTGCTTACAAATATCACACTTGATGCACTTTTCGGTATCGATATGATGCAACTCGTAAGGCAATGCTTTAATTGCATCGGCAGGGCATCGTTGAGCGCACTTGGTGCATCCAATACACTTATCATTGATATCGTAAATAATCATCTCCTTACACTTGCCCGTTGGGCAATGCCCATTGATATGAGCCTCGTACTCCTCTCTGAAATATTTCAAAGTTGTAAGAACGGGATTTGGTGCGCTTTTTCCCAATCCACAGATACTCCCTTTTTTCGTGCTATGCGCTAGCTGTTCTAGGGTTTCAAGGTCGGCTAATGTTCCTTTTCCACTGCTGATTTTATTCAAAATCTCAAGCATTCGTCTAGTTCCAATTCGACAGAATGTACATCTACCGCACGATTGGTCTTGGGTAAAGGTTAAGAAGTACCGAGCAATATCAACCATGCAATCGTCTTCATCAAGAACGATAAGCCCTCCAGAGCCCATCATGGCACCAACCTGAACAAGCGAGTGGTAATCAATTGGGGTATCGGTCATCGATTCAGGGATACACCCACCCGACGGACCGCCAATCTGAACAGCCTTAAATTTCTTTCCATTCGGAATACCGCCACCAATATCCTCAACAATCTTACGAATTGAAATTCCCATTGGAACTTCAATCAATCCTCCACGGTTTATCTTGCCTGCAAGGGCAAAAACCTTAGTTCCTTTGCTAAGTTTTGTACCAATACTGTGAAATGCTTCAGCGCCTTTCCTAATAATCCACGATACCTGCGAATAAGTCTCAACATTGTTAATTAAGGTTGGGTTTCCCCATAAACCATTGCTCGATGGATAAGGTGGACGCATTGTTGGGTAGCCTCGCTTGCCTTCAATGGAGGCTATTAAAGCAGACTCTTCGCCACATACAAATGCTCCAGCGCCCTCGAAAATTTTAAGATGAAACGAGAATCCTGTTCCTAAGATATTATCGCCGAGCAATCCCTCCTTTTCACATAAACTCAGCGCCTCACGAATTCGAATCAACGCTAATGGATACTCTGCTCGGATATAGAAAATCCCCTCTGTTGCTCCAACTGCATACGCAGCAATGATAATCCCCTCAATCACTCGGAACGGATAAGACTCAAGCAACATCCTATCCATAAACGCACCAGGGTCGCCCTCATCGCCATTGCAAATCACATACTTTTGGTCTGAAACTTCATTGGCAACAAGTTGCCATTTAGTACCAGTAGGGAAACCTGCACCGCCTCTACCCCTCAGTCCACTCTCCTTGATAGCATCAATTACCTCTGGTCTAGATTTTACCTTAAGGCACATGCTGAGAGCAGTAAATCCACCTAACTTTCGGTATTCAGCAATATCGGTTGGTTTAAGGATTCCACGATGTTCGGTTGCAATATTTATCTGACCATTCAAGAACTCGGCAACAGGAGTATCGGTGCTTTCGGACGAATATCTTCGGATAGATTTTGGTGCGCTATCGAAAACTAATCCTTCAAAATAGTTATATATATTGCTCTTAATCCTAGTAAACGGATTAAGAGGTTTAAAATGTCGATGGATAACCTCTCGCACCTCATCGGGTTTAATCTTTGTGTAATATGATACCGCTTCGCCAGGCTTATGTACCTCAAGCATCGGAACCTGATTACAGATGCCCACACAGCCAACATGCTTAACACTGACATTTATCTTGCTTTTGATAAGCGTTTTCTCTAGTTCCTCCTTAACGCCAGAACTGCCGCTTGCCACGCAGCAAGAACCTAAACCAATCCTGATTTCACCCTGAATATCCTTACTATCTACAAAAGGAATCGTTCCAGATGAGGAGCCTCCATCCTTTGCTGATAGGAAATCAGAGATAACCTCGGGTACAGATTCTGATGTAACATGACCATAGGTAATACTTCCAATCTGCACCACAGGGGCAATAGTACAACAACCAAGACAAGCTACCTTTTCGATAGTGAATTGCCCTTCGGCATCGGTCTCCTCATCATCTTTAAGGTTTAGCTTGCGACGAAACGAATCGTAAACTAGCATCGCACCCTTAACATGACATGCAGTACCAACGCAAACCTTGATGATATGCTTGCCAACGGGTTTATGCCTAAACTGAGTGTAGAATGTAGATATACCATAGATGCGAGATGGTGTGATATCAGTGATATCGCAAACCCGCTGCAACGCCTCCTTGGGAAGATAGTTATAATGATTTTGGATTTCCTGTAAAATTGGAATTACCGCCTCAACCGCTCTCCCTTTCGATTCGACTATTCTATCAACTATTTCTATAATATCCTTTTCCATAATGTCTTCATTTAACCACTAAGGACACTAAGTTCATCACTAAGTAACACAAAGAAAAAAATTTAATAAAAACTTAGCGGCCCTTTGTGAATACCTTTGTGCTCTTTGTGGTTAATAATTCTTATTTCCCTATACAATACAAATTCTTATCACCTCTGATATAAATTCTTCCATTCGCAAAGGCAGGTGTGCAAACCGATTTCTCACTAAGTTTGCCCGTCCCAACTGATGTGAACACTTTATCTGCTTTGAAAATATGCATTACGCCCATTTTATCTTGAAGATAGATATTCCCCTCAGCAATTATTGGCGATGAGTAGAATCCATCGGCAAACTCCTTTGTCCAGTAGCTCGTTCCGTTTTTTGCATCATAGCAAACAACAGTACCATAACTTGTAACAACAAACAAGTATTTATCTGTTGCCACAGGACTAGGAACATCTGATAGATAATCGGAGTTTTCCCAAAGTTTTTCAGGTGTATCGCCAACCTTAATCGCCGTTAAACTTGCATATTCGTTCAACGCAAACACAACTCCATCGGCGTAAACAAGCGATGGACCTACCTCCCCCGAGATACAATCGATGCTCCAAAGCTGTTTCCCTGTTGCAGGGTCGTACGATGCAACTGATGGCTCGGCAACCAGCATCAACTCATCGCGACTTCCAGTGTTTACTAAAATTGGCGATGCCCATGATATCTTAACCTTACGAGGTGTGCTCCATACCTCATCTCCCGTTGATGAGTTCATAGCCATTACTCTAGCATTTGTCCTACTATCAAACTCAACGATGACTAACCCTTTATAGGTAATTAACGATGATGAGTGTCCATAATGATTTTGAGGAACGCCAAGGTTTTTTGTCCATACTCGGTTTCCATTCATATCAACAGCCAAAATATCGCCGTTGGCAAATATTGCATAAACCCTTCTACCATCAGTAGATATAGTTGGTGCCGAATGACCAGTATCGCCCTGTACCTTGGGTGCTGCTGCAGGAGAACCAGTAATATTATCGGCATTGGCAGTCCATAGCAGTTTTCCGTTATGCCTATTGTAGCAATAAACCTCCCGTTTTGTAGCATTTGCGCCAGCAACAAATATCTTGTCGCCCCAAATTATAGGAGAATTATAACCATGAAGAGGAATTGCTGCTTTCCATAGGATATTTTGCCCTGTTGCTCCATCCCAACTTGTTGGAATATTCTTTTGATAAGCATTTCCATTTCCACCAAAACCGCGGAAATTGGGGAAGTTATTTTTCAATTCATTATTAGATGGATAATCTCCTGATGCTGCTACTTGCTTTACCGCTTGCTGTGTTGGAGCCTCTTTTTGTGTTGGAGTTTCAGTATTTTCAGACTTAACTACCTCAGATGTTTTTACTACCTCAACTTTAGCAGTATCAGTTTTTGCAACTTCTGTTTTCTCTTGAGATACCGGAAGTTCCTTTTTACCCTTATCCTCTGTATTTGATGCTATTGCTGCATTCTCGAATGTTGATTTAAGCTGATTCTGAGTCAGGAATGCAAAAACTAAAGCAACAACCACAAGAGTTCCACCACCAATTGACACCCACAATCGAGCAGTTTTTTGGGTGTAGAGAAGTTTATCGCTATTCTCGGTGCTAACAACAGGCAATTCCTTTGTGGCCAACCGAATGAACTGCATGGCAATTATCAAGACAAGCACACCTAGCATAAGTATATATCCGCCATTGCGAATCTGCCATTGGTTTGTAAAGTAGGCCTTGCGTGCAAGTAAATCTAACTCGCGAATCTCCTCTCTGAGCTGATTATCGTTTGGATTCTCTTGCAATCGCTCAACAAGCGCATTTATAACCTTTGTATTGACAGGGTCAACCCTGTTTACTTGAGTGAAATTGGCAATTATCAAAATACAAAAGATAAAGGAGTAAACCCCCGCAACAATTGCAACACCTTTCCAAAGGCGAACATTTTCGATGTATTTCTTCAATGTCTGATTCATAATAGAATTTGACTTAAGTATTTACTTTGTGAACCTTTGTGTATTCCTTTGTGACCTTTGTGGTAAAAAAGAATAACCACTAAGAACACTAAGTACATCACTAAGGAACACTAAGGTTACAGATAAATATTATCATTTAGTTTTAAAATTACTTCTCTAATTTTACAGGACAAAAATCAATGCATCTAGCACAACTCAAGCAAGTGCCTTTGTTTGGAGTATAATCCTCCTGATACTTGAATATTGATAAACTTGTCAAGGTTAGTCCAAAAACCAAACCTAAAAATCCTCCTAAAATCCAACCTCCGATATAAAACATATCAACGATTGATGCTGTCTCTTTATAAAACTCTTCCACCGATTTTCCTGCCGATTTAAATGCTGTTACCTCAAAGCTCTCGGGTTGTGTTTTATCGGGATGCAGCAATTCCTGCGCCAACCGAACATCATGATTTACACTTGCCAAATTCTCGTGAAACCTTGAACCAACATACCCTCCAATAAGAACTAGTAAAGGAATTATAACAGTAAGCAGGATGATTCTTCGAACCGCCTTCGAACTCTCCTCCTTCTCCTTAATTGGAACAGGTTTATCAATCGCTCCAAACGGGCACGAATCCTCACAAAGTTTGCATTGGATACATTTTGCAGGAGTTATGCTTAAATGTTTTCTCGATACCCTACTGGCCAGATTCAGTAAAACCCCATAAGGACAAAGGAATCTACAATATGGTCGGGCAATAAATACTCCAAGAAGCAGCAGAACTCCTCCAAGCATAAACATCATAAAACTAGCGTTAAGCCTAAAAAAACCAACAAAAGGGTCGTAACGACAAATAATAAAATCGGTAGCAGTTGCAGCGTAAAGTATTGCTAAACCCAAATAGATAAATGGAATCAAACCAAGTACCTTTAACACCCATGATTTAAGGGCTACAGGACGAAGAACAAAAACATCCTGAATTGCCCCTAAAGGGCAAACACCTGCACAGAATGTACGTCCAAAAAACAGCGTAAATATGATGGGCAGAGCAAAAAATAGGATAACCGATATTGGAATGCTGTAGGCAGGATTGAACAATGCATAAACTATGTTCTGCACCGAACCAACAGAGCAAATGCAACCTTCGCGGAAAAATCCAAAATAAGCGATTGTGAATATTGAAATCCAAAATACGCCATCGCGTGAACGTTTCTTGATAATCATCCAAGTCGCAACGGATAGGGTAACAAACAAAACAACTATATCCAAAATAGCCAACGCCTCAGCCCGTGGGTTTGGTGCCAATGTTGATGGCTGAACATATCCAGATTCAAACTCAGGTTTAGGGAATCGCTGTACAGCAAAAACATTGTATAGCTGAAAGGATATCAATAAAATAAGAATAATATATGCTGCTGCTTTCTTCATTTTCAAAACCTTACTTAAGTCAAACTACTTGTTCTTTTTTACTTTGTGTTCCTTTGTGATGCACTTCGTGCTCTTTGTGGTTTAATTTTTTACCACTAAGAACACAAAGGTTTACACAAAGTACCACTAAGGGTTTTTAACCTTTTTTCTTACTATCATACCCCGAGAATAAATAAGGGTTATCTGATGGCACACGACTAAACGCATCTGCAGGACAATCACGCGCAATAGCACACTCATTGCAATTATCGCATAGGTCGTGGCAAACCTGCAACTGCAGTGAACCATTCCCAAATGCTCCGCATCCCTTTACGCACTTGCCGCATCCATTGCATAAGTCCTTATCAATATCGTACTGAAAATAGGGATCTTCAACAAACTTGCGCCTTATGGCACTTGTAGGACATAGCTGATTCTCGGCAGCTGTGGTTAGTTCCTTTACTTCGGGTCTGAAGTAACCTCCACACAAATCGCAGTAGCCACACATGCTATAAACATGCACGCACTTTACAGCCGATGGAGTCTTGACACAATTCGTGGCACAACGCCCGCACTGAATACACTTTGATGTATCGAGTTGCCATACCATTTGGCGAGCTTGTGTCCTAGTCAAGAGTTTTGCGCCGATTGCCCCAATTCCAACAATAACAGAAAATCTAATGCTGCTATTGATGAAATCCCTGCGGCTCAATCCACCCTTCTTGTTTTTATCTGAACTTTCCATTTTTCGTTGATAAGTTCCTATTTCGATGTTCGTGTAGCCTCTCGCTTAACCTCGATGGCTTCGGGCTTGGTGCATATTGGCAGTGTCTTACATCCATTACAAATTAAGTTACACTGCAAACCACTCTCGCCCTTTCTTGTAATTAGATAGCCACTTGTGGCAGTCAATCCTACTAGAATGCTTCCTCTAACTACTGATGATAAGAATTTTCTTCTATCCATATATCATCTATTTTTTTTGTTTTGCTAATCAATGCATTAAAAATCTAAAGAAATATTGCTACTAAGTCACAAAGGCACTAAGAATACAAAATAATTACTAATCAATTCTTCGTGACTTTGAGCCTTTGTGGCGAATCTATTTAACTAATTTATAAACACTAACTATCTTTTTTTCAGGGTCTAAAACATAAACCCTATCCTTTGAATCAACAGCAAGGTCAATCCCATGTGTGCCTTCAACAAATTTATCAGGCGATGCCACAACACACTTAAACTCTCCCGATGGTTGATGAATCTTAACCCGCTCAATGCCTTTCTCACTCGTAATAAAAGACCCATCAGTCAGCATGGCAATATTAGATGGATTGCAGCATCCGCTAAATCCATCAACATCCATAGAAGTTCGTTTCCACGATGAAACTAGATTACCTTCAGCATCGTACTGCTCAAACTGATGACGACCAGGGTTTACAACCCAGAGTTCGCCCTCGCGACCGATTAGCAAATCGAAATAGGGGCTTGGGATAATAAAACCTTGAATTCCCTTTTCGGGATTTTTCTTTCCAATCTCCTTCAGGAGATTACCCTCATTATCATATTGATATACAATCCGATTGCCTGCATCGGCAACGTAAACATACTTATCGGTTAGAGCAATGCTTGTGATTACTGACTTAACGTTTATAGGATTCCATGATTTTATCTTTGTTCCTTTATTATCATATACCTCTACATGGTCATTAACACCGAGATAGATTTTACCATCATCGCCAACAGTAATGCATTTGGCCTCGTAAACTATATTGAATGTTGATTTCAGATTCAAGTCATTATCATAAATCATCACTTTATCTTTACCTGCAAGGTAGATATTATCCTCCTTATCAATGGCAATACCATGCAGAGCCTCAATATCAGGTGATATCTGCTTGAACTCAGCATATGCAATTAACGATGAATCGATATGCCTAAGTTTATCCATCTTATACTCGTACGGATTCTCGTTACTACTTTTGGGTTGATAAAAGAAATCCTTAACCATAAAAGCCACAACCGCCAGAAGAAGTATTAACGATAGCCAAATGATTACTTTCTGTTTCATATAAGTTCTTTTAATTCCCTTTTCTCTGTGTCTCTGTGTTTATCTTTTCTCTCGTACATCAATACAAACCATCTGTTTAGAGGTTCGCATTAGTAAATACCCATCGGCAATGGCAATTGGTCCCCACGAATCCTGACCCTCTATAACGAGCGCTTTATCCAACTGAACCCAGCCTGATGCAGTTGCCTTGGCAATGGTTAATGCACCATCATCGTTCAAGATGAAGAACTTTCCATCGGCAATTATATATGGACCAAGTCCAAACCTATCGGTTTTTCCGCTTGTCCACAAGATGTTTTTGCAGTCATCAGCCTTACAGCAAATGAGTTGATTTCGTGCTCCTCCTGCATCTTTCGGTTGAATGCAAAAGATATATCCATTCATTAAGATTGGTGTTTGCTGCTCCGATGCAAGTCCCTCAACGGGTCTATACTTCTGTATCACTTTAACGTCAAAGGCTCCTCCATTTTGAACAAGTTGAAACAGCATCGAACCAGCACCGTATCCCGCTGTTATAAGAATTTTACCATTATCAAGAATTAAAGGCGATGGAGCTACAACCGATGGAGCAAAAGCTGTTGTCTTCCATAATATCTTGCCAATATCAGCTCCTTCTGCCGATACACCAACAATTCCTCCGATAGCAGCATACACATACATCCTCTTCCCTCCAAACGACATCGGCATTACCGATGAATGCGACATCTTCCAGCCATCGGGATTTGGGGTTTGCCAAACAACTTTGCCTGTAGCGCAATCAATCCCAATTAACAGAGATGAGCCACTCGGAGCGATAACCGCAATATCATTATCGATAAATGGGCATTGCCCTGTGTACCAAAACGGAACCTCGGATTTATAATCCTTTACCAAGTCAACACCCCAAAGCAAATCGCCCGTTTGGGGGTTGGAACACATTACCTGACAGCGAGGTCCAATGGTTACTATATATTTTTCAGTAATCGCAGGCACGGTCCTCGACATGCCGTGATTACGCTTAACATGAACCTTGTAGGAGCGTTTCCAAAGCTCCTTGCCCGATTCCAATAAAAAACAACGTAAAGCATCCGATTTCTTTATCTCGTCGTAATCGAGCAGATAAACCTTACCGTGGTAAATGACAGGTGCAGCATGACCTTCACCTAAATCAACCTTCCAAACTATTTTTGGTCCATCTTTTCCCCACTTATCAATCAGCTTAATGTTCTCCTTATTGATATTATCAAAATCGGCACCACGGAACTGAGTCCATTTGCCTGTTAACCCTGAGACTACCTTATCATACTCGATAAACTTTTCACCAATATTAATAACCTCGTTAGTGTCTGAACCTTTAGCAGGGCGATTATCCTGACCAGGCACACTAACTGCAAAATCCTTTACAGGATTTTTCAAAAACCAGACCGTAAAGGCTACAATACCTAGAAGAATTAAAGTAATGAATATGTATCTCTCAAAATGTTTCATCGAATATTTCAATATCTATGATAAATGAAAAACGGATTTGGTATGAAACCATGTCCCTTAAAAATATTTCGTCCCTACGGGACTTTTATTAAAACTTAAAACTCATAATCTACCAATATTTTGTCCCTATGGGACAATTCCGCTAAAGACTTTTTCCTGCCGTTAGGCAGGAAAAATTGGTAGAATAAAAAGCATCCCCATTTTTTTAAGTCCCGTTAGGGACGAAATAGAATTAAACGTTTAAGCAATTCTAATAAATGAATTAACAGTCAATGAAAACGTTTATTCATAGAGTTTAGATAGAAAAACAGCAAATCCGTTTAACCGAAAACTATTTTATTTTATATGCCATCAAAGCACCGCCGCGTCTTATGTATAGAATTCCATCCTTAATGGTTGGATGAGACCAGCAAGGTCCTTTTCCCAGAGGCACTTGGAACGAGCTAACAATTGCAAAATCCTCAGGTGTAGCCTTTACCAATGCTACAAATCCTGTTTTTTCCTCGTAGCAATAAAGCATTCCATCGTTAGCGATTATTGACCCTTTAGTTTTCCACTCCTTCTCGTACATGGTTTTGCCTGTTTTCCAATCGATACAGCACCATTTACCAATTCTGTTATTAATCCAATTTGAGCCATAGATATACCCATCGATAAGAACAGCTCCACCATGATGAACATCAAGGGTTTCGTCGGTCCAGTCCAAAGTTAAGGTTTTAAAATCAGTTGATAAGCTATACATCGCGCCAACGTGGTCATACCCACCAGTGATATATATCTTATGGTCTTTATAAATTGGGGTATTCGTATTTGTGTAAGATGCACCAGGCCATACCTTATATGCTTTTTCGTTCTTAAGTCCACCATAATTGGAACTGCTAAGGATTTCACCGTTTTCAGCATTAACAACCAAAAGATATGTACCAGTAACAGTAACAATCAATTTCTTACCACCCTCTTGAACCAGCAACGGAGACACATATGCAACAGTATCCTTCATGCTTAGGCTTTGCCAAATTGTTGAACCAGTTTTTTTATCTAAAGCTACAATGGTTGTCTTCTCGCCGCAAGGTGTAAAAATCACCTTATCATCGACAAGAAGTAATGATTCTGAGTATCCCCAACTACCGTAACGCCCATCAAACTTTTCGTATCCATTTACTTTCCAAATCTCTTGACCACTTATCGCATCAAAACAGGCTACCATTCCCATTCCGCTTGAGACATAGACTCTATCGCCCTCAACGGTTGGAGTCGAACGGCTATCGGAAAAAGAATCTAGCCAAGCCTTTCCAATAGGAGTTTGCCATTTAACTATTCCGCTCATATCAAGAGCAATAAGCATATCGATACCAGCCTTTAAACCCGTTAGATATATCGTATTATTTGCAATTGACATCGAAGAGTAGCCCGATGGCAGAGAATCGTTAGACCAAAGTAGTTCAGGTCCCTTTTCAGGCCACATCTTAAGCAACCCTTGTTCATTATACACACCGGTTCGTCCAGCACCACGCCACTCGCTTATCTCTTGGGAAAACCCATTGAAAAGCAGAGCAAACAAGGTAACAGTTAAAAAGATTCTATTTTTCATTTCTATTTGTATTTGTTCATTTAAGTCTGCTAAATTATTATAAACTTGACGGATTAAAAACTTTGGATAGCTAAAAAAGAGAGCCCAGATTCATAATCGTTTTTAGAGTACAAATCTGAGCTCAACATAGAATACAAACCTTATCTATTTTTTTGCAACGTCATAAACAAACAACGAATTATCGTGCCTGATATAAAGTTTTCCATCTTTAATAACTGGGTGAGAAAAATGCATATTTGTTCCACCTTTAACCTTGAATGAACCTTTAGTTTCAAATTTATCGTTCAATGGTTTTACAAGTTTAAACTCCCCATTCAAATCATAGTTGTAAAGCATTTCACCATCAGAGATAACAGCAATTCCCCTCGATTTTGTTGAGTCGGCAACAATCTGCTTTCCAGTATTCCAATCGACACATCCAAAAGTCTTATTCCCTCTGCACAACCCATAGATATTATCTCCAAGGACAACTACATGACCAAAATGAGAATTTAAATCAGCGTTCTGCCAAACCTCGCTTATACTACTTCCGTTTTCTGATATTTTCAACATCATACTACCTGATTTACCACCATCTATAGCAAAAAGAAGTCCATTGCGATAAACAGGAGTACTAGGATGTGAGGTTGTTTTTAATTCGCGCTTCCAAGCCAATTCACCATTCTCTGCATTCAACGAGAAAATTGATTTATCGGTTTGATTGATAAAGAATTTTTTACCACCCGTTTCAATAAGAATTGGTGTACAATATGCAGTGCTATCGCTATTCGCCTTGCTTGTCCAAATGGTTTCTCCTGTTTTACGGTTTAAGGCAACTACATTATTTTCAATACCGCCAGGGGTGCAGAACAGTTTATCGCCATCAATCAATAGATTTTCGGATAATCCGAATTCTGTATTACGTCCATTGAATTCTTTTAGAATATCCCTTTGCCAAACGATATCACCATTATCAGCGCTAAAGCAAATAAGAACACCTAAACCGTTAAGGATGTATCCAAGGCCATCGTGGATATTTGGAGTTGAGCGAACACCAGGCCAATTTATCATCCAATCGGGACCTATATCCTTTTTCCATAATAGTTTTCCATTAGTATCGAACGTGAAAACATAACTGATGCTATCAACTGTACCAATAGTATAAACTCTATTGGAAGTTACAGCAGCAGAGGCATAGCCTTGACCAAGTTCATCAAATCGCCATAGCAATTTTGGACCGCTATCGGGCCATTGGGTTAGCAAATTTTTCTCAGGATAGATACCTGTGCGCTCAGGACCGCGCCATTGGGCATTATCATCCTTAGGAGTACACTGCGAAAAAATCGCAATCATAATAATACAAGCAGTTAATAATCTCATGGTTTTTTTAGGGTTTGTTGGTTAAATTTTATTTAGCAATATCATATGCAAATAGTGAATTATCGTGCCTGATGTAGAGTTTTCCATCCTTTATTACAGGGTGAGAGCAATGATAACCTGTTCCTCCTTTAACCTTAAATGAGCTTACGTTTTCAAAACCTTTTTCTGTAGGTTTCAACAATGTAAAATCACCTTTTATACTGTAACAGTAAATCAGGTTATCAGCTGAAATAACTGTATTAATCCATGCTTTTGTTGAATCGGCATAAATTTCTTTTCCAGTACCTAAATCGCAACATGCAAACTTCCTCCCTTTAGAACCATTTCCATACATGCGGTCTCCAAGTACCACCATATCGCCTTGCTGAGCACCAATATTGAAACCTTTCCAAACCTCCTTAAAACTTAAACCATCATTAGATACCTTTAGCATAAAGCTCCCCGATTTATAAGTATCAACAGCATAGAGATATCCATTTCGAAAAAATGGAGTATTTGGCATTGGCAAATCTTGAAGAGCATACTTCCAAGCCAATTCACCTGTTTCGGCGTCTATAGAGAAAAGTGATTTTTTTGTTTGATTTACAAAGAATTTTTTACCCCCAGTTTCAATCAAAATGGGAGATGTAAAGGCAGTGCTATCATTTGTCCCTTTGGTTTTCCAAATTAAGTCGCCAGTTTTTCGATTTAAAGCAACAACGTATGCATCGGCTCCGGCAGGTGTGCAGAAAAGTTTATCTCCATCAATCACTAAATTCTCACAAAAAAAGCCGTCTTCATTAAGATTATTGTATTCCTTTTTAATATCCTTCTGCCAAACAATATCGCCATTCTCTGCGCTAAAGCAATATAGAACTCCTAAACCACTAAGGGCATAACCAAGTCCTTTGTAAATTGTAGGAGACGAACGTATTCCTGGCCACGTTCTCATCCATTCAGGACCTAGTTCCTTTTTCCATAGTAGGTTCCCATTCATATCGAATGTGAAGACATAATTAATACTATCAATAGCGCCAATAGTGTAAACCTTATCTGAGGTTACAGCAGCAGAGGCATATCCTGAACCAAGTTCATCGTATTTCCATAGCAACTTTGGGCCACTATCCGGCCATTGGGTAAGCAAATTTTTTTCAGGATAGATACCATTTCTTTCAGGTCCTCGCCATTGGGCGATTTCTTGTTTTGAAGTACACTGCGAAAAAATCGCAACAGCAACCATAGCAATAAGTAGTTGTTTCATAGTGATTAGGTTTTAAATAAAAGTTTATATAAAAACTATTTAGCAATAGAATAAACACACAATGAATTTTTAAACCTCATATAAAGTCTTCCATTTTTTATTACTGGATGTGCAATGTGCAACTCTTTAATTTTGGGGTATTTAAAATATCCCCTTTCTAAAAATGTTGTATCGGATGCTTGTAAAAGACCAACATCACCGTCGTAAGAGTAACAATAAAGCATCCCATCAGCATATACAACTGTACCGGGTGAGTATTTCTTGATTGAATACTTAATCGTTCCAGTGTTCCAATCTACACAGCAGAACTTACCTTTTGATTCAGCTGATACATAAAGATTCTCGCCAACCAATACTGAATGACCATTGGTTTCATCCAGCAAAGGATTATTCCAAATCTCTTTTACGCTCATCCCATCATCGGATATTTGCAGCATAATACTTCCTGCTTCGAATCCATCCATTATAAGAAGTTTGCCATCCTTATAAACAGGAGTATTGGCATGAACGCCCTGTTTATTGAACAATGGATGACTCCATGCTAGTTCTCCATTCTTAGTATTCAAGGAGATTACTGAATTAGCAGTACTTACGATATAAAACTTCGCACCTCCCCTTTCGATGATTATCGGTGTGTTATATGCATTTTTCTCCCCTTTGGCCTTGCTTTTCCATATTACGCTACCTGTATTCCGGTTCAAAGCAAATACATTATCCTCAACCCCACCTGGTGTACAAAATAATATATCACCATCAATAATTAAGTTCTCGCATATACCCCATTGGTTATTTCCCTCAACACTCCTATCATAAACAAATTTAGTCCATATCTCATCACCACTTTCAACATTAAAACAATACACTACTCCATAGCTGCTCATCAAGTAACCTTTACCTTTATATATTAAAGGAGTGGAACGAGTACCAGGAAAAGGTCCAATCCACTCTGAACCATAAGCCTTTTTCCATAAAAATTTGCCTTCTAAATCAAGTGCATAGACATATCCCGTACTATCGATCATGCCAGTTGTATAAATCTTATCGGATGTAACTACTGCCGAAGAATAGCCTTGGCTTAAATCATCGTATCTCCATAAGAGTTTTGGGCCACTATCGGGCCATTGGGTAAGTAGATTCTGTTCATTATAAATCCCATTTCGCTCAGCACCTCGCCATTGTTCAATTTCTTGATTTGAACTACACTGAATAAAAAACATAGTTGAAACAATCATGATAATAAATAATCTCATAGCATATCGGTTTAGAGTGTCAACAATCTTCTAATTCATTTATTTAGCAGCAATTGAATATACCCATAAAGAGTTTGCATACCTTATATAAAGTCGCCCTTTATTTATAACAGGGATTGCAATATGGTCTCTTTTTACGCCCTCCACTTTAAACTTACTAATCACTTCAAATCCATTCTCCAAAGGTTTTACAAGTGCAACCTCGCCTGAATAGGTATAAGCATAAATTAAACCATCGGCAGCAATTACTGAAGATGGGGATATTGTTTTTACTGAATCTTTTACAACGCCTGTTTTCCAATCTACACACGAGAAATGTTTGGTTGTCCAATCGGCGCCATAGATATTATCCCCAATCAGCACAACGTCTCCATGCTCAAGGTCAAAAAGTTTACTTCTCCAAACCTCGGTAACAGATTTCCCATCATCCGATAACTTTAGCATTACGCTACCAAACTCCCAGCCATTCATGGCAAATATATACCCATCGCGGTACACAGGAGTATTTGAATGAATGCCATGTGGGTATTGAAGGTCGTGGCTCCAAATCACCTCGCCGTTTTCGGGATTTAATGAAACTATTGACTTTTCGGTAATTGTCAAAAGATATCGTACTCCCTTATACTCTATTATTCGAGGAGAACAGTAAGCGCTAGGTTCTCCAACGCCTTTGCTTTTCCAAATAAGTGATCCTGTTTTTCTATCAAGGGCAATAATATTTGCACCTATGCCACCGGGTGTGCAAAACAACTTTTCACCATCAATTAAAAGATTTTCGGTAATACCAAACTTAACGACTCGTCCATCATACTGCTTGTATAGATCTAATGTCCATAGAACATTCCCGCTATTTGGGTCAAAACAATAAATAACGCCACGTCCACTTAGAACATACCCCCTGCCGTCATATATTTGTGGAGTAGATCTAACACCAGGAAAATTAACCACCCACTCTTTCCCTAACTCTCTTTTCCATTGTAGTTCACCATTATGATTAAATGAGAATAAATAGCTAGTACTATCGGTCGTACCAGTAATAAAAACTCTTTCATTGGTAACGGATGCAGATGTATAACCAAGACCAAGCCCATCGAATTTCCAAGCTAACGTAGGACCACTTTCAGGCCATTTCGCTAAAAGGTTTTTATCAGGATAAATACCATCCCTATTAGAACCCCTCCATGATGTATTTTCTTGAGCATCAATAATAGAGATCGAAAGAATCAGAATAAAAGCTAAAACGGATAGATTTTTCATATTTACTGTTTTTAAAATAAAAACCCCGAAAGATTAATATCACATCGGGGTTAAACTATTGTTATTTAATTCGCCGCCAAAGAATATACCATTAACGATGTTCCATGTCGAACATACAATTTCTTATCTCGGATAACCAGATGCGCCCAATGCTGATTGGCACCATAAGGTACTTTAAATGAACTTATCCTCTTAAAACCGCTATCGATAGGCTGAGTAAGAACTACCTCTCCGTTATCGCCGTAGCAATAGAGCATGCCATCTGCAAAAATAATATTACCATTCCCTGCAATCTTCTCGGAGTAAATTTCTTTACCTGATGCCCAATCGATGCAAAACCATGAACGCGACTTCTGCCCTGAACCATATATTTTACCGTTAAGCAATACGGCTCCTCCCATCTGATTATCGATCGATGTATTCCTCCATACTTCTGAAACGCTGCTACCATCTTCGGCAATTTTTAACATTACACCACCCTTTCCATAGCCACTGAAACAGAATAGATTCCCATTACTATATAACGGAGTATTAGGGTGTACTGCATAAGTATTGATATGCTCAAATCGCCATAGGTATTTACCATTTGATGCATCTAGCCCAATTATTGAGTTAGCGGTTTGAGTTACCAATAATTTCTTGCTAGCTAATTTTACAATTAATGGTGAGCAATATGCACTTTCTTCCCCATTTCCAGTGCTCTTCCAAATTAACTTACCCGAATTAGGATCCAAGGCAATTATGTTAGCCGTTTTACCACCTGGTGTGCAGTATAGTTTATTATCATCGACTAGTAGATTCTCTGTTACGCCCCATTTAATATTAACGCCATCGTAATCTTTAAAAAGATCAACAGTCCATATCAATCCTCCAGTCTTCGCATTTAAACAAACCACCTTCCCGAACGAGCTCATTACGTACAGTTTGTCATTATAAAACAGGGGGGTTGAGCGAACGCCATTCCAACTTTCATTCCATTCAACTCCGTACTCTGCTTTCCAAAGGAGTTTTCCATTAAGATCTAACGCATACACAACTCCTTTATCACCAACCATTCCTGATGTGTAAATGGCATTAACGGTCACTGTAGCCGAAGAATGACCATCTCCAAGATCATCGAAATGCCAAAGTAGTTTTGGTCCATTTTCGGGCCATTGCTTCATAAGGCTCGATTCATTATAAATACCATCGCGATTAGCACCTCTCCATTGAACCATTTCTTGCGCTGAAATGTGAACAACCATAAAGGCAAAAACGATTAGCAATAATGCTCTTTTCATATTAAAAATTATTAAAATAATTGTGTGTTTTCAAAATAACAATATACAATATTTTGATTGTCCTACTCCTCAATAGTTTAACTAATAAATGTTAAATATTCACTATTTTACGAAAAAAATGGTTGTAGTTTAATTTAGCGTTGCAATCTATTTTTGCGACCCATTGTGACCCTGCCTACCCTACGGCAGGCAGGTTTGCGGCTTAGCGGCAAATCTTTTTTAACTACTAACCTTCTAGTAGGCAGAGGCACTAAGACACGAAGAAAGCACTAAGTTTTACTCGCAACTCTAAACTAAAATTACTAAATAAAAAAACCTCGATTTCATCAAGGTTTTAATCATCTTTTTTTCGAATATTTTACTGCGAGAAGAAGAAGCTATTCAAGTCGTAAATATCCTCCGTTTTAAAGTTGTTCTTCTCATCGAAATATTCATCAACGGATCTAAGCAGTTCAGGGAAAGAGATATAGCCATCGCCATCGGTATCAACGCCTTTAAATTTATCGGGAATAACACCAGGGGTAAATGTAATGCTTCGTGTCCAGATTGGGGCAACAGGAACAACCTTGATCTCCTTTCTAAGAACTGCGTTCTTCTGGTCGAACATTTCGGCAATTTTATCATCAGGAAGTTGAACCCCTTTACTATCGATGGTTGCTCCCGATGGAGTATTTGCCTCTTCATCTATATAATCATAAACCCCATCTAAATCCGAATCGAATGGGCATCCCGAAATTGAGTCAACACGAACACCATTGGGTGAATCGGGGCAAAGATCCATCACATCAAGCACTCCATCGTTATCCTGATCGGCCAAAAGCACCTCGTAGTCGAAGTTATCCAAATCGGCAAACATCTTCTCGATGGTATATGTTTTAGCCTCAGAGAATAGGTCGAAGCTCATCGAAAAATGCGTAAATGTAAAAATATCGTTATAGCCTTTGCCTTTAAGGCCTATACTCTCAGCTACTTTCGAGTCGTAGCCATCCATCACATCGGTAAGGGCATAGTTAACGGTAGTTGCTACACGTAAACTAACCCTATTCGAAAGAAAAAAATCAAAGCCAACTTCAAGCGGAATAGCGAATGAATTCTGTGAAAAGCTACCTCTTCCGAATATATTCGCTTTGGAAAGATCGGTTTCATAGTCCCTGTCAAAGGGGGTTATTTTTGCTCGCCAAGCATCAATACCCAATTCGTTAAAATCTCTAACTGTTCCATCGGACCAGAAATAGTAATAGCTAGGAACAGTTACTCCACCCTCTGTTTTTGAAAAGGTTAAATCGCCCTTAGGGCTAAAGAATATTGGCGAAAAGCCTATTGATATGAATGGACGAAAACTTTTAGTGTCCTTAAAAAGATGACCAAAGCCGTACTCGAAGTTAATCCCAAACTGGTACAAATCGGTTGAGAAAGCAGAATTTGAATAAATATCATTGTTAACATCATCAACAGGAAGAACTGGAATCGTCTGCATACTGCGTGAAATATTGAAATCATGACCGCTTATGCCTCCGATAATTGCAAAAAAGTTCAACTTATAGTGGTTCTTTTTTCCAACAAAGGTTGAGACATTAACCTTAAAACCATTTCGACCATCCAGAATATTCGTTCCAGAGTTTTTTACATCGCCAAAGAAGCTAAATACCCCTGGACCTAATGAAATAACCGGTTTATATACAGGATTTTCAACCTCAACCTCCTCGGTTAAAAGCTTTTTCCAATACTCATCATCCTCCTGAGCAATGCTGACAATGCTTAGGATAGATAAAAATAAGGTAAATAAAAGTTTATAATAAAAACCTCTCAATTGCATGAGCTTTGAATAAATCAATAAATACTATTTAAACCATTTCTGGTTTGTGATCATCAATGCCTCTTGAACCGTAATTCGTATTCCATTATTGTATGCAGCAACAAAGGCATCGGATAGTTTCGTGGTTTTCCAAAGATTAACTCTATAGTCACGTGCTTCCCTATAACCGTTAAACGAACCAACTGAGTACTTATACCATCCTTCATGCTCTTCGGTTCGAACCTCTTGGGGCAGTTTGTACTTTTTAAAGTAGTTTTTAATGTCAACAGGTCTGTGACCTGCTGCAATTTGAACCCTAAAGTAAACCCCTTTTTCGGGTTCAAGCATAAACGACTTTAGGTCAATAACTCTTTTGCCAATAGGTTGCTTTTTCTCCTCTATCTTTTGATATTTAATTTCAATCTCTTTCCCGCCATCTACACCAGGTTCAGTGTAGCTATTGCTAGTAGGTTGCCCATCAACATTCTGACCTCCAATTGATGAAAAGGTTGGCATGGGCACCGTTGCAATGATCCCCTCAAGGTTTCTTGGATCAAGGTTGGTTAAGTCAACCTCCTTTTGGGTAATATCGATAACCTGTGTTGCCTCATTAATGATAAAAGAGAATGTCCCTTTAAGCGCTAACGATTTAACCTCAGCCTTGTTAATGGGTGTCAATTTATAGGAAACCACAAAACGTTGTTCGGCAGGAAGGTTCATCCAAAGGAATTTAACCTTTTGATCTTTGAATGTAAAAATTGCATCCTTGGTCTGAATAGCTTCAGCTTTAAACCCCTGAGGTATTTCTTCTTCAATTTTAGCAAACTTCTCGGTACTCCCCTTATTTACCAATATATTCACAATATACTCATTATTAACCCCAACCACACTTGGCACCTGACGAATACAACGAACATTTTTGGCAACGAGAGAAATTGGAGGTTGTATAGGAACCATTTGTTGGAAATCCTTAATATCTACAATAAGATTAGGATCGATACGAGATGATTGCTTAATAAGAATTGCCGAAGAAACTACTTTAACCGATTTTCGCTGATTGTCATCAATGTAAGAAAATACACCTTTAAGATCGAACTCCCCCTTTAAACGTTCATCAACCTTTAGCCTGTAAAGCACCTTAAATTCTTTTTCCGAAGGAAGTTTTAACCATATGATCTTTACCTTTTGATTTTCGAAGGTGAAATTGGCATTGGCTGGATCAACAACTTGAGCCGTAAGGCCATTAGGTAAATCTTGCTGAAATCGTGCAAAACTCTCAATCGAACCCTTTTGAAGCGTTAGCTCCACATCGAATTCAGCCCCTGCATTAACCACTGAGGGAACGCCCACATTAAGAGATACATCTTCGCTTAACATTAAATTAATGGAAAGCACCCCGACCATGTTTAATAACAAGATGATAGACCTGATCATTACGGTTAATGCGCTAAGGGTTTAGTTGTATCTAGGTTAATCAAGTACAATAATAGTAAAATATTACAATAAAATACCTACAAACTATCCTAAATTATTGATAACCGTAAAATCTATTGAATCTATCTACTAGATATAAGCATAATAATATTCTATATTTCAATATGTTATAATGAAAACAATGATTTATTAACAGATAGCAACTTGCTAACTTTATTTGTAAGAAAAAGTACTACCACCAAGGAATTCACGAAGAATTGATGTTGGAGGAACTTCATCATTGGGGATTGGGGTAAAATAGCTTAAAAATTTCTGCAATCGAACCGCCTCTGAATACTCAGGTTCTGATGATGGGAGTTCGTAAAGGATTGGTTCTGCATAACTTTTAAGAACGCTTAGTTCATAAAGCAGAGATGAATTAAACATTACATCAGCTTGCTCCTGATAGGGGAAGATATTCTTATCCTCTCCTCTTCTGACGCTATCCCATCTTCTTATGGTGTCCAATGCGCTATACCCACGATATTTGTAGTCGCGAATGATGCGCCGAATAAGCCTGTTATCGGTTGTTGGAATCCGATTAATGCTATCGAACGATAGCGAGGTTAACGCTGAAACATAAACTTTAAATTTCTTCTCAGCAGGAATCAACAGCGTTAATTCAGGGGTTAGCGCATGAATTCCCTCAATAACGATAATCCCATTGGATTCAATTTTCAGAAATGTCTTATCGTAAACCCGCTTGCCCTTTTCGAATGAAAACTTAGGGAGTTCCACCTCCTCGCCGTTCAACAGTTTTAACAAATCTCTATTAAATAGATCGACATCAAGCGCTTTGATCGACTCAAAATCATAATCCCCGTTCTCATCCTTTGGGGTATCCTCTCTATCAACAAAATAGTTGTCGAGCGAGATGGTATAGGGCTTTAGCCCCGACACCTTAAGCTGAATCGATAATCGTTTTGCAAAGGTTGTCTTGCCCGATGACGATGGCCCTGAAATGAGGACAACCCTTACCTTATCACGTTTACAATACAATATATCGGCAATCTGTGCGACTTTCTTCTCGTGAAGGGCTTCCGAAATCTTAATCAGCTCGCTTGAATATCCTCGCTGAACCTGCTCGTTGATTGCAGCAACGCTGCCAACCCCAAGAATATCGACCCAATCCTTATGCTCCTGAAATATCTCAAACATCTGATCCTGAATCTCAATGTCCTCAACCTCTTCGGGTTTTGATCGCTTGGGGATTCGTAATAACATTCCCTGATAGTACTTTACCAAATCAAATACCTTTAAATAGCCTGATGTTGGGACTAAACTGCCAAAAAAGTAATCGGCCGAGTCGCCAAGATAGTAGATTGATGTATATAACTTTGGGCGAGTTCTAAACAGCTTTGCCTTATCATAATACCCCATTCGCTCAAACATGTTGACAACATCAGTGGTAAGCACTTTATCACGTTTAAATGGAATATTTGCTTCAACAATTTCGCGCATTTTATCACCAATATTAAAGATCAATGGCAATTCGAGCGATTGATCACACCCATCAATTTCGCAGTAAAAACCTTTTGAAACCGAGTGTTCAAATCTTACACTTGAACCGGGTATTAAATCTTTAACAGCCTTTTGAAGCACAAAGAAAAGTGAGCGCTGATACATTCTCATCCCTGCTGTATGCGAAATATCGATAAAATGTATTGTTTTGGGTGAATATACTTCATAGCTAAGTTCTTTAAGCGTATTATTTACCATTGCGCCAAGAATAGGACTATTGAGTTTAACGTTAAACTCAACGGCAATTTCTGCTAAGTTCAGACCTGGAACAATATTCTTCTTCTCTTTCGTATTACCACAAACAACCTCAACCTCTTGTCTCATAAGTTTTAATAATTATCAATCGTTTCAAATGTAAGAAACTCTTTAAATTTCATTTGTTTTATAATTGCACCTATTGCCGGCAATACAAATAACCTCAATTATAAATAGTTAACTATACTTAAACAGTTTTTAAATCTAATTGGTATAGTATGGCTTACTAAATTATTGACGATTTACCGCAGCAAAGTCAGCTCACAGGAACTATAAAGGTATCGAAGAATACTCTATTTCGCAATTCGCATCCAGTTTCTTCCTCGATTTTACTAACCAATACTTTAAGCACATCGGTGCTACCACTTGAGTAAAATGTATGATATGTACTATCCACCGAATTATCAAGTAACATTTGATTTTCAACCAATACCTTAAGAACTTGCTTTGCCACGGCAGGTGAAGGATCGATAATCTCAACATTCGGGGGTAAAATCTTTTCTAGTAATGGTTTAAAAAATGGATAATGAGTACAACCAAGAACAAGCTGATCGATATTGCATTCGAGCATTGGTTTTACATATTTAAGAAGCAAATCCTCCGCCTCATGAGTATTCTCTATGCCTTGCTCTACGAGTTCTACAAGCCCTTCCCCTACCTGATAGCAGACATTAACATCCGATGCGTACTTATGGCTTGTTTCGATGTACAAACGACCTTTAAATGTACCTGCTGTGGCAAGCACTCCAATGCTTTTTGATTTTGTATTCAGCGCTGCAGGTTTTATGGCAGGTTCCATTCCTATAAAAGGAACCGAGTAGTTTTCTCTTAGCCAGTCGATAGCCGCTGCGGTTGCTGTATTACAAGCAACAACGATAACCTTGCAGCCCATAGAGATTAAAAAATCGGTTATTGCTGAAGATAATGCGATGATTTCATCCTTTGGCTTTGAACCATACGGACAGTTTGCCGAATCGGCAAAATAGATAAACGACTCATTCGGAAGCTCCTTGACAAGGGCTTTCAGTACCGATAATCCACCTGCTCCTGAATCGAATACCCCAATGGGACGAGAATCGGACATAAAAGGAAAGGTTTAGTAGATGAGCGAAAACTATAAAGCTCGGAAGCAGATGCTACCGAGCTTATAGAAGTATATTAGAAAATTTACTTTTTCGTAATATTAAGCTCTTTCTTGACCAAAGGAAGTATATCAACGCTTTGATCTGAAAAATAGGCAACAGAGCCTGTGCTTACATCAAAAACGTAGATGAAACCATTTGCCTTTGCGACTTTCGATATCGTTGCATTAGCCTTATCAACAATGGGTTTCATCAGATCTGCTTGCTGCTTTTGGTAATCCTGCTGGGCAGTTTGCTCAAACTCCTGAGATCTTTGTTGAAGTTCCTGTAGCTCTTTCTCCTTCATTTCGCGGATTGCATCGGTAAAGGTTGCCTTCTTCTGAAGGTAATCCTGATACTTTTTATTGAACTCAACCTGAAGCGTTTCGATCTGCTCAGAAAGATCTTTAGCATATTTTTTCAGTTTCACATCAGCGCTATCACGCTCGGGCATAGCCATCAATAGCTCCTGGCTGTTAATATGTCCAAACTTCAAGTTCTGAGCGCTTATACTTGCAGCACAAAGGAAAAGCGCAGCAATCATTAACCCTTTAGTAATTCTAATCATGATTATCGTTTTTATTAATTGTTAGGCAAAAATAAATAATTATTAGTTGTATCCAAGTTTTTGTAAAACTTCTTCGCTTTTGTCGTATCGGGGGTTGCTATAAAGCATATTGGGTGATGCCGATGAATCGAAGATAACCGCATAACCACCTTCGTTGGCCAGCTCCTTTATTGCATTGCTAACCTGATCCTGAATGGGCTTTATCAGCTCCTCACGTTTTTTAAAGAGTAATCCATCCTTGCCAAAGTATTTCATCTGAAGTTCCTTGGCCTGACGCTCCTTTATAATAATATCATCCTCGCGTTTCTTTCGCATCTCATCGGTAAGTAGAACCTTCTCGGCCTGATAATCCTGATACAATTTATCAACCTCGGCATACTTTGTTTCAATCTCCTTTTGATATTGAGCTGATAACTTTTCAAGCTGTTCCTGTGCAGACTTATAGCTTGGGATTTTTTTAAGAATATAATCGCTATCAACAAATGCAAACTTCTGAGCCATTAGCGTGCTGGCAAACAGCAGAAAAACAGCAAAAATTATAACCCTCTTCATGATTTAGTATTTTTTTAAACACGTTAAATCAATAATATTGCCAAAAGTAGATTCAACAACCTACGTTTTCTTAAAAAGCGTTAAAAAGGCATACCGATCACAAAAAAGAACCGTTGATCGTTTGCCGATGGAATACCAGGAACCTCATCAAGGCCAATACCATAATCAATTCCAAGCATTCCGAGCATGGGTAAAAACATCCTAGCACCTATACCGATTGAACGGTGAACGCTGAAGGGGTTAAAATCATCGACACCAGCAAACGAGTTACCCGCCTCAACGAAAGCTAAACCATAGATTACTGCCTGAGGTTTTAACGATAAAGGATACCTCAGCTCCATAGTATATTTATTATAGATATTACCATTCTTAACCTGTCGAAGTTGCCCATTAGGCATAGCTTGATATTTATATGGAGTTAGAGAGCCATTATCATAACCTCTCAAACCTATGGTTTCTCTACCATATAGGTTCATGCCTGACATACCATCACCCCCAACATCAAAACCCTCAAAGGGGGAGTGTCCTAAGCTTTTATTATAAAACCCTAGCACACCGAATTGGGCATTGGTATATAATACAAGATTCCCTACGAGAGACATATACCACTGAGCCCTTCCGGTCCATTTATGAAACTCAATCCACTTATACTGCTTTGCCATCTGATCCTGATTGATCCGAGTTCTTGCATCGGCAGCCGCTTGTTCTGCAGTAGCCGTGGGATAGGTTAATTTATACTCAGCAGCGTACTGAGTAGTCAACAAATCCCTCTCGCTGTTACTATATAGCCAGAACTTATCCTTCTTAAATGCAGAATAAGGTAGTGTAAGCTGAAGTCCTAACGAGAAGTTCGAACCTACACGAGGGTAAATCATCTGATCGGTAGAATTTCTGCCCAATGTAATTTTATAGCTGATATTATTCGAACTACCACTTTCAAAAGCAAACTGGCTACTATTCCAATCCTTAAGCGAGTAGTGCTGAACGCTCATCTCGTGGAAAAGGGTAAAATAATCATCGGGATGCTTTAAACGAGAACCAATCCCCACTGAACCTCCCGTAATCTTAAAATAACGATCGCTTGTTTCGTATGCGTAATTTGCACCATTCTGGATTTGATGAAAAAGGGAGACGGAGAAATTGGTTGGCTTTTTACCACCTAGCCATGGTTCGCTGAATGAGATACTAAATGATTTATAGTATGACCCATTCGTTGATGCTCTAAGCGCAAGCGATTGGCTATCGCCCGAAGGAACAGGTCGCCATGCCCCTTTATCGAAAATTCTACGAACAGAGAAGTTAGCGAAACGGATACCCACGGTACCCACAAACATATTTGCACCCCAGCCCCCTGAAATCTCAAATTGGTCGTTGGCCTTCTCCTCAAGAACATACTTTAAATCAACGGTCCCATTCGCTGGATTGGGGATTGGTTTCACGTCAAGCTTCTCGGGGTCAAAATGGCCAAGCTGTGCTAGCTGACGGATAGAGCGTGTAATATCTGATCTACTGAATAAATCACCAGGTTTAGAGAATAGCTCGCGCCGAGCAACGTGCTCATTCGTTTTCGTATTCCCAGCAATAAATATATTGTTTACTGTAGCCTGATCGCCTTCATAAATTCTCATTTCAAGGTCAACCGAATCCCTTTCCACGTTTATCTCAACAGGTTCTAGCTGAAAAAACAAATAACCATCGTCCATATAGAGGGTAGTTATCGAATTGTCCTCTGTAAACAATCGTTTATCAAGCATCGATTTATCGTAAACGTCCCCCTTTTTCATAGAAAGAATACCGCCTAAAACTTCAGAAGGAAGTTTAGTGTTACCTAACCACGATATGCTGCGAATATGGTATTGATTCCCTTCTGAAACGTTCAGCTTTATCTCAATTCTTTTTCGGCTAACAGGATAAATTGAATCCTTAATTATCTTTGCATCACGGTAACCATGCTCATTATAAAATGCTATCAAATTGTGTTTATCCTCCTCGTAGTCGGCCTCCACAAGTTTTGATGATTTAAATATATTGAAATCCCTTCGATGGGTTTTTTTAAGTTTTCTCCTAAGCTTTCTATCCGTAAAGGCTACGTTACCATCGAATACAACATTACGAATTTTAACCTTTTTATTCTTCTTGATATCAAAAACGAGCTTAATCCCATTGGCTATAACAGTGTCGTTATTTTGAATAACATCAACCTGAGTATTCAAATACCCCTTATCCCTGTAATGCTTCTTTACTATTCTAACAGAGTTTTCGAGAATGCTTTCAGTAACCTGACCTCCTACACGCAGCTTGAGTTGTTCCTTAATATCATCCTTCTCGCCTTTACGAATCCCTTTCAGGTCAATGGATGATATTCTGGATCGTTCTTGCAGGAATAAATCTAAGTAAACATCATCCTCTTCAACCTTAGTAGCAGAAAACTTAACATCGGAGAATAGCCCTTGTCCCCATAGCTTCCTAATGGGTTTAGTAATATCATCGCCCGGAATAGTAATCGTATCTCCAACGGCAAGTCCGCTAACCGAGATTAAAACAGTGGGTTCAAGGAACTTTATACCAGATACAGTTATCTCTTTTATGCAGTATTTTTTTGGAGTACTATAATCAAACAGTATGTTCTGGGCCGACAATGCGGAAGCCATGCAAGTAAAGGCGAAAAAAACAAGAATTTTTCTATACATCATTATTATTGAGTTATCTGAATCTACAAGTTGAAAATACCCTTTAAATTTAAAAGGCTAAATATGGGAACAATTTTTTAAAATCAGGCAAATTTAATTAAGCGAAACAAGCTAAAGTTTGCAAAATAAGCTACAGCTGCTCACTTATTTTCCCAAATCGACGCTCGCGCTTCTGATAATCGATAATTGCTTTATACAATTCCTCCTTATCGAAATCGGGCCATAGGGTAGAAGTAAAATAGAATTCTGAATAGGCCAACTGCCATAACAAAAAATTACTTATTCTAAACTCTCCGCTTGTTCTTATCATCAGGTCAGGATCAGGTATTCCTTGTGTGGTCATGTATGAGCTAAATTTCTCCTCTGTAACGTCTTCCATTGAAATCCTCTTTTCGGTATAATCCTTTACCAATCGTTTTGCGGCATTGGTTATTTCCCACCTAGAGCTATAGCTTAACGCAAGAATAACGGTTAGCCCAGTACATTTTGATGATTTTTCAATAACCTCACCGAGTTTTTTTTGGACTGCTTTTGGCAACGACTGGGTATCGCCTATAGTTTTTAATGCTATATTATTCTTAATTAATGTTTCGGTTTCGGTATTGATGGTATTGATAAGTAGGCTCATCAGCGCATCAATCTCTATCTTAGGTCTATTCCAGTTCTCTGTTGAGAACGCATAGAGGGTAAGGTATTTCACTCCGAGCTCCGCAGAGGCCTCAATTGCTGCACGAACAGCGCTTACCCCATTTCGGTGTCCGAATATTCTTTGGGTTCCTCGTTGTTTAGCCCAACGACCATTTCCATCCATGATTATGGCAATATGATCTGGGATATTCCTTTTATTCACTGAATCGATAAGCGACATATTTAAATAAGCGTTATTCGTAAACGGGGCAAGTGTTATTTTTATAAAGGCGGAAAGTTACAAATAATCCTACAAATGAGAACCAATCGTTATTATGAAAAATTGCTTTTGAACCATCGTATACATTGTTATAGTTATCAATGTTATCGCTAAAAGTTTTTGATAGCCGCCATTCCCAACCAATCGTAATACGAGGTAATGGACAGTATTTAACACCTACCCCGAATGGCAAGTGCGGTATAATCTCACCTCCAACATAAGCTGCTCCAAACCCAAAAATCACATAGGGTGTAAAATTATCTTTATTTAAGCATTTAGTATTAAAAGACATAAAATTCATCTCGCACAGTCCCTCCGCTTCAATAAGTTGTTTACTAAAAGAGCCCGTTACACCTGGTAGGTAGAAATTCGAGGAGGTATAGTTGCCTTTTAAACCGTTATAGCTTGCCGATAATCGAAGCGAATAGTATTTATTCAGGTTATATCTAAATAAGAGCCCAAAGGATGGGGATGGTTGGTACATCGGGGTGCCCTGATTATAATCGCCCATATAATAACTACCCCCAGCCTGTAAACCTATATCCCTTCTTTCCTGAGATTTTATTGACCCGCTAAGAAATAATGCCCCTGATAATACCAAAAAATGTATCCTAATCATGAAATTTAATTCAAACCTAGTTTTTAAAATCTGTGATGAATTCGATTAGACTTTTCAAAGCGGTAAGTTGCTTTAAAGTTTAAAATGTAGTAAACATCGTTATGTTTAGAATATTGTGATGTAAAACCATCTAAGAAGTCAGTGGTTGTAAACCTTCGGCCAATCTCTATGCTCATCGAATAAGAAGGGGAATAAGCGAATTTCAATCCGAAACCTATAGGAAATGCAATAGCAACATGTTTATTTCCTACAAATCGGGGAGATCCAACAAAACTTTCTTTAGGGGTAACCCAAAATAGCGCTCCCCCAACTCCTGCAAAAGTATAAATGCTAATGGGTTGAAATATTTTCTTAAAACCTCTTTCCCTTCGATTCCAAATTGAATTATAGAAGTGTTTATCGCTCTCTTTTGTAAGAAAATATAATCCTTGAATCGAGAATTCGTCAATAATTGTCGAGAAAGCAAAGTTTCTAGCACGATTTCGACTCGTATTCTTATCGGATTGAACAAAGTATCCAAACGAGTTACTGCCCTGAATATACCACCTTTCTTTATATCTATAAATCATACCCAAAGAAAAACCTGGCCGATTAATAAGAAAATTTACTTGATTGAAGCCTTTTAAAAATTGCAAATCTTCAACTGCTCCAATATCTCCATAATATTGAAAAGCAGATAGTGCACCCCAAGCCTCATAACGTCGGTACTTCCAAGCTTGAGACTGCACCATAAGAAAAGTAAAGCAAAATATAAGAATTAGTGCGAAACGCTTCATTTTCTGAAATTCATTTCTACAAATATATAAAATGCCCTTTATTATTTGATCATAAACACAAAACAAACGAATAGGTTGATTCTAAATTGTGCATAATAACCTAAACGGATGAATATTAATTCCTCTTATCAGCTCCCCAAAGAAGTTTATTTCGTAAAGTTTTATAGAAGTTAGCCCCATGCAGATTTACTAACCCTATATAGAATGGTGCTTTTCTTACCTCAAGGCATAATGGTAAATCTATGGTAAATGAGTGAGAATCGATTGATACCAAGACTTCGTCTGAACGACCTGTTACCTCAAGCCTTAAAGTACACGAATCGGGGATTACAAAAGGCCTAACCGTCAGGTTATGCGGGGCAATGGCAGAAATCAACAGCGATGATGACAAGGGGCTTAGTATTGGCCCTCCCACGCTAAGCGAGTAAGCCGTTGAACCTGTTGGAGTTGCCACAATTAATCCATCGGCCCAATAGGTACAAAGGAATTCTTCATCAATAAAGGCGTTAACAGTAATCATCGATGTACCCTTTTTCTGCAGGGTGAAGTCGTTTAGACCATAAGGGAAGTCAGCAAATGGGTTTTTATCCGTTACCACCTGAAGTAACGATCGCTTCTCTACGCTAAACTTTCCGTTCAACAGCATATCAATGGCATCGTCAATATCTTCGGTTGAGATGTTCGCCAAAAAGCCCAACCTTCCAAAATTAATTCCTAGCACAGGGATACACGATTCCTCAACAAATGCAACGGATTCAAGGAAAGTTCCATCACCACCTAGGCTGAGCATGAAGTTTGCAAGGTGCTTAACTTCGCTTGATTTGCGATAAACAGCTCTCGCTGCTATGGTAATATTAAACTCAGAGATAAGGTATTCGTAAAACGGAGCATACACAACCACCTCAACCTGTCTCTTTTTAAGGATATCAATGAGTACAACAAGATCGTTCTTGTAAGGCGCCTCTAGGTACTTACCATAGATAGCAATAACAACCTTATCCAGCGCTTTGGGTTTGCAATCTTCGCTCATCTCGCTCTAAATTTATATATTAAGGTATCGCATGAGTAAATCGTATCGCTCATCGAGGAGTTCCTCCTCCTCATCGAACTTCATATATGAACCCCTTATGATATAGTTATAACGATTAAATGTTTGGATAATCGATGTTAGATCGGTTACATTAAGCTTAATGGTCAGCTCTAGTTTGGTAGAATCAAGATGAGAGGTAATATATGCACCTAGAATTTTTGCATCGTTCCCTTCAACAATCTGCGATATCTGCGACATCGAAAAATCGTTGCTATTCAATTCAATGACGATTATCCCACCAGGTGTTCGTAGGGCTGATAGTTCGGCAAAGTAGTGAAGCAAATCCATAATCGTAATCACCCCAAGATAGTTCTTTTTATCATCGAGTACTGGAACGATGGATAACTTCAACCTCGATGCAACCTCCATTATTTCAAAAACGTGCTGATTTTCTGAAACGTAAGGGCGTAATAACGAAAGTGGATGATTACCCAGAGGCTCTTCGGGCATATTCATGTCGTAAATGTCCACCTCTGAGATTAAACCCAAGAATTCCTTATCGTTAACAATGGGAAGGTGCGATACCTTAAAAACATCCATCCAGTTTAAAGCGGTAATGCCAGTGTCTGAAGTTTTCAGTGCCGGAATTATTTCTGATATCATATCTTTTGCTACCATAGCCTCAAAGCATTTGGAAAAACCACTACATTTGCACAAAAGTAATTCGAAAATTTGGCATTATGACCCGCTTAAGCGTAAATATTAACAAAATTGCTACTCTACGAAATGCTAGAGGAGGAAATATCCCCAATGTACTAAAAATAGCAATTGACAGTCAACAATTCGGTGCAGAAGGCATTACCGTTCACCCTCGTCCTGACGAGCGGCATATCCGCTATCAAGATGTTCGGGATATTAAACCCATAATCACCACTGAGTTTAATATTGAGGGGTATCCCACTGATTCGTTCATTCAGCTAGTGCTAAGTGTTTCTCCGAATCAGGTTACGTTAGTGCCCGATCCTCCAAGCGCAATCACCTCCAATGCGGGTTGGAATACCATTACTCATAAGGATTACCTAAAAAAAGTGGTTTCGGTTTTTAGGGAGAAAGGAATTCGAACATCCATATTCGTTGACCCTAACCCTGAAATGGTGAAATATGCCGCCGATACGTTAACCGACCGAATTGAACTTTACACCGAATCGTACGCCACCAACTACTCAATGAATCCGAGTAAAGCCATTGAACCCTTCGTCATAGCTGCTGAATCGGCAAAAATTGTTGGATTAGGCTTAAATGCAGGGCACGACCTAAATCTTGAAAACCTTAACTTCTTCGCAAAAAACATCTCCAATCTTATCGAGGTTTCGATTGGACATGCGCTTATTGCCGATGCGCTTTACTTCGGGCTAGAGAATACAATTCAAATGTACTTAAAACAACTTCGTTAGTGCATCTGTTCTATCGGGTATCGGGACAGGGTGAACCCCTTATTATCCTCCATGGTCTATACGGATCGTCCGATAATTGGGTGAGCATAGCAAAAGAACTCGAACCATTTTTCAGAGTAATAAATGTCGATCAACGAAATCATGGGCAAAGTTCACACAACGCTGAACATAGCTACTCAATACTTGCAAACGATTTACTCGATCTTTTTGATGAGCTAAAAATAGAAAAAGCAATATTGCTTGGGCATTCAATGGGGGGTAAAACGGCAATGCAATTTACAATCGACCACCCCAATAGGATTATATCATTGATTGTGGTTGACATTGCCCCATGGGGTCATCGCGAAGACAATGAGCAATCTACTAGAATCGTTACAGAGCATCGGCATATTATTGAAGGGTTAAAGTCAATTCCTATAGAAAGTTTAACATCACGGAGTCAGGCTGATGACATGCTTACCCATTGGGTGAAAGATGGAATTATTAGGCAATTCCTGCTAAAAAATCTGAAACGAGAACAGGAGGGCTCATTTACCTGGAAGCTCAACCTTTCAGCCATTTCAAACAATTTATCCGATCTGATGAGTGGTATTGCTCCAAAAGCGCAGGTTTTCTCCTGCAGCATAAAAACCTTATTCATTAAGGGTGACCTCTCGAATTATATCCCCATTAATAAAGAGGGTGATTTAAAAAATATTTTTACAAATTCGAATATTATCACCATTAAAGGTGCGGGGCACTGGGTTCACGCTGAAAAACCAAAAGAGTTCGTTAATGTAGTTTTAAAATTTCTAAGAAATTGAAACCCTTTCAAGTCGTGCAGGCTCCGAAAGGTTTTCGCTTTTCTCCTACCCACTGCAGGTAAATTTTTTATCTTTTAACTTACTCCAATACCCTTTCAATATTCTCAGGGTTGATGATGGGTTCGTTCTTATACCGCAAGAACAGCTGTGCAACGGTTAAGGCATCCTTCTCACAATACCTTGTAATTCTTTCAATATCTTGTTCCTTATAGTAAACATCGGCCACCTGACTGCCGTCAATATCATCTTTTGGCGATGGGATATTGAAAATCATGGAGAGTAAATTCAATGAGGTGTAGTGCTTGTAATCGCCAAACTTCCATAGTTCCATAGTATCGAGGAATTTCACCTCCCATGGTTTTTTACCTGCAACATCAAGCAGTTCAGGTATTCCAACCCCATTGATAAGCATTCTGCGTGATATGTACGGAAAATCGAACTCCTTCCCATTGTGAGCGCATAAGTTCGCCTTAGGTTTTGCCCCAAAGCGGTTAAGCATAACCGCAAAACCTGACAGCAACGCCTTCTCATCGTCACCATAAAACGATTTCACCCTAAAAAATCTATCTCCATCGTGCTGAACAACAAAGCCCGCCGATATACATACAATCTTCCCGAACTCTGCATAAATACCCGATCTTCCGAATAAGGTTTCAGGGGTCTCATCTCCTCTAATTAGCTGACCTGCCTTTTTATCCCAAAAAGACTTAATATCCTCAGGTAATTGAGCGTATTCGGGGTACTGAGGTACTGTTTCAATATCCAAAAACAGAACTTCTTCGGGTTTAATCTCTTTAAGCATAATACATTTTATAGTAAAATCGACATAAAAAATTAGTTCCACCTAAATAAATTGGATGATACGAAAGATAAATCTATTAACTTTGAGACCTCATTAGAAATACTAAAGTACAAATCTTTTTATTACCGATGAGCTTTTTTCACGATTTCACATTGGCACTGTTTTTGGTTCATACTATTTATGGATAGTCTTTACCCCTTAAAATTTGAACCCATATATAAGGATTATATATGGGGAGGCACAAAACTTCGGGACAAGTTCAACAGGAGTACACCCGCCAACATCACCAATTGCGCTGAAAGTTGGGAAATCTCCTCGATTGAGGATAACATTTCGGTTGTAATCAACGGTTTCCTTGCAGGAAATAACTTGCAGGAAATCATTGAAATCTACATGGGCGATTTGGTTGGCGATAAGGTTTTCAATGAATTTGGCGATGAATTCCCTTTGCTAATCAAACTTATCGATGCCACGGATACGCTCTCAATCCAAGTTCACCCCGACAACCAAGTGGCCAAAGAAAGACATCATGCTTTCGGCAAAACTGAAATGTGGTACATCATTGACAGCGAGGCAAACGCTCAAATCATAACCGGATTCAATAAAGAAATCACTATAGAAGAATACCAAAATCATCAGGAGAAAAATACGCTAAAAGAAATACTTAACACCGAAAAAGCCGAAAAGGATGATATTTTCTTCATTCCACCGGGTAGAATTCACGCCATCGGGAAAGGGATTATGCTAGCCGAAATACAACAAGCATCGGATATAACATACCGAATTTACGATTGGCAAAGAGTTGATAAAAATGGTACCCCAAGGGAGCTGCATACAGACCTTGCGCTTGGGGTAATTGATTTTAAGAAATACAACACCTACAAATTTTCAAAGAAAAGTATTCCGAACAGCGGGATAGAACTCATTAAATGTGAGTTCTTTACTACAAATCGATTGTCATTCAACAAAACAATGGAAAGGGATTACAACCTTATCGACTCTTTCATTGTTATGCTTTGTATTGATGGAATTTGCAGCATAAATTACGGCGAAGGGTTGAAGGAAACGCTATCGAAAGGGGAGACCATTTTAATTCCCGCCGAATTAAAAAATATTATTTTAGAACCATCAGAATTTACAACGATTCTGGAAATTTTTATTGAATAGAAAAAATTCGTTCGCTTTAAAAAGGAGTGGTTTCGATTCAAAAAACCATCATTCTGTAAAATAAACTAAGAAATATTGCGACTTGTTTGGAATATATGTAGATTTTTTTCTAATTTCATCATTCGATGGATAATGTAATTTACTTCATAAAATCGACTCTGACCAGCGAGATGGCATCTAGTGGTTTTCCCTTGATTTACAAGGGAGAGATGAACCATCAGATCATGCGATCGTTCGCTTTTATGGCAAATCGAAAAATAGCAGAAAAGAATATTCCTACGCCAACCCGCAAGCGAGTTTTCCATATTATGATAGAGTGTTTACAAAATATCACGAAGCACTCCGATGATTACGATGAGAAAGAAAAGCAGATTGGAAACGGCCTGTTTATCGTTGGCGAGAACAAGGACTCCTTTTATGTAATAACCGGGAACTTGGTTAAGAACGAGAAGATGGTTATCCTTGAAAGCAAACTTGAGAAACTAAATAGTTCATCGCCAAAGGATTTAAAGCATCTCTTCCTGAAACAGATGATTGAAGGAGAGCTGAATGAGAAAGGTGGAGCGGGTCTTGGATTAATCGACATCGCTCGCAAATCGAGGAATAAACTCTACTACCATTTTGTACCATACGATAGCAATCGTTACTTCTTTATTCTTGGTGTTACTATCCCCGTAACAGCCGATGAGGATGAAAAAGATGATGAATAGCATGCCTTCCATTAGCTCTACTAACAGCAATATAGATACCTATTAGTTTGTTTTTCGCAAATTTTTACTATAATTGCTCCTGAAAAATGCACTTTTCGACAAGTAAAATCGGTTATACTGAAATGAAACGAACCATACTTATCCTATCCTTTTTATTAGTAAATACTTTCGCCTTCTCACAGGGACAACCTGAAGATAAAGAAAGAGTTCGCATAGCCAATAGCAAGGTTCAAAAATCTACACAATGGACTCACAAGTATTCTCAGGGGAAAGTAAACCTCAAGGGCTACATCACCACCGAGAGCAAATACGATGAAAGGGGAAACGTAATTGAGGTGATAAACTATAAGTCGAACGGACAAATATCATCCAAACTTCAATACAAATACGACAAAAACAATAACAGAATTGAATATCTAAAATTTGAGAAGAAGGATAAACCCGATTTTGAGCTTACCTATAAGCAAAGCTTTACTTACGATGACAAGGGGAACAAGAAGATTGAGAATGGGTACGATGGAATATCGCCATACAAGATCATTTATAGCTATCTGGCCAACGGTAAAACAAAGGACATTACAAAATATGCTTCCGATAACTCGATTATCGAAAAATGGGAGTCATCTTATAACAATAACGTTCAAACAATCAATGTTCTAAAACTCGGCAAAAACCTCGACTACGTTCTTGTTAGAAAGATTGACGTTAGGGGAAACACCATTGAAGAGACCCGAAACGACCCCAAGGGTAAAGAGGTAAGCCGCATATTATCGGGATTTGATGCCAATAATTATATCACCTCTAATGCTGAATATTACTCGGGGAAACTGTCGAAAAAATTCACCTATAAATACAACAAGCAGTATCAACTCCTTGAGATCATTCAGGTAAACCCCGATGGAAGCGAATCATTGAATAGGGCCTACAAGTACGACAGCAAGGGAAACCTGCTAGAGGAAAAGTGGTTCGATGGTATTCCAAACGAATTCTCAAGCAAAAACTTCAAATACGACGATAAGTCTAACCCAGCCGAGGTTGAATCGTACTACTCGGACTACAAGTACAAGGTGCTTTACAAGTACACCTACGAGTACTATTAAGAATACCGAAACTCTCTTTTTCAATTATCCTCAATCACTCCATATGGAAAAGTTAAGCCATTGCATCGATATTAACCCCTACAAGTTAAATGAAAACGTATTTAAACTGCTAGATGTTAAGTGGATGCTAATTACTGCCGGGACGCCTGAGCATTTCAACACCATGACCGCATCGTGGGGTGGACTAGGGGTGCTATGGAACAAATCGGTGGTTACCATTTATATCAGGCCTCAGCGCTATACCTATAAATTTGTAGAAGAGAATCCATCCTTTAACATTTCATTCTATGATAAAAAGTATAAACCTGCATTAAATTTTTGCGGCTCAAAATCGGGACGTGATTACAATAAGATAAAGGAAACAGGCTTAACCCCTGTAGTTACACCTAAAGGCAATATCACTTTTCAAGAGTCGTACCTTTCAATCGATTGCACCAAGATTTATGCAGATGATATAAAATCCGATGGTTTTATCGATAAATCGATTATTGAAAAGGTTTACCCAACCAAGGATTTTCACAGGTTCTTCATTGGGGAGATTATAGGATGCTATTTGAACGAGGGAAACATAGAGAAATAATCTAATCATAAAGTATATAGATTAGACTCTAACTTAATCAACTGCCAATCGCTCCTCATTGGTTGGTCAATAGCATTAATGCTTTCGGCGAATTATAAGTTTGGTTAGCGCAGCAGAAGTTGACTGTAGAATAGTAGGTGAATTCGTAAGCTCAGTTCGTATTGGCTAAAGCATAACAACCCCATTAAGAATTTCTTAAATTGAATAAAACTTATAAAAATTTCAACTTGGTACAATATATAATATTTTTGCTTTTTACATTACATTTGAAAAACTTCAAGAAACATGAATAAAGAATTTATTATTACCAAAGGGTTAGAGATGATCAAGGGCCCCGATATGGCTTTTTTGACAACGGTTGATTCAAATGGCTTTCCATCAACAAGAGCAATGCTTAATTTAAGAAAAAAACACACAATTTCCTAAATTTGTTGATTTTATGATGCAATATGATAATGATTTAACCCGCTTTATTGACTTCGTCGAGTTCTGCTACGCTCCAGTTCATACCTAAACGAAGTAAAAGGTTTGAATATGTGATGGATTTTGCGATGCAAGCGGTAAACCCCGATTTAAGCGCACCCATTTTTGGGAAGTGATAACACTCCCAAAACTGAGGAGGGACTTAATCGTCTGAATTATTATGAATAATCCGGGTTAACTTTGTTTTTTACTACCAATACTTCATCTACCAAAATCAGTCAAATTATTAAAAACCTCAAGGGTTCCGCTTATTATTATGATTCTAAACTATTTACTGGTTTCATGTGTCAAGGAGAAATTGAAATTGTAACGGATAAGTCCATAAAAAATTCTATTTGGCTTGATGAATGGAAAATGTACTACCCAGATGGTAAAGATTCCGAAGATTATTCAATATTAAAATTAAGACCTAACTACATTAAAAGTTATTTTCAGTTTCACCAATGGGATTTACGATTATAAGCAAAATGTAATAAAGGCAGATGGTTTTATACCGCTCAATGATGACCAGATAGAATCTTTTCAAGTTTTGTCAAACACTATTAAAATCTAAAACCTTATAATAATCTTTTCCCATAACTTATATATTTAACGTGAGTTCGATCTAAGAATGCTTATTATATCATTATTTATTAGTACTTTAATGCTAATATTATGTTTTTGGAAGACTGGAATATTGGGGTTACTTCTAATTTTTTTCTTCCCTGTCTGCCCTGCCTACCGGCAGGCAGGTGACAGGCAGGCAATATTCCATTACTTCCCTTCCTACCGGGCAGGCATCATTCCATTTCTCTCAATAAAGTAAAACGCTGATAATATAGCATTTAAATTGTTTCTTATGTCGAACTGACGTTATTTAAGAGCCTTTTATTGTGCTTCTCAAATATTACAACTTGTTTCTTGAAAATTGAGACAAATGCTAATATCTCACTTCATTGCTATTCAACAGAATCAATTGTATTGAATAGCTTGTTACGCTAATACGACTAAAATGACCAATCTTAACATCTAAATATGCGCCAAACCCTGTCAAAGGAAAGTAAAAATTAAGAACTAATATTTGAAAGAAAATGATGAAGATCCACATCCTGATTTATCATAAATTTCTTTCTCAATCTATTTCTTCTTTTATTTATCGCTGCTTGAGTTATATTTAATATTTGAGCAATTTCCTTAGAGGTTAAGTTAATTCTTAGGTAACCACATAATTTTAATTCATCGGTTGTAAGATCGGGATATTTCAAAATTAAATTTGAAAAGTAATTATTGTGAACTTCTTCAAAATGTAGTTTAAATGCATCCCAGTCACTATCAAAATTCACACACCCTTCAATTTCTTTTGTAATTTTATTAAGTATAGTTTGTGCTTGCTTGTCTTTATTCAACTCGATATCATTCAGCGTTGACTTTATTCTGTTCAATATTTCATTTTTATTAATTAGATGTAATGCGGATGCTGAAAGTTCACGTTTTTTATGATCTAGCTTCTCTTCAAGATTTATTTTGGTTAATTCATCTAATTTTCTGTTTGCCTCAAACTGAATATTTTCAAGCCTTAGTTGATTGTTAAGGGCTTTTGCATGACTCAATTCAAGTTCATCTAATTCGCTTTTCTGGAGTCTAATTTGAGTTTTTTGCTTATAGGTTTTAAATCTTAACATTAAAGCATATAGTAATAAAACTAGGAGCCCGATAAAGAGTAGAAAGAAGATGGTATTATTTCTTTTCTTCTCTTTTTCAATCTCAGCATTTCTTTTCAAATAAAGAATCTCCTTATCATAATTATCAATATTATTTTTCAGCTGAATTTCGAAAATCTGTCGTTGCGATTCAGTGTTTATAACCTGTTGAGCCAAAGAATAATACTCACAGTAGTTTTTATATGCTTCTTTGAAAAGCAGCAGCTTAGAATATGATTTATGAAGACCATTATAGGCATCTCTTCTAATAATAATATCATCTCCTTGACCTTTTAAGCTGTATTCTAGCGTTTTTGTATAATGTTTTACCGCCGCTAAGTAATCATTTTTTGAAAAGAACAATTCACCAAAGCTATTATTTATTGATGCTTGCTTGCTAATCGGACCCAGCTTAACCAAAATTTGTCTAGACTTGTCTAGATGCTGAAAGGCAGTTTCAAAATCTCTAAATTCAATGTAAAGAAGTCCTAGATTATTGTAATTAACGGCTAAACTTGCTTCGTTATTAAGTTTCAGATTCAATTCAATTGCCTTCTGATAGTTTTCAAATGCCGGCTTATATTCCTTTTTAAACCGATATATCTCACCAATATTATTATACGAACTGGCAAGTCTTTTTTCATTATGATACTTTTGGAAAACGGCCTTACTTAAATAATAATTCTTCAATGCCTCATCTAAATTATATTGGTCATAGTATATATTTCCGATATAACTGTATAAAATGCCTGTAAAATCATTTTCCTCTTTCAATGAAATATTTAATGCTTTCAAGAAATAACTTAGTGAAGCCGAGTAAAGTAGTTTTGATCTATATAAATCTCCTATTCTAAAATAAGCATTGAGGACATCATTCTCTTCACCTTGCTTCAAATAAAAATCAACGTATTGCTCAAAGCATTTTTCAGCATCAATAAATAAATTTTTTTGTAGATTTTTAACAGCGCATTGATAATGCGCATTTGAAGAGAAAGTGTCCCTAAATTCAATAGTATCTTGTTTTTGATTTTGCTTCTCAATACTAATATCGTTACAGAATGATGTAAAGCAACTTACTTTTAATAGACAGAGAAGCAACAAACTAAATTTCAACATAATTTTAATTTCTGTTTCTGTTAACCTTTTACTCTTTTAAAATAAATTGCCTTTAATATAATGTTAATCAATTATATTTAAAGCAATTACAATACTCAATTTATGCAATAATAAATAAAAAACATAAGATTGCCTCACCTTAACCTCACCTTTTTACCATTCAAGGTATAAATATACTAAGGTCGCTTATGCAGCCGATGATTTATTTCTTCTTCGTAGGTCTTATTCTCATTCATAATCTCTTGTTTTCTTATAGTAACATTTTTTCAGATAAAGAGATCAGCGATACGCTGATGATTCTGTTGAGGGGTTTGAGTTACGATTGCTCGTTAATAGAGCTCATGTAAAATATAGCATTGGTAACAAAATTCGCATCCTATCCTCCTAAAAGGGGTCAACTCCAAGTTCAACCCAATTGATACTTTATTCACATGCATTTCTCACCTTATTCAACCAACCAATATTGTTAGGTTGGCTTTGATTTCAGTATTCAAGGTTTTATTTCTCGGTATGAATGTTAGCCAAAAATATTAAACTGTTCATATAGTGAAATATAACACATTATATGAAGCATGTCATCAATTGTCATATCACATTCTTATGATCTGAATCTATTATGAAGTTTATTTGAGCTCATGCAATATTTCAACACATTATCTTCAGTTTGTAGTTGAATACATTTAAAATAAATCAACGCATCCTAATTGTATTTCAACTTATTATGCAGCAAAGCGAATTAGACTTAAAATACCTAAATGTTAACCATTAGAAGGGAATATATGATTGATGACAAATTATTATCTCATTCCCAATTAGATTGCGAAGGGATATGGTTTAAAATGATCGAGGGTGACGAAAAAGCATTTAACAAGGTATACCATTATTATTACAGCGATTTATTTTTTTATGGCTTAAAGATATCTAATGATTCTGATCTTGTTAAAGATTGTATTCAGGAATTATTTATAAAGATATGGATGTTCAGGGAAAAGTTTAAAGGCATTTACTCTGTAAAAGCGTATTTGATAAAATCATTAAGGAACTCCTTAACAATGGAGTTATTGAAGAAAAAAACAATTTTACAAAGGAATACCTTACAAATCCATGAATCTGCCATCCAATTCTCTCAAGAAGATCTGCTAGTAAATGATGAAACGAATGCTTTATACAAAAAATTGATTGCAACAACCTTGAATAAACTCACCAAAAGGCAAAGAGAAATTATTCATCTTAAATTCTATCAAGAATTAAGTTATTTGGAAATATCGGAAGTATTAGGCTTACAATACCAAGTTATTAGAAATACTGTATACGAATCTATGAAAGAATTACGATTTCACCTCCAAAAAGCAGGCAATGATAGAATGGTTATTCTTTAAAACTATTTCAATGTCATAGCCCTAATATTATTAAACACTTACAGAATCTTTGGACTCTGCTAGGTTAACCAACTTGATAAACCTTCCTGAGTTGTGAGGCCTGAAAGGGTCAATGGCAAATCTCTTAATTCAAGGACATGGAGGTCTTTTTTATGATTGTAACACATATTACTTATGCTATACAACATGTTTTTTTTACATTACAAAAAATGAAAGAACTTATCTTGTAATTAAGTTTAGGTTTATTTAGAGATCAATTTAACCCGTTGATGAAGTGTTAATAATTAAAAGTTGCTTTAGCGAGTTTTGGACATACTTAAATTAAACATTTCACCAATGGGTTTATTATACTCAAGCGCTAAAAATGATTGATAACAAAGAAATAAAAGTTGAAGATTTATTAACAAGCGAATCATTTCAATGTTTTTTTAAGAAAACAAATAATACGGACATTAAATACTGGAAGAATTGGATAAAATCGAATCCTTCAAAGATTGATATAATATTAGAAGCATTGGAAATACTAAATCAGATTGAATTTAAAAAAAAATATATAGCATTTGATATTATTGAAAAAGATTTGGAACTACTGTTTAAAAAAATATCTAACAAAGCGATTATTATTCCTAACGCTCATATCGATAAAAAAGTCAAACAGAATACTTACCTGCTCATCAAAACTGCCGCATTAATAATTTACCCATTACTAATTGGTTCTATTACACTATTTTTCTACTTACACAAAGCACAAATTTCAGAAAACACATTTATTGACACCTATGTGCCAGCAGGTCAAAAATCAGAATTGTATTTTCCTGATGGAACTCATGTAATTATTAATTCAAATACCCGAATTAAGTACCCCTTGAATTTTTCAAAAAGAACAGTTTATCTGAACGGAGAAGCTTTCTTCGATGTTGCAAAAGATAACTATAGCCCTTTTACTGTAAAAATGTCAACGCTTGAACTTCAAGTAGTTGGAACCAAGTTTAATGTCAAGGCATACTCTGTGGATGATTCTATAGAAACAACGTTAATTGAAGGTAAAGTTTTAATAAAAAGAAAATCAAAGAAGCATATACTAAATAGCGAAATTGTTTTAAGGCAAAATCAAAGAGCATCATATAATAAGGTAGATGGAGAACTAAAAATTAATAGGATAGAACCAATTCTATCTACCCCATGGGTTAAGAAAGCGCAAATCTTAAAAAGGAATTCATTTAACGAACAAATAAAACCTTTAGCAAGAAGGTATAATGTTGAATACAACCCAAATGATTCTTCAAGCATCAGGTTTAATGGGGCGTTCTGGAAAAAATCTTTAATAAGAAGCGGTGCTTGCACTTAGCATGATTCATAAATTTTTAAAGAATATATGAAACGACTGTAAATATTAACAATTAGTATAACTTAAAATATTTGCCTATGAGATAAAAACAATGTCCTGACAAAGAAAAATCGGGAAAATGCTAGCACATTTTTCCCGATCTGATTTTAAGTTGATCATCACTAGTTCAGTAACAAATCGCAATTAATTTTCTAACCTAAAATCGCTCAAATTTATGAAAAAAAACTGTTTATTATTGATCCGAAAAAACTGTTTTCGGGGGAAATTAAAACCAGTTCCCTGGATAACCGTTTTCTTTTTGTTTACAAGTATTTCGCCTATACTCGCATCAGCCCATTCTTTAGAAGTATCAATCAATAAGGAAGAGTATAGGTCTGCCAACATTGATGGAGATATGGTTCAAACGAGGGAGATTAAAGGAAAAGTGGTTGATGATAAGGGAGAGGCAATTCCCGGTGTAAGTATCGTCCTAAAGGGAAAAGTTAACGTGGGCACAAGCACTGATGTTAATGGGGAGTTCACGATTAATGTAGATTCTGAGAACGACATACTCATTTTCTCTTTCATTGGTATGAAAACCCAAGAGATACCTGTTGGTGCAAATAATTTTTTAACTGTTAACCTTGCACCTGAAGTTGAAACTCTTGAAGAGATTGTGGTTGTTGCTTATGGTACACAAAAGAAAGGATCTTTAACCGGAGCAATTACAGTTCTTAAATCGGAAGAGCTAGCGAAATCTCCAGCAATGTCATTAAACCAAACCCTGCAAGGTAAAGTTGCTGGTCTTCAGGTGGTGCAAAGTAATGGTTTAGTTGGTGAAATGCCTTATATACAAATTCGTGGGACAGGATCGCTTGCCGCTTCCAATTCTCCGCTATTCGTGATCGATGGAATGCCTACGCCTGCCGCTGATTTTAGATCAATCAATCCGAATGATATCGAATCAGTTTCAATATTAAAGGATGCGTCTTCTGCATCATTGTATGGCTCAAGGGCAAGCAATGGAGTTATACTGATTACCACAAAAAGAGGGAAATCTGGCAAGACTGCCTTTAATGTTAGCATCACTGAAGGTTTTTCGACATTAACAAACACTAAGTTCAGGATGATGAACTCTAGAGAACTAATTGATTGGGAAATTCTTGTTGGAAAAAGGCAGGCAAATGACCCTAACATCGCAGCTGACTTAGCAAATGATCATAGCTGGATAAAGGATCTTACACAAACTGGTAGAAATAGGTCCTACGATATATCCGTTTCATCTGGAAATGAGACTACCAAATTTTATACCTCTATGGCTTACCTGAAGCAAGGAGGCATTGTAAAATCAAATGATCTCAATCGTTTTACCATCAAATCGAATGTTGACCATAAAATAAATAAATACCTAAATATGGGGTTATCGCTCACATTCGGGAAAACTCAACGAACACCTGTAAATCAAGCCCTTAGCGGAACAAACCCATTGATATGTATGTATATGAACAGGCCGTACAACCCTGTTAGAAATCCTGACGGAACCTGGGCTGACACTCACTGGGGCTGGCAAAATCCATTAGAGCATCTTGAAAACCTCACATTAAAATATAATGATTACAAAGGTATGGGAAGTGCCTTTCTGGAAATTACCCCAATAAAAGACCTTTCTGTAAAGGAAATGGTTGGTCTAGATATGACAGAAACCGAATACTCCGAATTCCTACAACCCGATTCAAGAAACGTGCAACTCGGGAATGCGCCAAGTCGATTAATCAACTCATCTGAAAGAAAACAATCTTATACATCAATTACTACTGCTACATACAACAAGGCAATTAACAACCATGAAGTAAAAGTAATTGCCGGATTTGAGGTGCAATCCTACCGAAATAAATCGATGCTTGCCCAAGGAAGGAATCTTCCCTCCGATCAAACAACTGTCCTAAATGCAGCAGCAACCCCATTTGCTACAACAGGAGGAGCAGGGGGTTGGGGACTTGTTTCGTACCTTACAAATTTCCACTATAATTATAAAGTAAAGTATCTAATAGATGCAACTATTCGAAGGGATGGCTGCTCAAGGTTTGGAAAAGATGTCCGATATGGGAACTTTTGGTCAATTGGGGCTGGATGGAACCTTCATATGGAGGAGTTTATTAAAAATATTTCGATCATTAACCAGCTAAAGTTGAGGGCTAGCTGGGGGACATCAGGTAATTTTGAAATCGGTGATTTCGCATCATTAACAACAATTGCCTATAGCAAATATATGGATAAGAATACGTCTTACCTCTACCAAATTGGGAACTCGGAGTTAACATGGGAAAAAAATAATATTAAAGCATTAGGTTTAGATTATGCTATTTTAAATAATCGTATAAAAGGGAAGCTTGACTTATATAACAGAGTAACAAAAGATCTTTTACAATGGGAGCCCATGAACTCCTCATCTGGTTTCTATTCAATATTACGTAATGTGGGAAGTATTCAAAATAAAGGTATAGAGTTTACGGTTGATGCTGAAATTATTAAATCGGATGGCTTTGGTTATAGCTTTGGATTTTCCATTTCGCATAATAATTCAAAAGTTCTTAAACTTTCAGACGGGAAAGATGTACAAACTGATGGAACAACCTTGCTCCGTGAAGGAGAAAAACCTTATGCCTTTTTCTTGGTTAAATATGCTGGAGTTAATCCTTCGAATGGAGAACCTCTTTTCTATACAAAAGATGGAAAAGTTACCAATGTATATAGTTCAAATGATTTGGTAATGACTAATAAAAGTAATGATCCAGTATATTTTGGGACAGTTAGTAATGAGCTGACATACAAAAATATAAGTTTATCAGCAAGCCTTTACTATAGTCTTGGGAACTATGTATATAATGGAATACTAGAGGTGATCCAAGGAGATGGACAGGAACAGGGTAATCAAGCTGTTGAAGCATTAACACATTCTTGGCATAAACCAGGGGATATAGTTGAAATCCCAAAACAGGACTTAAATATACCTCGTGCTCCAGGTACTACAAGAGAATTAGAGAATGCCTCATTTATTCGATTAACAGATGTTACTCTTTCATATAGTATTCCTGAAAAGTGGTTTGGAAAACAACATAAAAAATCGGTGAAGGTATATGCAAAGGGCATGAACCTGTGGACTTATACAAAATTTTCAGGGATCGATCCAGAACTTTATTATGGCCCATGGAATTTTAGGATTCCCCCTTCACGGATTATAAATTTTGGGATAGATATTTCATTCTAATTAACCATTAAAGAGCAGAGAAATGAAACTAAATAGATTATTAATACTTATTATTTTAACATTAACCACTTTTTCGTGCGAAGAAGTGCTTGATGTTAAGCCATCTGATAAGGTATCTCCGGAACAAGCCTATAGCACTATAGAAAACTTTAGCTATGCAGTTGATGGGTTATATCAGATAATTCGGGATGGTGCTATGACTCCTAGTTTTCTACTATATCCTGATATTCTTTCCGACAATTGCATAATGAATTTTGCAGGAAACAAGTCGGCACAGTCATTATTTACATGGACTTATAAGGATACAGATGGTGGCGTTGATGGTATTTGGGCTAATGGTTATAAGGTTATCTTGGCAGCAAATATGATCTTAGAAAGAATTGAAGACTTCACCGGTGGCACTGAAGTGCAGAGGGAAAGGGTGAAAGCAGAAGCACTAGCAATAAGAGCGTTAATGCATTTTCAGCTTGTTAGATACTTCGGGAAAACATATTCTGCACAAAGTTCTTCAGATCTTGGAGTACCATACATTACCTCTTCAACTGATACTAAGAAAACAAGGAGTACCGTACAGGAATGCTACAATTTGATTATAAAAGATTTAACCGATGCAAAAACATTGCTAGTATCACCTGGTGTAGATAGAGGCTTAAACACTTATATAAGCGCTGATGCAATTGACGCATTGTTAGCCCGTATTTACCTGACCCAAAAGGATTATACAAATGCCATAACATTCTCAACAAATGTAATTAGCAAGTCCAAATACGCTTTGAGTAACACTACCACCTTTAAAGATATGTGGACAGTTGATAATGCCGGCAAAGAAATGATTTTCAAGTTGAAGTGCCTCGAGAAGGAGGGTCCGCGAGTAGGTTCATACTATACTGGAGCAGTTTTGTCTGAATATGTTCCTGCATTCGAGTTCTATCAGCTATTCGCAAATAATGATGTTCGTAAGGCTGCCTACTTCAAACGATCGTATATTTCCGTTACTAAACAGTGGTACAACTTTGTATATAAGTACAGTTCACGGAGTGGTGTAGCCGATGGCTTTAATCTTTCAGATATTGTGATCTGTCGTTTAGCTGAGCAATACTTAATAAGAGCTGAAGCATACTGTAAAACATCAGCCTTTGACCTTGCTCGAGGCGACTTAAATGCATTACGAGCTAACCGCTATACAGGTTTTGTTGACCCCAACGAACCCGATAATGATTTAGAAAATGCCATTGCATTGGAAAGAAGGCTTGAATTGGCATTCGAGGGGGATCGTTGGTTTGAATTGCAAAGGCAGGATTTGGACATTATTAGAAACGGCACCTTTGGTGATGCAGAAGATGGAACTGGCACAAAAAATACAGTTTTGCAGTTACCTACAACCAGCCATTTGAGAGTTTTCCCAATTCCGTTTAGTGAGTGGAAGTATAATCCTGCTTGCGAAAAAAATCATGGTTATTAACTGATAATTAGATAAACGCTATGAAAAAGAAAAATATATTTTTAATACTTACGCTTCTCGTTTCAACTGTCACCTACTATTCATGCGAAACGGAGGATCACTTCTACAATGGCCCTGAAATGTTTTCCTTTGCAGAAGGAACATATGCAGCCCTTGATGTAACACCAAATGCTCCCGCTGATGGAAATAAATACCAAATAACAGTTGGAAGTACAGTAATTACCAATTCAGATAGAATCGTAAGTTTAAGCATTTCTAGTGAAAGTACTGCAATTGAGGGTACCCATTTTGCAGCGATTAACAAACAGGTTACAATACCTGCAGGCAAATGCTTAGGTACGCTAACTATTTCTGCACTTTATGAAAACTTCATTGATGATGCTGCTAAAAAATTAATTTTAAAATTGGATGGGGATAATACTTTGTCGGATTCTGTATTTACATTGTCAATGCAAAAATCTTGCCCTTATGACCCTTCCAATATAATGGGAACTTACAATGTTGTTGATACAAGATGGTATCAAAACACAGATGCAGAAACTTCAATAAACTATGAAGTAACAATATCCGAAGTACCCAGTGACCCTTATCAGCTAAAAATAGCAAACATTGGCAGTGGTTATGGAAGCGAGCTAATTATCTCAATTGATCAGGTAGAATCAAACACGAGGAAAGTAACTTTTACCGATCAGATAAGCGGAAGCGATCCTACCATAAGCATAAAAACAGGAGAACCATTCGGTGCTTTAACGTACGAGCAGCTCTCTAAATTTTTCGGACCTAGTAAAAATAATTATGTTAATGTGTGTGCTGAGCAAATTGTATTAAATATTCTAATAAGCTATCAAGGTGCTGGTGCATGGGAGGTACACTCCTATGGAACGTTAACATTAACTAAAAAATAGCAATTATTAAGTTTACAAGAATTAGAGTTTAGCTAATTAGATTATTAGAAACCCCATGAAAGAAGATATTTCTTGAAAAAGAGTATCTTCTTTCTTCGTATGTTGAGCATGGCTCTTCCCCTTGCTACCCTTTTTCTATTATCCAAGTTTCGATACATTCAAACACAATCAATTCAGTATGAGAATAGCTCCTGTTTAAATGATTTTATATAACAGGATCCTTAAGAAATGGCAGAATCAGCTTCGGGGAAAAGGTACTACTGGCGAAAATCGAATTGCACACAGGCGAATCAGGCTATGGGCAAAGATTGGTTTGAGTTGCAAGGTTAGTATAACCTGATATTAACTACGAACGGTTAAACAATTTAAGGAAACCATCATGTGCGAGAGCACGCAAAGCAGTGAGAGATTGGGAAAGATAATCCCCTACCTACTTGATTTTTTTTACCATTTCTGATAACTATACAAATACCTTATCTATTCGATAACATATTAATGTTTCACAACACATTTTTTTCTCATTACAAATAGCATTTAATTCTATCTCTAGTTATAAGTCTTTATTATTTAATAAAGATGATTCTAAAAAATGCTAACTCATAACAACAAAACATTAAGTATGGTTATAAAAAAGTCTCAACGGTTTACTGATTATAAAATCAACCTTAAAGGAGGGGCTGGAAAGATTGTAATCAAACACGTTTTAGAAAAACAGGAGTTTACTTCCTCAATAAGACATTTCTCTGATATGATTATCGCTTCAGGCTGTAGCATTGGCAAGCATAAGCATATCAACGAAGAAGAAATATATGTGGTAAGAGAAGGTAAAGGATATGCTCACCTTAATGAAAGTGAGTTTATCTTAGAAGCAGGTGATGTTATGATTGTTAAAGATGGAGATGAGCATAGCATAACAAATATTGGCGATTCCGATTTAATGATTACGGCTGTAATATCATGTTATTAACAAATAAAACTAATCAAAAATGAAATTCTTTATTGACACAGCAAACCTCGAACAAATAATTGAGGCTCAAAATTTAGGAATTCTCGATGGAGTAACCACAAACCCTTCGTTAATGGCTAAGGAGGGGATAAAAGGGAATGAGAATATTCTGGCACATTACCAAAGAATATGTGAAATAGTTGATGGCGATGTTAGCGCTGAGGTTATTTCTACAGATTATAATGGAATGATTAAAGAAGGTGAAATTCTCGCTAAACTTCATCCACGTATTGTTGTAAAAGTTCCTATGATAAAGGAGGGAATTAGGGCAATAAAATATTTTTCGGGTAAAAACATTCGCACCAATTGTACTTTAGTCTTCTCGCCAGGACAAGCCTTACTTGCAGCTAAAGCGGGTGCATACTATGTATCCCCATTTGTTGGGCGTTTGGATGATATCTCATTCGATGGAATGGAACTAGTTGCTCATATTGTTAATATTTATAAAACGTATGATTTTAAAACGCAAGTTCTAGCCGCGTCCATTCGTAACCCAATACATATAATTAAAGCATTAGATGCGGGAGCCCATGTTGCTACATGCCCACTTGATGCCATACTTGGATTGCTAAAACATCCATTAACAGATATAGGATTACAAAAGTTTCTTGAAGATTATAGCAGGGTAACATCCTAGTAGTCAATGGTTTTATTGTTATAAATAATTTTCAATTAAAAAATAGGATAATGGATTCATTTTTCGGTAAGAGTATCTTATCCATACTCATGCTTTTCATACCTTTTTGTTGCGTGTCACAACTTGATTCAAGGTTGATGCGAAACCCAGATGTTTCTGAAACCGACATTGTTTTCTCTTATGCAGAAGATTTATGGATAGTTCCAAAAAATGGTGGTGTTGCAAGGCACTTAACTTCCTTTACTGGCGAAGAAACCTGTCCGAAATTTTCTGATGATGGTAGCCAAATAGCCTATACGGCTAATTACGATAACAATGTCGATGTTTATGTTATGCCAATTCATGGAGGCATACCGAAACGAATTACACACCATCCAGATGCTGACTATATGATAGAATGGTTTCCTGATAATAGTTTGCTCTACAAATCGAGAATGGAAAGCCCTAATAATAGAATAAACCAATTCTACAAAGTTAGCAGTTCAGGTGGATTTCCTGAAAAATTGAATTTAAGAATTGGCGAAGAAGCCTCAATCTCTCCTGATGGGAAATACCTTGCAATAAATATGATGCCCATAGTATATGGTGGAGCTTGGAAAAGGTATATGGGCGGAGCCGCTTCCGATATTTGGCTATTTAATCTGAAAACGAATGAGTCGGAAAATATTTCCCAATACAAAGGAGGCGATAAGCATCCAATGTGGGGTAAGCATAATATCTATTTTCTGTCGGATCGAGATTCTAATAGAAGAGCGAATGTTTGGGTGTACAGCATCGCAACAAAAAGAAATAGGCAGTTAACTTTTTTCACAGAGCATGATGTTAACAGCCCATCAATAGGGCCTAGTGATATTGTATTTGAAAACGGAGGGAAACTCTACTTGCTGAATTTGAATACTGAGGGTATTATTGAAGTTCCTGTTAGGATTGAATTTAATGATTTGTATCGAAAACCCCATCGCGTTGAGGTTGCAAACCTTATTAGAAAGTTTAACCTAACACCCACAGGCAAACGGGTTGTTTTTGAGGCACGTGGTGAATTATTTTCGGTTGCGGCCAATGAGGGTGCAATAATAAATCTTACTAATAGTCCAGGTGTTGCCGAAAGATATCCCGCATGGTCTCCCAATGGAAATCAATTGGCTTATTTTACCGATAAGGCTGGCGAGTACCAGCTGGCGGTAAGGGATAATAATGGAACGGAGAGAATAGTAACCACGTTCAAAGATGGCTTTAGATTTCAACCTTTCTGGTCGCCCGATAGTCGGAAAATTGTTTTTGCCGATAATCGCATGTCGATCAATCTTTTTGATTTAGATAATGGGAGACTAGTTGTTATTGACAGGGATCCTTGGATGGTTTTTCACGATTTAAATACCTTTAAGGTAAGCTGGTCGCATGATAGCAAATGGGTATGTTGGTCTAAAGGACTTGAGAACAGAAACCATGCAATATTTATTTATAGCCTTGATAGTGGAAAATCTTATCAGGTAACATCAGGATTTTGCGATGATCTTGACCCTGTTTTTGATCCCGAGGGAAAGTACTTGTTTTATCTTTCGAAAAGAACTTTCAACTCCTATGATTCTGACATTGAACCAACCTGGATTTATGCCAATACAACAAATATTGTTGTAATTCCATTATCCAGCAATACTCTATCACCGCTTGCATCATCAAATGATGATGAAAAGATAGAAGAGTTGAAAGATGCTTCAGGTATTGCTCCTTTGAAAATTGATAACGATGGTTTTGAAGAAAGAGCTGTAATTCTGCCACTTACTTCAGGGAATTACTCAAACCTAACTGCTCGTAAAGGTAAATTGGTATACATGAGGCATCCAGAGACAGGGTCTTTAAAGAATGAAGCCCAGCTATGCTATTACAATCTAGATGAAAGAAAGGAAGTACATGTAATAACAGGAGTGAATAGCTATCAAACATCATTCGATGGAGAAAAGATAATTATTCATAATTCTAAAGGGCAATATGGTGTTATAGCCCTTTCTCCTAATCAGATACTTGAAAAGCCTATTAATACTGAAGCCTTTGAAGTTATGATAGACCCAAAAGAAGAATGGATTCAAATGTATAATGAGGCATGGAGGTACATGCGCGATTTTTTTTACGATAAAGGTTTGCACGGAGTAAATTGGGAAGAACTTGGAGAAAGGTATAAACAACTACTCCCTATGATTGGAAACAGAACGGATTTTTATCATATTCTTACCCAACTCTACGGAGAGGTTGGGGCAGGGCATATTGCCGTAAGGGCTGACAACAAACAAAATGCTAATCATGGGAAAATCGGATTGCTGGGAATGGACTTTAGTTTAGAGAATAATACGTATAGGATAAAAAAGATTTTCAATACCGGTTACAAGCAAGCAAACGTCAAGTCGCCTTTAACTGATCCAGGGTTAAATGTTAAGGAAGGCGACTATATACTGGCAGTAAATGGGCAACCTCTTCAAACTGATAAAGATCCTTGGGCTGCTTTCGAAGGATTAGCCAATAAAGTGGTAGTCTTAAGAATCAATAGCATACCTGATTTGAAAGGTAGTCGTGAAATTGTTGTGAAAACACTAAGTGATGAGAGTAGGCTAAGAGAACTTGATTGGGTTAGAGAGAATAGAGATAAGGTTTACAAGGCAAGCAATGGAAAGATTGGTTATATCTACGTTACCAATACATCAACCATAGGGCAACAGGAGTTGGTTCAGCAGTTTAAGGCTCAATTTCATATGCAAGGACTTATAATTGATGAGCGTTTTAATGCTGGAGGGGCTCTAGGAGATAGGTTTGTGGAGTTATTAAATCGAAAACTATACGGATATCTAGCCGTTCGGAATGGACAACACTTTCACATGCCCGAAGTGGCGCACCCGGGGCCTATGGTGCTTATTACAAATGGTTGGGCAGTTTCAGGTGGTGATGGTTTTCCTTACTTTTTTAAGAAAGCTATTGTGGGACCTGTTATAGGGCAAGCAACTATGGGTGCTTTGGTTGGCCCTCACCAGTTTCTACCCTTAATTGACGGAGGTGCTGTATCTGCACCGCCAAGCAGAATATACAACTTGAAGGGAGAATGGGATGGTGCTCAAACTGGTGTTATTCCAGATATTGAAGTGATAAATGACCCTGGGAGTATGTCCAGAAATATTGACCATCAACTCGATAAGGCAATTGAAATTGTACTCGATGAATTGTCCAAAAGATTACCTCGCAAGCCGAAACCCGAACCTTTGAATCATAAATGGTGGTGAGTTATAGATAACCTAATTGTGACGATATGTTAAGAATTTATAGAGTTATTGTTGTTGTTTGTTATAGCAGTTTAACGTTATGTTTTACTTATGCTAACACTACGGAAAAACCAAAAAAAGTTGAAGTTGGCAACAAAACAGTACCCATAGAAAATGAAGTCTTTCAGGCTCTTGTTTGGAGAAACATTGGTCCATACCGTGGTGGCAGAGTAACCGCAGTGGCTGGTCATAAAGATCAACTTTTCACATACTACATGGGAACTACAGGAGGGGGCGTTTGGAAAACAAATGATGCGGGTAATACATGGAGAAACATTTCAGATGGATTTTTCACTTCAAGTTCGGTTGGTGCAATTTCAGTATCAGTCAGCGACCCTAATGTTATCTATGTTGGTATGGGAGAGTCACCTGTTAGGGGGGTGAAATCTTCGCATGGTGATGGGATATATAAGTCGGTAGATGCAGGTAGAACATGGAAACACCTGGGTCTTCAATTAACACGACATATAGCAAAAATTTGCATCCATCCCAGGAACCCCAATATAGTTTATGTGGCGGCTCAAGGAACCCCCTTTGGAAAAACAAATGAACGGGGTGTTTATAAATCAATTGATGGTGGTGAAACCTGGAAAATAGTTCTTTTCATAAACCAAACTACAGGGGCTAATGATATCTGTATTGACGATAATAACCCCGATGTCCTTTATGTTGCCATGTGGGATCACTACCGATATCCTTGGCAAATTCGAAGCGGGGGAGTTGGAAGTTCAATCCATAAAACTGCTGATGGTGGAAAAACATGGAGCAAACTCGTGAACGGTTTTCCAAGTGATATAGGTAAGATTGGAATTGCCGTTTCACCTGCCAATTCAGATAGAGTATTTGCAATTGTTGAATCCGAAAAAGGTGGATTGTACCGCTCAGACAATGGTGGAAAGAACTGGTTGTTGTTAAACCAAGAACGGATTATTAGAACCCGTTCTTGGTATTATATGCACATTTTTGCAGATCCGCAGGATGATGAAACAGTATATGTGCTCAATGCACCTTTGATGAAATCTACTGATGGAGGAAGAACATTCACACGCATTAGAACACCGCATATCGACAACCATGACTTATGGATAAATCCACTGAATAACAAAGTAATGATAGAAGGTAATGATGGTGGGGCTAACATAAGTTTCAATGGTGGGGCAACATGGAGTACCCAAATGAATCAAGCTACAGGGCAATTTTATCGGGTCAATACTGATAATCAATTTTTATACAGGGTTTATGGTGGTTTACAGGACCATAGTACAGTAGCGATCCTGAGTAAAACTCGCCATGATGGTATTGGCAGGAAAGATTGGTTTTCGTGTGGAGGAGCAGAAAACTCGAGTATTGCCTTCGATCCTAATGACCCAAACCTGATCTATGCAACTGGAGGGCGACAAACTGAATACGATGTTAAGAATGAAACGATTAGGAACATAGGTGTTTATCCTAACTTCGATTTAGCAATTAATGGGGAACATTTAAAGTATCGTTTTGATTGGAACACGCCAATCCTGCTTTCGAGGCACAACAACCAGGTGCTATACACTGCAGCTCAAATGGTGTTGAAATCACCCAATAGAGGAAAGGATTGGATAGAAATAAGTACTGATTTAACATTGAATCAGAAGGATAAACAGGGATTTGGGGGAGTACCGTTCACCAACGAGGGTGCAGGCGGCGAGCTATACAATACCATTTCGTACCTTACGGAATGTCCACACAATAAGGGTACGCTTTGGGTCGGCACTAATGATGGTTTGGTGCACGTTACCCACGATGATGGGGCAACGTGGAGTAATGCAACACCAGCAGGTTTAGGCGAGGCAATTATCAACTCAATTGAAGTATCACCCCACGATCCTAATACTGTCTATTTATCAATTCTCAAACATAAATTCAATGACCTTAAACCATACATTTATAAGTCGGTTGATGGAGGTAAATCCTGGGAAAATGCTACTAATGGCATAAAAAGTGAGGATTATGTGAGGGTTGTAAGGGAAGATCCTATAAGGAAGGGGTTGCTTTTCGCAGGCACTTTCTCAGGTGTTTATATCTCTTTCAACGGTGGGGATCAATGGAAATTTCTTGACCTAAATTTACCTGTTGTTCCAATCACCGATTTAAAAATCCAGAATAACGATTTGGTTGCAGCCACAGAGGGGCGAGCGTTTTGGATTCTCGATGATTATTCGCCCTTACGCGAATTAGTAAAATCTGGTTATGGTACGAAATCATACCTATACAAACCTTCTGAAGCCTATTTATTATCATTAAAGGACGAAGGGGAAGAGATTACTGCTCCTAACCCTCCATACGGCGCACTGATTTATTTCAATTTGAACCCTGGGTTAAATATTGATACGTGTAACGCTCAAATTTTAGTCTTAAATTCAAATAATCAGATTATCAATCGGATTACTCTCGATAAATCGAAATTAAGAAAGGGTTTAAATCGATCAGTATGGAATCTTCGTATGGAGGAAAGAAAAGTTAAAAGTGGGTATTTCTACTACCCAGGTTATCAGGGTATAGCTGTTACACCTGGGGTTTATTCAGTAAAACTAATCATTAATAATGATGAATTCGTCCAATCATTGATGGTAAACCCCGATCCCCAATTCACGCCAACCGATTGCTATTCAAAGCAAAGAGAGGTATTAGAGAAAGCATTTTCGAGTTTGAATGAGATGCACTCCCTGCTCAATGTAGCGCAGGATATACGTGTTCAACTCACCGACTTCATAAAAAGAAATGAAAATAACTTAACATTAGCTGAGCTAATCAATAGCATAAAAACTATCAGTAGCAGGATAGACTCTATAGAATGCAAAATCACTCAACCAAAACAGACAACAATTCAGGATGTGATTAACTACCGAAGCCAGATTGACACTCAATTTGGTTACCTAATTGAGCAAATAGATGAGGCTGGGATGAATATCGTATATGGTGCAGAGAGAAAGCTGCAAGAATTGGAAGGCGATTGGAACTGCATTAAGAAAAGTTTGATGGAAATTATTGATAAAGATATTCCTAGATTGAATAGTTCTATTAATGAGTTAGAGGTGCCATTTATTGTAGTAAAGCAAGATTTGACTAACTGATTTTAACAAAAATAATATGGACATTGTAAATAAAGCAGCAAACAATATTCGAATACTCTCAGCTGCAATGGTAGAAAAGGCAAAATCGGGTCATCCCGGTGGCGCAATGGGTGGTGCAGATTTTATGAATATCCTGTTTGCCGAATTTCTTGAATTTGATCCAGATGACCCTTTTTGGAACTTTCGCGATAGATTTTTCTTGGATCCAGGCCACATGTCACCCCTATTATATTCGACTTTATTCCTTTGTGAAAAGTATACTCTGGATGATTTGAAGAGCTTCCGCCAATGGGGAAGTCCAACACCTGGCCATCCTGAACTTGATGTTAAACGAGGAGTTGAGAATACCTCTGGTCCATTAGGTCAAGGCCATACAATGGCTGTTGGAGCTGCAATTGCAGAGAGATTTCTAGCCCATCGATTTGGGGAATGGCTATCGCACAAAACGTATGCGTATATCTCTGATGGGGGTATTCAGGAGGAGATTTCTCAAGGGGCAGGCAGAATTGCTGGATACCTAGGCCTATCCAATTTAATTATGTTTTACGATGCTAACGAGATTCAACTTTCAACTGAAGTTAAGGATGTAACTATCGAGAATACCGCACAAAAGTATGAGTCGTGGGGGTGGAGGGTTTATACAATTAATGGGCATGACCCAAATCAAATTCGAAACACTCTTAAAATAGCTGTCAGTGAGAAAGATAAACCAGTTTTAATCATTGGTAATACGATCATGGGTAAAGGAGCTGTTGATAGCAATGGGCTTTGTTTTGAAAAGAACTGTTCTACACATGGTCAACCACTTTCCCAGTCTGGCGCTTCATTTGAAAGAACAATCGAAAACTTGGGAGGCGATCCTGAAAAACCGTTCGAAGTGTTTTCTGATGTTAAAAAGTACTATCAGGAAATGATTAATAGTAAAAGACTTTTAGTAAAATCAAAACGAAAAGTTCAATGGAATTGGATGCAACGAAATGAAGAACTTTCGAGCAAACTAAAAGATTTTTTAGCAAAAGAAAAACCAGTAATTGATTACCCTAAAATCACCCAAAGCCCCAATTCTTCAACTAGAATTGCATCAAGCGTAATTCTCTCTGAGTTTGCAGGTAAGTTTGGAAATATGATAATAATGTCAGCCGATTTGGCTAACAGCGATAAAACTGATGGATTCCTGTCAAAAACAAAGGCTTTTAAATATCAAGATTTTAGCGGCGCATTCTTACATGTCGGTGTAAGTGAGTTAACCATGGCAGCATTAGCAAATGGGATGGCGCTACATGGAAGTGTAATACCTGTTTGTGGAACCTTTTTTGTTTTTTCTGATTACATGAAACCTGCAATCCGTTTAACAGCACTAATGGAATTGCCAGTTGTTTTTATTTGGACTCACGATAGTTTCAGGGTTGGTGAGGATGGCCCAACCCATCAACCTGTTGAACATGAAGCTCAAATCAGATTGATGGAAAGCTTAAAGAACCATTCTGGAAATAGGAGCATGTTAGTCCTTCGGCCTTCAGATGCCGATGAGACCACAGTAGCTTGGATGATGGCTTTAAACAATATAGTATCTCCAACAGCATTAATCCTTTCAAGGCAAAACATTAAATCGCTCCCGTTTGAAGGGTATAAATCAAGGTACGAGGCCTCTTTGAAATCCATTAGCGGAGCATACATTGTAAAGGATTGCCTAAAAATACCCGACATTATTCTACTTGGAAATGGCTCAGAAGTAGCAACTCTAATTGAAGTAGCTTCACTTCTTGAGGAAAGAAAAAAAAATAATGTAAGGGTTGTAAGTGTAATTTCTCCTTCACTTTTCCTTGATAGCAGTCTAGATTATCGAAACGCTGTACTTATACCAGGTGTAAAAATCTTCGGTTTAACATCCGGGCTGCCAAATTCGCTTAGAGATATTGTTCCAACTAATGGATTTATTCAAGGTCTTGACCATTTTGGGTATAGTGCACCTGCTGAATGTCTAAATGAGCAATTCGGTTTTACACCTGAAAGAGTCTTTTCACTAATTGTTGAAAAGCAGCTGATTTGATAAAAATCTATGATCCAATAGTGCTATGTATTTTATTCAGCAATTGATTAAAAACTATTATGTAGATATTTATTTTAAGATTCAAACAAGTTTTTTTATATGTCATCGATTGTCATATCGAGTTAAACCTTGATTGATTCTACAAAAGATACTTTTGACACGAAAGAATAGGCTGGGACGACTAAAACTGATAAACACTAATACTTGTTCTACGTAATATTAGAAAATGACACAAAGAAATTTACTAAATATTAATTTAAACCTAAGACAATGAAAAAAATAAAAATTGCAGCAGGTCTGGCACATGTCGATTATGGTCATATTGCTGATATAGTAAAAGAGGCAACTGATGCAGGGGCTGATTACATCCATTCGGATGCTGCGGATATGAAAGATCTGAAAAACTTACAGCTAATGGGAGGACATCAGATCATTGCAGGCATTAGACCTTACACTAATAAACCGATAGAATGTCATCTTTATACAGAAGATTTAGACAGATTGTTTATCGAAAAAATTGCTGAAGTAGGTACTAACATGCTAATAATACCCGCTGAGCACTTTATCGGCTCACAGCTAGCATACATAGTTCATTACTGTCGCGAATTCAAGATTAAAATTGGATTAATGATCGGTTTTTACACACCCCTCTCATTTGTTGAAGAGGCCATCTATGATATTGATCGCCTACATATTATTGTTCATGGCTTAGATGATACCGATGGTAAAGAAAATTGGGGTTGGAGAAAAACATCGTTAGATTTAGTAAGGCGAGCAAGAAAACTCATCGATGAAAAGAATCCACGTTGTGAACTAGCCATTGATGGAGGAATCCGTGCAAATAACCTTGACCCTCTAATTGAGTGTAATCCAGATGTAGTAATTGTTTCATCAGCTGTATTTAAGCATCCCGAAGGAATAACAAAAGGTGTTCAAACCGTTCGTAAAGCTATTGATGAAGCAGCAATAAAATATAAACTTTAATACTAAGCATTTAAAAATATGAAATTTCAAACGGCAGAACCATTTAGAATTAAAATGGTTGAAAAGGTAAGGAGAACCACGAAGGAAGAAAGATTGAAATACCTGAAAGAAGCTCAGTACAATGCTTTTAGATTAAAAGCGGAGGATGTATATATAGACTGCCTTACAGATAGCGGTACATCTGCAATGAGTAACGAGCAATGGTCTGCATTGATGCTTGGTGATGAATCATACGCTGGATGTAAAAGCTTTTACAAATTTGAAGCATCTGTAAAAGATATATTAGGACTTCCATATGTTCAACCAACCCACCAAGGTCGAGCCGCAGATTTTATTATGGCTCAAATCTATGCAAAGAAAGGTAAGTACGCCATTGGAAATATGCACTTTGACACATTCCGGGGTAATGCCGAAATGTTAGGTGCTTTAGCTGTTGATTACGTAATTGAGAAGGGGGCTAATGCGAATAATGAATACCATCCCTTCAAAGGGAATATTGACCTAGCAAAAATGCAAAGGTTGATTGAGGAGAAGGGGAAAGAAAATATATCTGTTGTTATCGTCACCATAACCTGTAATAACAATGGTGGACAACCCGTATCAATGGAGAATATCAGAGAAGTAAGCAAACTGGCAAAAAAGTATAATATCCCCATGGTCCTTGATAGCGCAAGGCTTGCAGAAAACGCTTACTTTATTCAGCAACGGGAAGAAGGCTATAGAAACAAATCTATTAAGGAAATTACCAGAGAGATGTTCTCATACTGCGAAACAGCAACCATGAGCTCTAAGAAGGATGGCCTTGTAAATATTGGTGGATTTTTAGCCACAAGGAATAAAGAAGTATTCGAGATAGCGAATCAATTGGCCATTGTTCACGAAGGGTTTATTACCTACGGGGGTATGGCTGGTAGAGATATGGAAGCTTTAGCCGTTGGTTTGCAAGAAGTTTGCGAAGAAGATTACTTAGCCTATAGAATTAATCAGGTTAATTACCTTGGAAATAAGCTAAAAGAATTCGGAATCCCGATTATTGAACCTACAGGAGGACATGGGGTTTATGTTGATGGAAGAAGATTTTTCCCAAATATACCTCAACACGAATTTCCATCACAAAGGCTTGTCGTTGCGCTTTACGAAGAGGCTGGTGTTAGAGCTGTTGAATTAGGCGCATGCGCTTTTGGTTCTAAAGACCCAATAACGAGAGAACCTATATGGCCCGAACTAGAAACAATGAGAATAGCCATTTCGAGACGAGTTTACACTAATTCCCATATGGATGTGATTGCCAATGCGCTAGGCTATATTTATCAGAATAGAAATAACTATAAAGGGCTAAAGCTCATTTACGAGGGGAATATTACATCGTTAAGGCATTTTACCGCTGGTTTTGCATTACTATAAAAAGAGTGAAAATGTTTAACTCAAACTTCTTTGTCCCCACCCAAATTAGATTTGGGGCTGGGAGAGTTTCTGAAATTGGAGAAATAATAAAGCTTTTTGGAACAAGGTGTCTTTTGGTTTCCTGTTCAAAGGATGAACCCCTATCCCCTGTTTACAATCGCATTATTGATATCCTTACGAAGAATAAAATTTCTGTATCTCATTTTGATGGAGCTGTACCTAATCCAACAACTAAAAGTATCGATGATGGATTAAATTTTGCTGTTAAAAATCAAGTTGATTGCGTTCTTGGTGTAGGTGGTGGTTCTGCCATGGATTCTGCAAAGCTTATTGCACTGCTTTATACCAAAAAATCATATGTAGATTGGAGTAAAGCATTTACGTACTCAAATCCATTTGAGATATATAAAGCTCCAACCAATGAATGTTTGCCTCTTATAACAATCACAACTACTTCTGGGACCGGATCACATGTTACACAAGCGGCTGTTGTTACAGATACCGCTAAAGAAGAAAAGTTAACCATTTTTCATCGTAAGAACTTTCCATTGATTAGCATTGTAGATTCAGAATTAATGGCATCAATGCCCTCCAGAGCAACTGCAGCTACAGGGTTTGATGCTTTTAGCCATGCTTTTGAAAGCTACCTTGGAAATCTTATTTCTCCTTTAACAGAAACAATGTCTTTACAGGCCATAAAGCTAATTTTTGAATATCTTCCAATTGCCATAAAAAATCCTGACAACATAAAGGCTAGAACACAACTTGCCTGGGCCGATACGCTTGCAGGGATGTGCTTGGCAAATGGAGGTGCAGATATTCCACATCCTTTGGGAGAAATAATCGGAGGTATTTGCCCTCGAATTGCCCATGGGGAAACTTTAGCGCTTGTCTATCCTGAATATATAAGATTCAAGGTAAGTAAATCAATCGAGAAATTTGCAAAAGTAACCCGAACAATCGATGAAAACTCAATCAAATTATCTGATTACGAGGCTGCAATGGCATTAGGCTCTGAGTTAGATGAATTCCTAAAAAAAATAAACCTTTGGGTTTCAATGAAAGATTATAATATCTCTGAAGAGGAATATTACAAAATCATAAATAGCCCAATACTAAACCATATTCGATGTGCAAAAAAAGAAGTGCTACAGAATATTTTTCATGAAAGCTATAACAGAGTCTAATAACCCATGAAAATTAAGAAAATGAATAATCCAGACAAATTTTTTAATGAAAAGTTTATTACTCTAAACTTAAAAGCAAAGACTAAGGAACAAGCAATAAATGAGCTAGCAGAAATGCTATACTCAGGGGGCAAGATAAAATCTGTTAATGGATTTATTAAATCTGTCATTGAAAGAGAGAATACGGTTTCAACCTATTGTGGCTCTGATATTGCAATTCCTCACGCGGCTAGTCGCTATGTTATTGATGCTGCTTTTGCATTTGGTAGATCAAATGGTTTCTCATGGGGCGAAGGTGATGGAAATGTAAATTACATTTTTCTGCTTGCAATACCAGAAGTAAAAGGAGGAGATCAATCAAAATCAGCTCATATTGCTATGATGTCATCTATTGCAGAATTAGCATTAGAAGAGGATGTACGTCAAAAATGGGCTATTGCTAATACGGTGGAAGAAATTCTTGAAACCTTTAACAGTGTATTAAACATTAAAAAATAAAGGGCATGAGCTTAGGAAAAGAATCAAAAGATATCTTTAAAAATATGGGAGTACATTTCAGAACAGGTGTTTCGTATATGTTACCCTTATTATTAATTGGTGGTTTCTGTGGCAGTATAGCTGTTTTTGGGAAGGCTTCAGATTCCGAATTTTGGAAAGTTTTTAGAATTATTGGGGAAATAGGCCTAAAGTACTTTGTCCCAATCATGGCTGCATATGTTGCCTATAGTATTGCCGACACCCCTGCAATAGCCCCTGGTTTTATCATAGGGATTTTGGCACAACAAACAGACTCTGGTTATTTAGGTGCTTTATTTGGTGGAATTCTTGTTGGTTATGCAACCTTTCTCGTTTTCAAAATAAAAATCCCCGAAATGCTTCAAAGCTCATGGGGCATGATAGCTCCTGTTTTCAGTACTCTAGCCGTTGCATTTATTCTAGTTTTTTTAATTGGGCCACCTTTGGCTTGGCTAATGGATACGATCGGGAGCTACCTCCATTCTTTGGGTAAAAGCGGTAATGCTTCAATGGGTGCAATAATGGGTGCACTTGGAGGAATTGACTATGGTGGGCCTTTCAGTAAAACTCAAAGCACATTCGCTACGGCTGCAATGGATTTAAAAACATTTGTTCCCCTTGGAATTACTGCTGCTTTTGTAACCGTTCCTCCTCTGGGTTTAATTCTTGCAACTTTCTTCAAACCAAAATTTTATACAAAAAAAGAAAAAATGTATGCTAAAAGCTCATGGGTCTATACTTTAATTGCTGGTTTCACTGAAATCGCTATTCCATTAGCAGCAAGCGATATAGTAAGATCCACGATTGCTACAGTACTTGGTTGCGTTGTTACAGGCTCAATAGCTGGCTTTTTCTCCCTGGAACTTTATACTCCTGTTCTTGGAATCCCTCAATGGTTTTTCTTTAATAAGCCATTAGTTTATTGGGGCTCTTTATCAGCAGGTGTAATTACTACAGCCTTAGCTGTTAATTTCTTAAAAAGTATTTCAAAAAGAGATATTGAGAAAATTGAAAAGCAAGAGGAGAACGTTTAACTAACAATAAGGAATATGAAAATAGTTTTAATTACAGCTTGTTTGGCAGGAGTTGCTCAAAGTAAAATGGCTGCTGTAGCCATTAAAAAAGAGGTTGAAGCCCGTGGCTTTGAGATTTCAATTGAAGAACAAGGTGGACATAAGGTAACTGTTCGGTTATCCCAAGAGCAAATAGATACTGCCGATGTTGTTATCGTTGCAAAAGCAATTACAATATCAGGTAGAGACAGGTTTAGGAACAAGAAAGTTTTTGAAACTGAAGTTAACAAAGCATTACGTGATCCAAAGGGAACTGTTGATAAAGCGTTAGAAGTCATTAACCAAAAATAAAAAGTCATGAAAGAGATTGTTGTGAAAGTGAATGATATGGTTGGTTTACATGCTCGTACAGCTTCTTTGTTCTCAAAAAAAGCTGCAGAGTTCTCTAGTACCATAAAGGTTTATGGAAATAATAGAGTAGCTAACGGGAAAAGCATGTTAAATCTTATCGCTCTAGGAATAAGACAAGGGATGGATATTAAAATTACAGCGGAAGGTGACGATGACGCCTCTTCAATTGAGGCATTATATAAGCTGGTTATTAATAATTTTAAATAATAAAATGATAACACTTTCTGGTATCTCGGTATCTTCGGGTATTGCAATTGGCATATCGTATGTTCTTAATAAAAAAGACATTCAGGTTCCTAAGTGCCCCATTAGCAGTCCAAATGAAGAAATTAACCGCTTTACAAAAGCATTAACCGAATCTAAGCGTGAAATCAACGTCCTTTTATCCGATCTACGAAAAAAAGGGCAAAGAGAAGAGGTTGAAATATTGGAGTCACATATTTCAATGCTTAATGATCCTGAACTTTCGCAGCAAATTGAATCGTATATTTCAAGCCATATGATCAATGCTGAGTATGCAGTAAACTCTGTCTCGGGTCAATTTATAAATGCCTTGGAAAATCTTGAGGACGATTATCTTAGGGCTAGATCCCAAGATGTTAGAGAAGTATCTACAAGAATAATTGCGCAGCTGCTTGGCATACACCTTAATCATTGGAACGAGATCAGCAAACCTGTTATAATAATCGCAAATGAAATATCGGTGAATGATATTATTGGGATAAAAAAAGAGGTTGTTCTTGGATTTGTAACTGTAAAAGGAGGTGTGACCGATCACACAGCAATTTTGGCAAGAACCTATGGGGTGCCTCTGATAACAGGAATTAAAAATCTATTAACTGAAATTAAACATGATGACCCAATAATTATCGATGGTCAAAATGGTAAAGTGTTTGTTAACCCAGACACTCCGAGCATAAACAAGTATTCAGGAATTAAAGCGCAAATAGATACGTTCCAATCCAAAGCGCTCAATAATTCTCATGCTCCAGCCATAACAACAGATGGGCATAGGATTCACGTTTATGCCAATATTGGCGATTATCAAAGTGCCGAATTTGCTCTAGCAAACGGTGCCGAAGGTATAGGGCTATTTAGGACTGAACTTCTTTTTATACATAGCACTAAACTTCCTGATGAAGAGGAGCAATATCAAATTTATAAGAACATTGCGGATCTCTTTGGTGATAAAGAGATAATCATTAGAACTATTGATATTGGTGCCGACAAACAAGTTGATTACCTCAATCTATCCATAGAGTCGAATCCAGCACTAGGATTAAGGGCCATAAGGTTAATGTATAGCAGAGTAGAAGAACTTTTCAAACCTCAGGTCAAAGCACTTCTTAGAGCCGCTAAGGGGAAAGATATCAAGATAATGATTCCAATGATAAGTGTGATCTCTGAGGTCAGAAAATTCAAAGAGTTGCTTAAAGAATGTAAAGACGAATTGCAAAGGGATGGCTTTGAGACAGCTGATAGGATTTCGGTTGGGATAATGGTTGAAGTCCCTTCAGCTGCAATTCTTGCAGAAAGTTTTACTAAAGAGGTTGATTTCTTCTCAATAGGCACAAATGATTTAACCCAGTACACGCTTGCATCTGATCGCACCAATGAAACGGTTATTTCATATAATGAGGGTATTCAACCAGCTGTATTGCAACTAATAAAAAGAGTGATTGATTCTGCTCACTTAAAAGGAAAAACGGTTGCTATTTGTGGAGAGCTTGCAGCTGATCTTAAAGCAATTCCTCTATTGGTAGGCTTAGGAATTGACGAATTAAGCGTGAATCCAAGTTCAATCCCATCCGTTAAAGAGGTAATAAGAAAGATATCTTTTACGGACGTTAAAAAAATCTCTGAAAGGGCTTTAAGTTCAGAAAGTAAAGAGGATATTGACCTAATTCTTAAAAATATAATATTAAAACAATAACCAATTCCATAATAATGCGAAAACTAATATTCATCTCTATCCTTCTGGTTATTTCTTCCGAATTATTCGCTCAAATAAATGAGTCCAAAAAAATCGCAAATCAGAACCCTAGCAATAATGACAATACCTCTACCCCTCTTTTGAGCTTAGACCTTATAAAACACTGGGTGTATTATATGTCTTCAGACTCCATGAAAGGGCGAGCAAACGGAAGTCCAGAAAATAAAATAGTTGCCAAATGGCTGTCCAGTAACTATAGCAACTTTGGGTTACTCCCATTTGAGAAAAATGATACATATTTTCAGCACTACTTTCAACAAAGAAAAAACAAAGATTCAATCCCCGAGGTCAATATTATTGGTTATATTCCTGGAAATGACCCAATTCTAAGAAATGAATACATAATTATTTCTGCTCATTTCGATCACATTGGGATAGGTAAACCTGTTAATGGTGATTCGATTTATAATGGAGCCAACGATAACGCATCTGGCGTTAGCGCAGTTCTAGGTATTGCGAAAACGCTCCAAATGATGAAAGCAAAACCATCAAGAAGCATTGTTTTTATTTCATTTAGCGGTGAAGAAATTGGAATGCTTGGCTCTAAATATTTTTGTAAACACCCCAATTTTCCAATTACTTCCACATACTTGAATATAAATTTTGAACTACTAGGGCATTGTACGCTCTTAGGTCCAAACCGTTACTATATAACCGGGAAAAGCTATACAAACCTCTCCAAACTCCTAAATAAATATAATAAAAACCAGAAATGGCAATTTCTAGATTCTGTAAAAACCTCTGATTTTTTATTTACTCATGGCGATAATCGTTCCTTTGCAACTATAAAGAAGATAAAAGACTCTTTCTACGGTGTTCCTGCACAAACCTTTGTTATTCATAATGGCGAAAACCATGTACATCGGTCAATTGATGAAGCGAAGTACTTTAATTTTGAAAACCTACAAGGCTTCATTCAATATATGAGTGAATTAACAATTTACTTGTCGAATGAAAAAAAACCTATTGAACTGACTACAAGAAAATTCAAAAAGATAAAGAGCTGATTACATCTGCATTTAACTGTCATCACTTTTTTACCACTTTTCATTAAGAAAACACCATGAAATATACATTACTTACCCTTTGTTTCATTTTAGCAATCCTTTTTTCACAGGCACAGGAACTTTATATGCCGAAAGAGATAAAAAAGGCTTACACTGAAGGTTATCGATCTAATACTGGATTGCCAGGGAAACATTACTTTGTAAACAAATCAAAGTACAACATAAACGTATCTTTCGACCCATTAACTGCAAAATTAAAGGGTTGGGAAGAGATTACATACTTCAATAATAGCAATGATACCCTTCAATCTTTACTTATAAAGCTCTATCAAAATCTTTACATGAAAGGGGCTGTTCGTTATACAACGATTGATTCTAACGATGTAACAGATGGTGTAAGAGTTAAAATTATTAAACTTAATCAAAAGCCATATGCAGAATCCTTAAAAGCCCGAGGAACAAATATGACCGTAAAGCTACCGTCAGCTCTACTTCCAAAAGATTCAATAAAAATTGAATTATCATGGGAGTTACATATACCTAAAAAAACCACTATTCGTATGGGGAAGTATGATGAAACATCATATTTCATTGGATACTGGTATCCACAAATAGCTGTTTACGATGATATTTCTGGGTGGTATTTTCAAACCTATAATGGGCAACATGAATTATTCAATGAATATGCTGATTATAGAGTTAGCATCGATGTCCCTAAAAACTATATTGTTTGGGCAACGGGTGTACTTCAAAACCCTGAAGAGGTTCTAAATGATAATATTCTTAAAAAATATAAGCAAGCACTTGAATCAGATGAGGCTATTCCAGTTATATCAGAAGACGATCTTAAGTCAAGAAATCTTACAAAAGGTACATCATGGAGGTATAAGGCTAATTATGTTAATGATTTTTCATTCGCTTTAAGCGATCATTACTTGTGGGATGCAACAAGTATTATATCAGAAGAGGGTTCAAATTCTAGAATTATTATAAACTCGGCGTATAAAGCTAATTCTACGAATTTTAAACATGTTGCCGCAATTACCCATAAATTAATGCAGGAATTCCCAAATTTTATAGGAAGATCTTATCCGTATCCTTCCATGTCCATTTTTAATGGTGGGGGTGCTATGGAATATCCAATGATGGTTAACCAAGGGGAAGAACCCGATTATAAAGGTGCTATGTTTACTACTTCGCACGAAGTTGTACATTCTTTCTTTCCATTCTATGTTGGGAATAATCAGGAAAAACATGCTTGGTTAGATGAAGGCATTACGACCATGATCCCAATGGAGTTTCAAA
>RPRQ01000007.1 GCA_003818205.1 Bacteroidales bacterium
GAATATCTCTACTGGATAAAAACCCAATAAATGAACTATTTACAAACATAGATTACAATGACGTCAAAGAACTTAACTATAACCAACTGTCACTCAATTTAATCTAAGTGGACAGTCATGATAAATTATGAAAATCATATCCGTAGTCGGCGCCCGACCAAATTTCATGAAGATTGCTCCGTTCATTAAAGCAATAAAACATTATAATGAGCTACCATCAACGAGCAACGAATAGCTCATATTCTTGTCCACACTGGTCAGCACTACGATTCTTAGTTACCGAATATTTAAAAACTGAAAATAAACATTGAAAGAAGTTTAATTATTTACAAAAATGCGCATATTTGTAAAATAAACATTACACAATGAATAAACGATACTTGTTTCATACCATAATTCCTCAGTTACAGCATAAAAATGCAATTGTAATTACTGGAATGCGACAAGTAGGCAAAACAACTTTAATGCGACAGCTTACCGAAGCATGGGAAGGTAAATTTGTATGGTACGATTTTGATAACCCCTTAGATCTTCTATTGTTTGAAAACATCGATTATAATGTAATTTATAAGGAGTTACAACGAGAGGCAGGAACAAAATCAGAGGAGAGGTTTTTAGTTTGCATCGATGAAATTCAAAATTTTCCAAAGATCACGAAAATAATTAAATATTTGATCGACCATTATGGGGTTAAGTTTATTGTAACAGGTTCTTCTAACTATTATTTACGTAATCTTTTTCCTGAGTCATTGAGTGGTCGAAAATTTTTATATACCCTTTATCCATTGAGCTTTAGAGAATACTTATATTTTCATGACCTTTTGCCTGAAAACGAACTTCAACCTAATCTCGACGATGCTTTTACAAACCACAGTCTCAGCACAGTTCACAAACGCAGCGAGTTTTACGACCAATATATGGAGTTTGGAGGTTTTCCCGAGGTCGTACTTACCAAGGATTATGAAACTAAAAGGTTAATCCTAAGAAATATATTTGCCTCTTTTTTTGAAAAGGATATTAAGGTTTTCAGTGAGCTTAAAGATGTAAAGGAGCTTCGCGATTTGATCCTCTTACTTGGCTCTCGAAATGGAAATATATTGGATGTAACTCGTCTTTCATCGGAATTGGGAATTAACCGTGTAAAGGCGTATAGTTATCTTGAATTCCTTGAAGGAATATTTTTTCTTCGACTTATTCCAAAATTCACTCACAGCATTGATCGTAGTGTTGCTGGAGGGAAAAAAGTCTATTTTTCGGATACTGGAATATTGAATTTGATTACTAAAACCAGCCTAGGTCAACTACTGGAAACTACTATAGCCAACCAATTGCAGCCTTATGGTGCGATTACATACTATAATAAAAGGAATACGGCTGAGATAGATTTTATTCTTAATGAAGAAATTGCTCTTGAAGTAAAACAAAAAGCCGTTGAACCCGATATGCGTAAACTTGAAAAACTTGCGGCTAATCTTAACCTTAAAAAACATTACATAGTAAGCAATACCCCAGTTTCAATGGACAATGTTGTCTATCCATGGTTTTTTTAAGGTATTGAATAGATGTTATTAAAACGAATATATAAATGAAAATCATCTCAGTTGTTGGTGCTCGACCAAATTTTATGAAAATTGCCCCCTTTATTAAGGCAATTAATAAATATAACGCAAAACTCACCACTCATCACTCACCACTCATCACTCATCTACTCGTTCACACCGGTCAGCACTACGACGATCAGATGTCAAATGCCTTTTTTCAGCAACTGGGGATTCCTCAGGCCGATATTAACCTTGGTATTGGCTCGGGAACACATGCTGAGCAGGTTGGAAGAACGATGATTGAGTTTGAAAAGGTTATACAATCCGAAAAGCCCGATTGGGTGGTAGTAGTAGGAGATGTTAATGCTACTTTGGCATGTTCGGTTACCGCTAAGAAGGAGTTGATTAAATGTTGCCATATCGAGGCAGGATTGCGTTCTGGCGATATGTCCATGCCTGAGGAGATTAACAGACTTGTTACGGATAGGCTTTCCGATTTGCTGCTCACCCCCGACAGATTATCCATCGAGAATTTATTGAAGGAAGGTGTACAAGAAAGCAGAATAAGGTTTGTTGGGAATATAATGATCGATACCCTTGAGCAGCAAGTAGAAATCTCCCGAAAGTTAACTTTAGCCAATGTTTTAAAGGACAATATTCTTGATAAGGGGTTATCCATTCCTAATGTTGAGGAGGAAAAGTTTGGGGTATTAACATTGCACCGCCCTTCTAACGTCGATAATAAGGGGATACTTACCAATCTAATAGATTTTGTTTGTACAAAATGCAATCATGGTTTAGTTGTTATATGGCCAATTCATCCACGTACCTATAAGCGGCTGGGTGAATTCAATTTGCTTGATTCAATTAATGCAACACCAAATCTTGTATTGACACAGCCCCTTGGTTATCTCGAAATGCTCCGATTAAATATGGGGGCTAAGATTATGCTTACCGATAGCGGCGGACTTCAGGAGGAATGTACCGTATTAGGAACTCCCTGCCTAACCATGCGGTGGAATACCGAAAGACCGATAACCCTAACCGAACATGGAGGTGCGAGTGTTCTCGTGGGGAATAATATCGAACGAATTACAAAGGAGTTTGAAATTGCATTAGCAAAAAAACGAACACCCCACAGACCCGAACTCTGGGATGGACATGCGGCGGAGAGATGCTTAAAGGCGATAGTTGAGTACAGGTAAATTTAATACAACCCATGAAATATTCCGAGATTAAGGCACGAGCATCTGAGTTAAGGAAAAACCAAACACCATCTGAAAAGTTGTTATGGCAGAATCTCAGGAAACATAAATTAATCGGAAAGAAATTTTTAAGACAGCATCCAATAGTTTATGAAAGCAGAGGGAATGAACATTTTTTCTTTGTCCCTGATTTTTATTGTGCCCAAGTTAAACTTGCTGTTGAACTAGATGGAAAGATTCATGAAAAAACTATTGAACGAGATACTCATAGGGACTCTATATTGAATAGTATGGGTATTAGAATAGTCAGAATAAACAACGAAGAATTAATGGATATGGATTCTGTATTAAAAAGAATTGAATTAGCATTAAAACAATAGATTTACCCACCCCGACCTTCGGTCACCCCTCCCTATAAATAGGGAGGGGATGGGGGTGGGTAAAAAAACACAAATCTAAAACAAAACGCATATTGAAAATACAACTTAAAATATATGCAGTTATTCTAGCCATTCTTCTATGTGGAAAAACTAGTAGTCAAGACATTCCTGTTTCCTTCCGTAACGAGGCAATTTACGACTTTTTGGATGAGCTGGCTAACGAAAAGATTATTGCTATTACCTCTGCCGTTAAGCCTTTCACTAATAACTTTATACTAAAATGTTTAAATGATGCTGATAAAAGCCGGACGCTGCTATCGATTCGTCAGGTTAAGGAGCTGGATTTTTACCTTTTACAGTATCGCTTTTTAGAAGGGAAAGGTAAAAATAGCTATACCGATAACAAAAAGGGAAACATTATCAATGTCGAGCCGCGATTTAATGTAGGTTATAAACCACTGGGCTTACACTATAAGGATTCGTTATTTTCCTTTTCGCTTCGACCCATTTGGGGGATTCGTGAGTATATTTCAGGTGGGAGTAAGATAATGCATACCTGGGGAGGGGCAGAGGCGTGGGGAAGTATTGGAAAAATATCTATCTATGCCAGTTTGCGCGACAACTACCAAACTGAAATACTCGCAAAACCACAGTATTTTACACAAAACGAAGGTGGTAACTATAAGGTAAACGTTCAAGGGCGGAAGGGTGGCGATTTTTCGGAGATGCGGGGCGGAGTGATATACGGATGGGGGTGGGGTTCGTTTGGATTAGTAAAAGATCAGATTCAATGGGGTACCAATTATCATGGGGCATCGGTCTTTTCAGGACGAACTCCATCATTTGCAATGATAAAACTTCAACTTAAACCCGTAAAATGGTTTGAACTAAATTATATTCATGGCTGGTTGGTATCGGAAGTAATTGATAGTAGTCGTTCCTACACATCCTCAACAGGCGATTTCAGAACAGTTTATTGCGATAAATATATTGCTGCTAACATGCTAACATTCCGACCCATTAAAGACATTGCTTTTTCGGTTGGTAATTCCATTGTATATGCTGATTCAAAAATACAACCTGCCTACCTTATTCCAATCATGTTCTTTAAGTCCATCGACCATACGCTGAGCCATGGAATTGACAACCAGAACTCGCAGATGTTTCTTGATTTGAGCATCAGAAGCATTAAGCATCTTCATCTTTACACCACTATATTTTTTGATGAATTCTCGGTTACCCGGATTGGCGATTCGAAACGGCATAATTTTATCTCGCAGAAATACGGTTCCCGATTATCCAATTGGCCTATCAGAAATACATCATTTACCTTTGAATACACCAAAACAAACCCTGTTGTCTATAAGCATCGGGTACCAACCACAACGTTCGAGACAAATAAATTCAACCTTGGGCATTATTTAAGGGATAACTCCGACGAGATTTATGGTGCCGTTGATGTTAGGCCATTTAGGGGGTTTCTTTTAAGGGGCGATATTACCTATGCCCGTCATGGGAATGAGTATGATTATACAACGGGAAGCAATGCCGATGAGCTGCCATTTATAAAAGATGTTACATGGCAGAACATTACCCTTTCATTTACCTGTCGCTGGGAGTTCATTCACGATTCGTGGCTATATCTGAATCTTGCCCAAAGCAGCATTAAAGGGTTTGATGTTGATGGGCACACCGCTCAATATTACCTTGATTTATATACACCAAAATCATTTCAAGGCGATAATTTAATCGTTATTGCAGGGTTGAATTTTGGGTTTTAGTTGTCGAGGGATAAATGATAAAGAGGAATAGATTGAATATCAATAATACAAAAACTTGAATTACTGGTTGATATTTTAGCTGTTCGATAATTCCGAATCAGATTGTAAGAAAGCCCTAGCATTTTTTTGCTAGGGCTTTTTCAATTTATAAACTCTTACTATTCGGTATATGGTATTGAGGCCCAGTCTCAGGTCTCTTATACACATCAACCGCTGCTGAACCGGATATTGATGTGGCTGAGCATCCGTTATCATCCGAGGCATCAGTAAGGGCATAGGTGTAGGATGTTGGCAGCAATGGGCTTACCCATACTGAGTGAACGAGTGGTACATCATAGGTATATGTAACCCCCGAGGCAACCGCTATCCCCGTTTCGCTCCAGCTATTCCCGCGGCCGTCCTCCATGGTGAAGGCAAAAGGAGGAGCCCCAGTAAATACAATTTCAATTTGAACCTGATCTCCTTCACACGAGTAACCGCTTGTTACCAATCCTGTAATAGTTGCAGTGGGTAATGGGTTAACAGTAACGGTGGGCAGCGGAGGTGTCGGAACTTCAAGCTGACACCCTAAGTTATAGGCCAAAACGTTAAAGGTATAGAGGCCCGCTGGGGTTAATGCTCCGGTTGGCAAGCTTATATCTCCACCAGTACCAGCTACGGCTGTGCCTAGGTTAACATCTCCATTATCGTCCCGAAGCTGATACGAAATACCCGATTCGGAGTTTATTACAGAAATACTGGTTGATTCACCAGCGCAAATAGGAGAAGTCCCAACTGAAACAGCCTTATTGGATGGTGCTGGGTAAACCTCGTAGGTGTTAATGTCTGTACCTATTACAGATGGTTGAGCAGCAATTCGCTCCTCAACGGTAATTGAGCTGCTTCCTGTTAAATCCCATGTTACCGAAATGCTGTTATTTCCTGCTGAAAAAACATTATAGCCAGGAGTGGTACACGTACCATTGGTTACAGTCCATTTATATTCATTACCAACAATATTAGGCGTTGAATAGGTAATAATACTGTTTTGACAAACGTTTGCTGTTGTTGGACTGATATCCGGAACGGGAACTAGGCTAACCTCAATGGCCTGTACATCGCTTGCTGTACATAGCGATGAAGAGGTTTCAATAACCTGAAGTTGGAACGTTCCAGTTCCAGTATTGAATGTAATGTCGGTTGGGTTGCTAGTTGCAGTATTGAAAGAACCTCCCGATGCTCCTACCCACGACCAGGCATAGGTGCTACCTGCATTTGCTGTTGTAGAGTAGGCTCTTGTTTCTCCCGAACCAACGGCAAATGTCCCCGTAATATTAGGAGTAAAGGTTGGTTTGATGGTAATAGTAACAGGACTTGGGTTACAAATCCCTGCAGACGAAGCATCGTTGACGGATACCAATGATAATGTATAAGGAGAGTTTGTTGATCCACCAATATCAGCTCCAGTAAGCTGTATCGTATAGGGTGATGTAAGAATACCTGTTTGTGAAAAGTTGGTAGTAACACCTCCTGTAGTCCGATAGTTCAAAGTCCAAGGTGCTGTTCCTGTTAAATTAACAGGTATTGATACTATTTCGCCATTATTACATACCGATTTATCTGTTAAATCGGATATTGTAGCGCTAACACCAATAATACCTAGTGTGAAGATGTAATCGTTTTGAGTTACATTTGCCGATGTTGATACCGTTCCTGCTACGGCGTTACCGCTAACAATATTACCCCGTTCCGACCATTTTGTTACAGCACCGCCTTCGTATTCAACCACTCTTAACCTTGAGCGAAGTAGCGCATCGCTGGTGTAAGCAGGGTAAGAGGTTGCATCCCACCTAAGCCGTATTCTTGCTGTAGAAGCGGGTAAAGGCCGATTAATCACCCAGTACTCATTATTGCTAACAGATGTTATTGGTGAGTTTAGGTTTGCAACCGCTGTTGGGTAGGTTGGATGGGGGTTGTCATATACATAGGAACTTGTCCAATAGCCAGTACCACCGGTTGTTCCCGAAATGTATAGCCTTGCATACCTGCCTCCGGCTCCAACAGGGAAATAGAAATATGAACCGTTGGTGATGTTTTTCCTTAGGTAACCATCAATAAATGAGGTTGCACTTCCACCTACAATTGCCGAAACGGAAGTATTGGTTATGGTTACAAGTTTATCGGAGAATGACTTGATGTTCCCTAGCGTTAGGTATAGATATTTCGAAACCTGTACACCAGTTCCTGCTGAACTTGTCGTTAAATCAACCCCTGCAGCATTATTTATTTTTAGCGTATAAAATTTTTCAGTTCTTCCAAGTGTAATAAGTTGAGGTGTTGTACCTTCAAAGCTAACAGTTCCTGTTCCGGGAACAAAACCATCGGCAATGGTATTCTCATCGGTCCAATTACCTAAAAGGTAAAGGGTTTTATTGTATAGCGAGTTGCTAAGAACCGTACCCGAGCGAATAGTCATATTGCTAAGGATTTTCATGTTCTCGGCGCTCATATACTTAATACCTGTTCCCGAAAATATTACATTCTGGTAGGGTTTATAAACATTACCCGGTTTAAGGGGAAGGGTTGCATTTGATGTTCCTTTAAACTCCAGGAATGTTCCCGGAGTATCAAAGAATGAGTCAAATTCACCACCAGGAAAAACAAAAATACCGCCAGCAGTAGATGTAATATCAATTTTTCCTGTTCCAAAAACGTGCCCTAGGCTATGGAATGTAGTATTGCTACAGTCGAGATTTCCTATAACATTTATTGAGTAAGAGTAGGCCGAGTTGACATTTAGGATTATGGTGTGTGGGGCAAGAATGGTTACTGGATTCCCATTGGGAGCGTTTGTTGCATGATCTGCGGTACAGTTAGCATCGGCACAATCAGATCCATCGGGGCTGGTTGTCCACGATTGAGGATCGTTCCAATTATTATTTGGTCGATTAGTTCTACTATATAAAGGAATAATTGTGCCAAAGTTGGAGGGTTCTCCTGCAGTGTATTCACCTGTAATATAGTTAACACCGGTAAGCGTTATAGTCCTTGCCACTGTATTGACCACAGAACCTAGGTTAGTCCAGGTGTTACTCCCTAAATTGTATCGTCCGCCTACATAATTAGCTAAAACACCTGAAGCGTCTGTAGCTATGTAATTATAGGTATGCGTAATCGCTAAACCGCTGAATCCCGAGGATCTTACATACCAGTAGAAAGCCAGCTCATTGGTTAAAGCATCGGTGGTTGCTGGGTGTTTACTGTTAACTGGGCTAACAACAATACTTCCAGATGCGCTATTTGCTGTTATGGTGAAGGATACTGGAGTATATTTACCTGCAACGCCTACTGGGATTGTAAAAATTGGGCTAGCACCAGCTGGGAATAGCTTTTTAACCCCTCTGTCGCTTAATGCTCCGTTAAAAAGAATCATTCGGGTTGGGCTAAATGCTCCAGAAACGATTGCATTATAGCCAAGGGTTAGTAGGTAGTCATCGATGTAAAGAGGTCCATTGGTGAAGTTTAACCTCCCCTCAATCTGGGTATCATCGAGCATATCAACACCCGAAGAGTTGTTGATGTTAACATTTCCAAAAATCCCTAATCCGTTCCCCGACAGGTACTGCTTTGATGTTCCAGAGAATACAATACCATTGGTTCCCCACCATGAGGTATGAATTGCGCTATTATCGATGTTGCCGAAAACGTAAATATTGTTATTTGCGCTTGCCAAAGTTCCTGTGGATAGGGTAAGATTTTTGTTTACCTGAAGATTCGAATTGGTGCTCAAGGTTACCGTTCCTCCTGAGGCAATAATTAGGTTTGCAAAGTTGGTAAGATTTGTTCCATTTCCGGTAAAGGTTTGATTTCCTGTACCATCAAAGGTAACTGTTTGAGTTGTAGAACCGGCTTGAAATCCTCCCTGATCTATTCCACTTCCTGCGGAGCTATTATTATTGGTTAAGCTATCCTTAATACTAACCGCAAAACCATTGGCTCGAAAAACGGAGTTTCCGTCTATTTTGAGATGATTCGTCATGGTCAGAGGAAGCACTGTTAAATCAAGGTTTTGCGATACGGTTGGTGTTCCAACCGTTAAATTCCATAATGGGATTGTTGTGCTGAACGAAAAGTTTGAACCTGCGGTTGAGGTATTATCACCAAACTGAATGGTACCACCTGTTACCGCCGATGAATCGGGACGAATATAGGCATCGCCATAGTTATTTCCACCACCGTTGCTAACGATGGTTAGTGTTCCTCCTGTGGTGTTGAATAAACTTCCAGTATTGACAATTTCAAACTTTGCCCGTTGAGGCTGGTTATTTCTACCGTTAATAATGGTTGACCCAGCTGTTTGCCTGTAAATAAGCGATCCGCTAGTGGTAGATGTACTACGTCGAATTTGACCATTTACGAATAGTTGACCCCCATTAACTACTATCTCGGGTAAACCAGCAGCGGCGTACTCAATATCGTTGTTGGTGTTGTTGGCCGAATTACCGATAACCATATTTCCTCCTAAAATCTCAAGTTTTCCGGTAAGCAATAGGTCGGAATTGTTATTACCGCTATAAGCCACTCGTACTTCACCTGCATTAACCGATAAGCACGCTGTAGATGGGATAGTAAAATTTGTTGCTGCATTGGTTACCTCTACGGTGGGTCCGTTTACCATAAAAGTACCATTTAGCAACGATAGGAATGGATTCGTAACCCCAGTGGTAATATTGGAGTTTAGTGTCAAAATGGGGGTGGAGTTAGTCCCCTTATCAACGGTTAGGTTATAAAAACCAATTGTACCCGTACCGCTAATCGCAGCATTGTTGGTCCCTTTAAATGAGGACAATACTCTACCTGTTCCGTTCGACATATTGAAGGTAGCTCCTGCTGCAACGGTTAAATCGCCATACATCTCAAGAACATTATTAACCGCAGCGCTATTAAGCACCCTAAAAATCGCTGTTCCATTTACGTTCGTATTTCCTAAAACTCTAATGGTGGAAATGACCCCATTTCGGTACTCCAAAAGTCCGCTATTGACATCAAGATTTCCGTTTACTGTATATGTTCTCGATGTTCCCGCATTGCGTGTACGCGCCCCATCATTGGCTCCATTCCCTATTCCGCTAATAGTTAAATTCCCGTAGATGGTTAAATCCCTATCGGGAAGGGTAATGTTATAGCCAGGTGATGGCGAAAGGATTAGATTTTTATAGGTGCCCAGCTGCAAAGCTGCACCTGCCGATACAAGAGGGATAGTAATATTTACAGGAAGAGCTGCAATGGTATAGTATTCAACCGTTCCACCTGTTGCACCGATGAAATCTCCGAAATCGGAGTTGGGAAAGTAGTTGCTGCTCGCAATTCTTAGCGTGCCGCTTCCACTAATACCCCCATCGGGAAGTGTGGCAAAAGTGTGGCCCTGATATTGCTTAAGATCGAGCGTTGATCCGGTAGCGATGAAAAGGCTACCAGCAGTTCTATTTGCTTGGTTAACGGTAACGGTATGATTATGGGTAGCATCACCAATGATAACAATGGTGTTTGCTGTTGGTATCGATGCACCTCCGGCACCACCAACGCCCACCAACGACCAGGATGCCGTGTTGTCCCAATCGCCATTTACGCCTGTACTGTACCTTATAGGTATAGTGGTAAACGCTGATGGTTCTCCCGCTGAGAAATCGCCATCGGCACCATTGGCTACATTGTACGAGATTATATTATTGGCCTGATCCACAAGGTTAACATCGTTAATGTAGTTCCATGTTGTTGTAGAGGATGAATAAACGCCAGGAACGTAAAGAGGCTCATTTGCAGGAACAGGGACAAAATAGTTTGTAGGGGTTGGGTCGTAGGTATAAATATGCCTTACCGTACCTGCGGGTATGCCCGCAAAACCATTACTTGTTGTTTTCCAGTAGCAGGTAAGCGCATTGTTTGCCCCTTGAGCTAGTGGATGCCTCATATTTACGGGACTTGAGGTAACCGTTCCGTATGATATTGTTGGTGCACTGGAAAACTGTACCGACCCCGGCATGTAGTAGTACGTAGTATTTGGGGTATTATAGAACCCGTAAGGGAAAATAAATGCATTCGTGTTATTGAAGGTTTTACTAACACCTCCATCCGAAGCAAAACCATTGGTTTGAATCATTCGGTTTGGTCCGAATGCTTTCCCAGTACCGGTTAAGTTATCGAAAACATCTCCATCGGCGCTAAATAGAAGGTTATTAGAACCAATATTTAAGCGTGCGGTTGTATTGGCAAGCCTTAAATCTCCGGTAATAGACATATTTGCGGTAATGGTTGTAGAGCCCCCTGTTTTATTTAGGAACAGATTGTTGAAGCTACCTGTTCCATCACCAGTAATTGTTTGAACGGCAACCCCTGTAAGCCTGATGCTACCAGCTCCAGAAACTGGTTTAAAATGCGTACCGCTGTTGGTAATATTACCCAATACGGTAATAATACGACCATTATCTCTAAGCGTACAACCATCTCCAATAATTAGGTTTCCATTTAAGGTGATATCATTATTAATTAGCGAAAGATCGGATATATTTGAAAGCGTTATGTTTTGAAAATTCCCTGTTATTACTCCAGAGGCATCGAATGTTTGAGAGCCATTGGCATTAAAGGTAGTAGTATTTGTACCTGGTGAATATGTTGATGTAGCGCTCATTATAAAGTCGTGCCCAATGGTAAGATTTTGGTTATTGCAATTGAACGTTTTTGAACCTGAAATATTAAAATCATTTAATATCGTTAAGGGTTGAAGTGCAACTGCCGGAACTGTTGGACCAGCACCGCTACCCCCATAGGCTGTTATTGCTGATGTACCTGCCCCAGCACCTAGTATTGTTAAATTCCACAATGGAACAGTGGTGAGGATATTTGCATTCCCCCCATTGGGGACGGTAATGTTTATCTGCCCACCGGTTACGGTTGCATTATTGATATCGGAAGTAACAATAAAGCTAAAGTTATTACCAGTACCCCCTGCGTTGGACGGCGCTAAAAGATTCAGCGTTCCACCAGACATATTAAATCCCATGGTAGAGTAAGGTAAAGTAAATGTGGCAGCAAACGTTGTGGTAGTATTGCCGAATAGGTTAACAGTACCCCCCGATTGGAAATAGGTACCCCGGTGGGAGGTAGTTTCATCGCGGGAGGAAACCCTTATACAGGATCCATCAAAAATACCATCCTCAATGCTTACAAGAGCGTTTATCCTTAATACAAGTCCGTTGCTACCATTGCGAAAATCGACATAGGAGTTATTGCCAGTCATACGTAAACCTCCATATAGTAAAGGATCATAAAATTGATTTACAGGGTTGTGCACAAGTGTTCCTCCGTCAACCCAAATTCTAGCATCTTCGTCAACAGTATAAACTCCATAAGAACCATTATCAGTAGCAAGGCAGGGGACAACAATATTTTCACCCAATCTTACTGTTCCTGCAAGTAATCCTAAGGCGTTATTGTTTGATAAATTACCGACTGTTTCTCCAATATCTATTGGATTAAAGTACTGAAGATTATTTCGACCGTAGAGTCCAAAATTTGCAACAGCTGATGCATCAATATTTAGCACATAGGTTTGATCAACCCCCTTATCAATCTCAATACGGTAAAAATCGGTAGTGTTATTGCAAAGTATAGATTGGTCTTTTGTTGGATTATTGAAAACAGCATCGGCACGACCATTCACTGCAGGATTGACATAATCAGGTGCTATCAAGTTGGTAAACCTTACTGTTCCATCGTTGGTAAAGTCGCCTCCAACAATAAAGTGATGGTTTACGTTTCCGGTGCCAATACTGATGCTGCCATTTGCTGACACGATAACATTTCCGAATATATTTACTGTACGTGAGTTAGCGTTATTATCGTTAATTCGTAATAGACCAGTAGTAATGGTTAAATTACCATTAATTGTCATGTCGCCAAGCAGAGTACTTCTAATACCCGAATTTGAAAAATTTAGGATTAGATTATTATAATCAAATTGGGAAAAGTCAAAGTTAGCAGTGTTGTAGTATTCCACTGTACCCCCTCCTGCTGCTACAAAGCTTGTGAAAGTTCCTCCAGGAAAGGTTGCCGTTGATAAACGGAGCAAGCCCTTGCCGCTCACCGATCCGAAATCGTGTCCTGTTATACCTGCGATATCTAATATACCCCCTTCATTGATTTGTAGAGAGTAAACTGTACGTGCAACTGCGGTTGAAATAGTTCTTCCGTTAAGGATTACAACCCTATCCCCAGCTCCGGGTACTGCCGGGGCAATGGAGAGAGTCCCCGAAGGGTCAGTAGTCCAGTTGGCTGCTGTGCCCCAATCGCCCGATTGGTAGGAGTATAAGGTTCGGGTTGTTTCGCGGGCAGTCCAGGTTCCTGATAAAACATTGGTTCCTGTTGTTGTCATTGGATTTGAACCAGGTCCACTAACCCCAGATGGAGCGGCCCAAGCTGTTCCGGTGTAACGGTTTAGCGAATACACTAATTGGTCTCCGTTAACTTCATTGGGATCTACGTAAGTAAAACTAGCATTTGCATTTATAGCACTGATGCCGCTGGTTAGAATAACCCAGTGTTTATTCAAATCGGTACCATTAGCAAAGGGAGCAACTCCAGCAACTGCCCTAATACGGATAAAGGCTCCTGCTACAACTGTCGAGGATAGCGAAGTTATTTCAAAGGGAGTATAAAAAGTACTTGTTCCCACAGGAAAAACCATTACAAATCCAGCGTTTGTATCACTGTATTTTAGTACATACCCAGTACCATCACAACGGATCATGTGAGTGTTATCGAAACTCCCAGTAATTGTTGCCCCATCATTAATAATTAGGGAAAAAGCTCCGGCTCCAAGGCTTAATACGCCATCATTTAAGTTAAGGTTGTTATTGATGGTAACATTACCCTGCATGGTTTTGATACCACCACCTAGCACTGTTAAATAACGATAGTTGGCACTGGCAAAAACTTGCTGGTCGCCAGTTCCGTTATAGTTAACAGTATTTCCGTCAACTGTGGTAAATGTTGTAATGGCATTATTGATACCCCCAAGATTAAGTACATGCGAAGCAGCCCCGGACATATTTATACCACCTGTTCCGCTAAGGTTTCCGCCAACACTGATTGTTTTTGCTGTTGCTCCAAAATTTAGTGTAGCCGCTGTAACTGTAAGGTTATTGACTACCGTAAAAGGTAAATTGGCAGTTTTGGTATTTCCACCACCAGCAGTTAAATTATAAAAACTAATGGTTCCAGCACCCCCACCATTAATATTTTGTGCTGCATTCGGCACAAAGGTGAAAGTACCCGATGTGGCATTAAACGCAGAAACAGCATCGCTGTTGTTCGTAAAATTAGTACCGCTGAATGAAATATCGGTAGAAACGGAGAGAGATATAGGATCGCTAATAATAAAATCACCCCCGCTAAACGTTAATGCGCTCGAACCGCTTATACTTTGCGAATTTGTTGAGAATGTTGCTGTACCCGTACCCGATTTGGTGAACGTTCCATCGTTGGTAATACCACCCCTAAATTCATATACTGGATTATTGGTGTTAATAAACTGACCATTAGCAGCAATGGTTACTAAATCATCAAACCGATTGGTTCCTCCATTTGTATTATCATTTAAAACCCCTCTTGCATTTATTGTTGTTGTTCCGTTAACGGTTAAATTAAAACCTGCAGGGTTAAAGGTTAACGTTCTTGTTGCATGAAGGCTTTCGATGGTTAAATTACCGCCAATCGTAGTAGCGGCTGTCATTGCCTTAGTTCTAATCGCTGTTGCTGTTGCTGGTAGTTGAAGGATAAGATGGTAGTAGTTTACCCCGCTCCTAAAATTTGTGCCATTGTCAAACCATTTCACGGTACTTCCTGTGCCCGAAATATTAAATGTGCCTGCAGTAAAAGTTCCCCCCAGGTTAAGCGTACCTGCATCGGTTATGTTTACATAGTTTTCATTCGCAGCACCGTTTGTTGTTAGGTTACCATTTACTGTAACCGTTCCTGTTGAAATATTCAGGTTATTTGTTCTTAATCCACCGTTTGTACAGTTTGCCATGGTAATCGAGCCGCAGCTCAACGTGCCATCGTTTACGTTAATGGTTTGGTTTATATTATTAGCGCTAGGGTTATTAAAGGTTATTGCGCCCGTTATGGTTAGCTGACTGCCCGTATTAAAATTCAATGTTGTATTTGCTCCATTAGCCGAAAGGGCTAACGATGGGCATGAGAATGTTCCATTTACAACAACCGTATAGCCCGACCCAATGGTTACCGCACCAGTTGCAAGAGTTGGGACTCCATTAGGATTCCAGTTATTTCCATCGCCCCAGTTGGTTGTTCCTGCTCCGCCATCCCAAGCTTTTTGTCCCCAGCTGCTCGTTGCAAAGGCAAAAATCAGTAATAAAACCATTCCTAGCCGTTTCATACGCTTTATCCGATTAAATATATTGAATAATTCCATTGATCTACAAAACCTTCCTTTGAGGGTATTCTCATTGGAACAACCTCCGCTATATACCTTTGTATTATACATATCCTAGCACTGTTTAACGTAATTATACGCAATAAAAATGGTTTGGTTTTCCCTTATCGCATTATCACCTGACGATTAGGCGAATAACCCTATATAAAAGCAATTTCCAAACCAACAAATATAACAAACAGGAATTCAATTGTATACCTGTTATCCTGAAATTATCAATTCCAATAAAGCCCGAATTTGGACAAATTGTAAATTTATAAGGGTTCTATTGATCCAAGCAAATGTAGCTTGATAAGTTCTACTTTCATTCTCCTTTTGGCGGATGATTACTTATATAGGATTAAGTTACCTCTCCCTTACATTAAAAGCGTAATTTATAGTAAATCCACATCTATACTTTTAGAGAGAACAGGAAAAAAAAATTTCTTAATATTATTGCATTTATTTTTTTTTTGATAACTTTGATTTAAGTTATTAACCTTAAAAAAATATAACAATGATTAAAAAAATTGCATTATTAGTAGCTGTTGTTGCTATCTCAACTGCAGCTTTTGCCCAAATCCAGTTTGGCTTAAAGGGCGGAGTAAACATGGGTAATGTTAAAATTAGCGGTGGAGGCATGTCTGTTGATACCAAGATGCTTATAGGTTTTCAGGCAGGTGCTTTTGCTAACTTTGGCATTAACGATAAATTATCGTTTCAACCGGAATTTCTTTTTCAACAAGGTGGGTGCAAATTCGATGAAGATTTTTCTGATGAACCTCTAAAGGCTAATATGATAGCTGTTCCTATGATGTTTAAATACTCTTTTGATGCTTTTAAGATTCTTGTAGGTCCGCAATTTGCATATATCCTATCCGCAGAAGTTGACGGTGAAGATGTAACTGGTGAAGATGAATTAGACATGAAAAAGCTTGACTATGGTATTGCATTAGGTGCTGGCTATGAATTAGAGAATGGTATTGGCTTTGATGCTCGCTATTACATTGGTTTAGCCAATTTAACCAAAGCAGAAGAAACTACTGCAAAAGCTAGTGGTATTCAAATATCTTTATATTATACTTTTAAGTAGTAGATAATAGTACTATCTTTTTCAAAGGCTGCCATAAGACAGCCTTTGTTGTACATGCTAATAACCCCGACAGGCTTTTAAACCCTGTCGGGGTTATTATTTAATTTCATACCTTTGAAATCTAAATTATAAACTCGAAGCCATGTTTTCAGGAATTGTTGAGGAGCCTGCAAAGGTTGTTGGGGTATTAAAAGATAAAGAGAATCTGCATATTACGATTTCATGCTCGTTTGCCGATAGCCTAAAAATCGATCAGAGCATAGCGCACAATGGGGTTTGCCTTACCGTGGTTAAAAAGGAGGGGAATACCTACACGGTTACCGCTATTAAGGAGACTTTAGAGAAATCAAACCTAGGGTTATTAAAAGTTGGCGATAAGGTTAACCTTGAGCGTAGCATGAAAATCGACAGCCTCCTTGATGGGCATTTGGTTCAGGGTCATGTCGATCAAACTGCCGTATGCACAGAGCTTTTAGAGGCCGATGGAAGCTGGTACTATACCTTTAAGTACGATCCGAAGGTTGGAAATTTAACCGTTGAGAAGGGTTCCGTTTCGGTGAATGGGGTTAGCCTAACGGTTGTGAACTCAAAGGCCGATACCTTTCAGGTGGCCATTATACCATACACCTACGAGCACACCAATTTCCATCAGTTTAAGGTGGGTACCGTTGTCAACCTCGAATTTGATATCGTTGGGAAATACATCACCAAATTGCTGAAGCAGTATTTGGATTCGGGGCTTTTGGGGACAAATAAATAATGCCGCAAAGGCGCAAAGACGCCAAGATACACCAAGGATCGGAATACGGTATTTAGTTTTGAGGTTCTTTGAGTCTTGGTGGCAGAATTTATTAGGTAAAATTTGATTGTTCGCTTTGTAAAAAACGTTTAAAACCATATATATAAAAGTCAAATTCGATATACATTAAGTGAGTTCATTTGGATCATGAAGATTTCATTAAGAAAAGAGATTTCATTCTACATTGCCCTTGCCGCCTCAATAATCTCAGGGATAACAATACTCTTTTTTATGGGGTGGAGGAGCGAGTACGTTTATCTTTACCCCATTGCTACAATTTTTATCATTTTTCTTGTAGTTTTTTTTAGCACCAGCTCCATTTTAAAGAGAGGACTCTCGGAGCGGGCGCAAATTCTCTTCGATATCAGCAGCAAAACCACCGAAACCATTCCTAGCACCGATACTCAAAAGCTGGTTAACGAGGTAAATCAGGAGATGATTTCGTTTACAAGCAGGCAAACCCGAGAGATTGACAAGCTTAAGGAGATGGAGAAGTACCGTAAGGAGTATCTTGGCGATGTTTCGCACGAGCTGAAAACGCCAATTTTTAACATACAGGGGTATGTTCTCACCCTGCTCGATGGGGGTTTGGAAGATCCAGCAATTAACCGTAAATACCTCGAACGAACCGAGAAGAGCATCAACCGTCTGATATCAATTACTGAGGATTTGGAAACCATAACAAGGCACGAGGCTGGTGAGCTTAAGCTCGATTCCGAGAGCTTTAGCATCGTTAAGCTGGTTGAGGAGGTTTTTGAAGCGCAGGAGATAAGAGCGAAGAAAAGGGAAATTGAGCTGCGATTCGACAGAAAGTACAAAAAGCCAATATTCGTTTATGCCGATAAGATGAGGATTTATCAGGTTCTTGCAAACCTGATTACAAACTCAATCTATTATGGCAAGCAGGGAGGACGGACTCAAATTTCTATTTCAGAGGCTCGCGACAAAGTATATATTGAGGTCAACGACAATGGAATAGGTATTGCTCCAAACGATATTCATCGTGTTTTTGAACGCTTTTACCGAGTGGATAAAAGCCGTTCGAGGGAGCAGGGAGGAACGGGTCTAGGGTTGGCCATCGTAAAGCACATCATTGAAGCGCACAACGAAACCATTCGAGTTAAAAGCAAATTGAATAAAGGTTCGTCATTTACTTTTTCGCTTTCCAGAGCTAATTAGAAGGCATTAGAACGCAGATTCAACAGATTTCCATCGCTGATCTATACGGATTTTGAATCAATTGGCGTTCATCTGCTTAGAATATCAGAAGCTTTATCCGCATTCCTTCCTAGTGGTTTGTTTTTATCATCCAGAAGCATATCTTTGTGGGTTTTTAATTCAGTATTATGTGTAATTCGATTTTAAATGAAAGCTAAATTTCAAGAGTACAAAGGGTTAGATTTGTCGCAGGTGAATAAAGATGTGCTGAAAGCCTGGGAGAAGAACGATACATTTCATAAAAGTTTAAGCACCCGTAAAGGGCATCCTGCTTACGTTTTCTACGAGGGCCCACCATCGGCGAATGGGATACCGGGAATTCACCACGTTATGGCACGCTCCATTAAAGATATTTTCTGTAGATATAAAACCCAAAAGGGCTTTCTGGTTGAGCGTAAAGCTGGCTGGGATACCCACGGTTTACCCGTTGAACTTGGAGTTGAGAAAATGCTTGGCATTACCAAAGAGGATATCGGTACAAAAATTTCCATCGAGGAGTACAATAATGCCTGCAAGAAGGAGGTGATGAAGTACACCGACCTCTGGGAGGATTTAACCCACAAAATGGGCTACTGGGTTGACATGGAACATCCATACATCACCTACGATAATCGTTATATCGAAACGCTTTGGCACCTACTTCAAAAGCTGTATGAGAAAGATCTTCTTTATAAGGGTAAAACCATTCAACCATTCTCTCCAGCTGCTGGTACGGGTTTAAGTACTCACGAGCTTAATCAACCCGGTTGCTATCGCGATGTGAAGGATACAACTGCCGTTGCCCAATTTAAAGTAATTCGTAACGAGAGAAGTGATACCCTATTCAAGGAGGTAGATACAGACCTATTTATCCTTGCTTGGACAACCACTCCTTGGACATTACCCTCAAACACTGCATTGGCAGTGGGTCAAAATATTAAATACTTAAAGGTTCGTACCTTTAATCCTTACGGCGGCGAACCAATTAGCGTGATTCTGGCAAAAGATCGCTTGGAGGCCTACTTTCCATCAGCCAACACCGGGCTTGCGCTTGAAGATTTTAAGGTTGGCGACAAGAAAATACCATTCAAGATTTTATCAGAACATTCTGGTTCTGAGCTGGCAGGCGTTCGCTACGAGCAGCTTTTCCCATGGGTTAAACCCGAAGGCGATGCCTTTAGGGTGGTTACCGGCGATTTTGTTACCACCGAGGATGGAACGGGAGTTGTACACATTGCTCCAACCTTTGGTGCCGACGATGACCGTGTTGCCAAGGTTTCAGGTATCGCCCCGTTGATTCTGCGCGATAAGAATAGAGGCATTGAGCCAATGGTCGATCGTCAGGGACGATTCTACAGAATCGATGATTTAGACCCAAAGTTTGTTCAGGAACATATTAACGTTGACCTATATAAAGAGTTTGCAGGTCGGTTCGTTAAAAACGAGTACGATTCGAACCTAACCGATGCGGATACTTCACTTGATGTTGACCTAGCCGTTAGCCTAAAGCAGCAGAATAGGGTTTTCCGTATCGAGAAGCACGTTCACAGCTATCCACACTGCTGGCGAACCGATAAACCTGTTCTCTACTACCCGCTCGACAGCTGGTTTATTCGAACAACCGCTCTCAAGGAGAGGATGCTCGCGCTGAATGAAACTATCAACTGGAAACCTCAAAGCACAGGAACCGGAAGGTTTGGAAAGTGGCTCGAAAACCTTGTTGATTGGAATTTATCACGTTCACGTTTTTGGGGAACACCCCTTCCAATTTGGGTTACCGAGGACAGAAGCGAGATGATCTGCATCGGTTCGGTTGCTCAGATGAAGACGGAATGCGAAAAATCTGTGAAGGCTGGTTTCATGACAAAAAATCCTTTAGAAAAATATTCAGAGGGTGATTTTTCGGAGAAAAACTATAATTCCTTCGATTTACATCGTCCATTCGTAGATAATATTGTTTTGGTTTCACCTACAGGGAAGAAGATGGTTCGTGAGCTCGACCTTATCGATGTTTGGTTCGATTCAGGGGCAATGCCCTATGCTCAGGTTCATTATCCATTCGAGCATAAAGGCGATTTTAACCAGGCATTCCCTGCCGATTTTATTGCCGAAGGGGTTGACCAAACCCGTGGATGGTTCTTCACGCTGCATGCCATTTCCACCATGCTTTTCGATTCGGTATCGTTTAAGAATATCATTTCCAATGGTCTTGTGCTCGATAAGAATGGCAACAAGATGAGTAAGCGCTTGGGCAATGCCGTTGATCCTTTTGAGGTGATTGAGAAGTATGGCTCCGATCCGCTTCGCTGGTATATGATTACCAACTCACAACCTTGGGATAATTTAAAGTTCGATATTGAGGGGGTTGATGAGGTGAAGCGTAAATTCTTTGGAACGCTCTATAACACCTATTCATTCTTCGCCCTTTACGCCAACATCGATGGATTTACCTATAGCGAGGCAGAGATACCTGTTAGCGAGCGTCCCGAGATTGATAGATGGGTTATATCGCTACTGAATACATTGATTCAGGAGGTTGAGGATGCTTACGAGAGTTACGAACCAACTAGAGCTGGTAGGGCTATTCAGGATTTTGTTTCGGAGCATTTGAGTAACTGGTATGTTCGTTTGAACCGCAGGCGTTTCTGGGGAGGAGAGATCAGCAACGACAAAATTGCTGCCTATCAAACCCTTTATACCTGCCTAGAAACGGTTAGCCAGCTTGCTGCGCCCATTGCGCCTTTCTTTACCGACCAGCTTTTCATCGATTTGAATAGGATTTCAGGAAAGCATAAGGATGATAGCGTTCATCTATCGACCTACCCTAAATATAACACTGCTCTTATCGACAAGGATCTTGAGGAGAAAATGGAAATTGCCCAAAGCATCAGCTCCATGGTACTTGGCTTACGCCGTAAGGTGAGCATCAAGGTTCGTCAACCGCTGAGCAAGATAATGGTACCCATTCTCGATGAAAATTTCCGTCGTCAGCTTTCGGCTATTGAACATTTAATCCTTTCGGAGGTTAACGTTAAGGAGCTGCAATACTTAACCGATACATCGGGTGTGCTGGTTAAGAAGATTAAACCTAACTTTAAGGAGCTGGGACCTCGTTTCGGGAAATCGATGAAGGCTATTTCTACAGCGGTTGCTGAGATGACGCAGGCAGATATTTCGAAGCTGGAGCGAGAAGGTAAATTTAGTCTTAATTTACCCGAAGGTTCGATAGAGATTGTGGTTAAGGATGTTGAAATACTCTCCGAGGATGTTCCCGGATGGTTGGTTGCCAACGAAGGTAAATTTACTGTGGCTCTTGATGTAACTGTTTCCGAAGTTTTACGTAATGAGGGTATTGCTAGAGAACTTATCAACAGAATACAGAATATTCGTAAAGAAACAGGATTTGATGTAACCGATAAAATTAACATCAAAATACTTAGACATAGCGAAATAAATAAAGCGGTTGAAATACATCGCAATTATATCGCAAGTCAGACGTTAGCAAATGAAATAGAGCTTGTCGATCTTGAACCTCAGGGTTCGGTTGCAAACATTGAAATCGATACGGATGTAATCACCGCTATTAAAGTTGATAAGATTGGTGTATAAGCTTGTATTATTCGTTTTATTTTTTATATTTTTAGGCAAAATTTAGAGTTATGGCAGAAAAAACAAGATACTCTGATGAAGAGTTAGCAGAATTTAAGGAGATTATTCTGCAAAAGCTCGACAAGGCTCGTAAGGATTACGAAATTCTGAAGAGCGCTATTACCATGAGTGAAAGTAACGATACTCAGGATACTTCACCTACCTTTAAGGTGCTCGAAGAGGGTGCAGCAACTCTTTCGAAGGAGGAAGCGGGGAAATTGGCTCAGCGACAAATAAAATTTATTCAACACCTTGAGTCAGCATTGGTTCGTATCGAGAATAAAACCTATGGTATTTGTCGCGAAACGGGTAAGCTAATTGCCAAGGAAAGACTACGTGTTGTTCCCCATGCTACGCTGAGTATTGATGCTAAGAATAGCCAGCGATAGCTCCTTTTGCTAAAAGCATTTTAGTGGTCGGCTTTCACCGACCATTTTTTTTAATAGTTTTGTAGGTGAAAAATGAGAGTATTTTTAAACGAAACTCCGCATTTCACTGTGAATATGCTCTGCAATCCTCTGTGTTATATTTATTACGCAGAGGAGCAGCGAGTTGCCTGCCGCCTGCCTGCCGGTAGGCAGGGTAGGCAGGAGAGGCATGGAAAGCACCGATTTCCACAGAGAAAAGGTCAAACTATTTTAATCAATATTGTAAATAATTATGTCGCTACGCAACAAATCGATATTACTGGTATTATTAATCCTGCTGTTCGATCAGGTATTTAAGATATGGATTAAAACGCATATGGTGATAGGGGATGAATACCATGTCTTAGGAAATTGGTTCATCATTCACTTTACCGAGAATAATGGGATGGCCTTTGGAATGGAGTTCTGGGGGAAATCAGGTAAACTTTTCTTAAGTTTATTTAGAATTGTTGCCATATCAGGTATTGGGTACTATATCTATTGGTTAATAAAGCATAAAGCGGGGACAGGACTTGTACTCGGAATATCAGCAATACTTGCTGGTGCAATCGGAAATTTAATCGATAGCGCATTCTATGGTCTAATTTTCAGCAATTCGTTTACTGAGGTTGCTCAACTCTTGCCTAAAGGTGGTGGATACTCATCATTTTTGCACGGTCGTGTTGTGGATATGCTCTACTTCCCTATCATCAACACTACCTATCCACAATGGTTTCCATTGGTAGGAGGTCAACCTTTTATCTTTTTCCGACCTGTGTTTAATATCGCCGATTCGGCCATCACTACAGGAGTTTTGTATCTTTTAATATTTCAGCGAAAAATTCTTTTTGGAAAATAAAAGTTTAACCTGAATAAGGCAAAACCAACCAAATTATTAGTTGATTTTTTTGTCGAAGAAATAAATGGGTCTACTTTTTCTTTTCAGGTATCTTTACATCTCCCCAATTTTCACCTCGCTTAATGCGTGTGACCTGCATCTCGCTAATGCAAAACATTTTGGCAATTTTTGATTGAGGAATCCCTCGAAGCAACATTTTTTTTAGCTGAATTACGTCATTCACTTTTAACTTGGTATGATGCCTCTCGTCTGGATGTATTTGTCCAGTAAAGATTTTTTTATAATACTCCCCGTTACGCTTCCTCGATTCTTCAGGAGTTAGCCATTGGAGATTTGAAAAATGGTTGTTTTTTAGGTTTCTATCGAGATGGGTAACAACAGTATGATTTTCTGTAGGCCTTTCTAGCCATGCTAATGCAACTAGTTTATGTACAAGGTGTACTTTATGAGGACCATTGGTTTTAATGTTAACGTATTTAAAGTTATTCAAATTACAAGACTTGAGCACTGCACCATCCTTTTTTTTATAATAAAACGATTTAACTCTACCATAGTTGCTAACCCAATAAACATTATTGCTACCAGGAACTTCGCGCCATTCTTCGTCGTCTAATGGCCTGTAATTTTTTTCCTTAATACTCATCAAATTGGATATGATTATAGAGGGAAATATAGAGTTTTTATTGAAATTAATTAAAAACCACAGATAAAATTTGCATAAAATAATTGAACTAAATATATTTGACTGACCGGTCATTTAATACAAGATTAGATATATACTAATATGACACCGAGGACAATACTTCAAAATGAGCAAATAAGAAGGCTGAAGAAGGAGCATATCAAGAGCGTGGCTCTTGAGCTTTTTGCAGAGCATGGCTATCACGCAACGAGCATTAGTAATATTGCAAAGAATGCAAGTATTTCAAAGGGGTTGCTTTACAACTATTTCGAGAGCAAGGAAAGACTTTTAAAATCAATTATTAGTGATGGATTTGATAAAATCATTGTTTCGTTTGATCCGAATAAGGATGGGATACTTACCCAGGAGGAGTTAATCTTTTTTATCAATAGCATAATTGATATGATGCAGAAAGATAAATCTTTCTGGAGGCTTTACATGTCCTTGTTAATTCAACCTGCGGTACACGACAGTAAAATAGTTGAGGAGTTTAGAGATAAGGCTAGTTTTGTTTTTAAAATGCTAACAGAATACTATGTGCGAAAAGGGAGTAAAGATCCTGAATCGGATATAACAGTTCTTCATATGGTGATGGATGGAATCTTTTTTAACTATCTCTATGATGATGAATTTCCGATTGAAAAGATTAAGAAGATTATTATTGAACGATTTGTATAATCATAAAAGTTAGAAAAGATGGATATAAAAAAGTTGAAACTCGCTCTGCTTTTTTTGGGACTTACCTTGAACTGTCATTCACAGACGATTTCGGCAACCGATATTGTTAAACGAGCCGATGATAAGATGCGGGGCGAGAAATCGAGTTACAGTGTTATGTCGATGAAGATTGTTCGCCCTACATGGGAGCGAACCATATCATTTAAAAGCTGGGGTAAGGGAACAGAAATGTCGCTTGTATATATTACTGGTCCAGCAAAGGATAAGGGACAATCGTTTTTAAAAATCAAAAATGAGATGTGGAGTTGGAATCCAAGCGTTAACCGAACAATAAAACTTCCAACCTCAATGCTTTCGCAAGGTTGGATGGGCTCCGATTTTACCAACGACGATTTGCTAAATCAGCGATCAATTATGGTTGATTATAACCATGAACTGGTTGGCGAAGAGGTTGTTTCAGGCGAGCACTGCCATAAAATTAATCTAATTCCAAAACCCGATGCACCTGTGGTATGGGGTAAAATTGTGATGTGGATTTCCAAAAAGCATGAAATTGTTTTCAAAACGGAGTACTACGATGAAGATAAATATTTAGTAAAATCTGAGATAGGGAAAAACTTGAAGGAAATGGATGGTCGTTTTTTGCTTACCGAATTTGAGTTAATTCCTGCAGAAGGGGAGGGTAAAACCATAATTACCATTGATGAGATAAGGTTTAATATACCCATTGAGGACTCATTCTTTTCGCAGCAAAATATGATAAGGATTAGGTAATTGTTATAAATCTTTAAGTTTATGAATTTACTAAAGATAGCTTGGCGAAATCTCTGGCGGAATAAAAGGCGAACGGCCATTACTGCTTCATCCATACTGTTTGCAGTTTTCTTCGCAATCATTATGAGGGCTCAGCAGTTGGGTTCTTATGGGCATATGATTAAGAATGCCATAGAATCCTACTCTGGCTTTATACAAATACAGCACGAAAATTATCAGGACGATCCATCGCTTGAAAATACGTTTGATTGCCCCGAGGAGCTGATTAGTAATCTTGAGAAAGTACAGGGCGTTAAAGCAGTTGTACCAAGAGTCGAGACCTTTGCCATGACTTCAACAGGAACTCTTACAAAGGGTACGCTTGTTATTGGAATTGATCCTGAAAAAGAGCAAAAGTTATCGAATCCCGAAAACCTGCTTGTTCGATATAGAATCACTCCTGATGTGATTGCTAGGTTAAAAGAAAAGAATCAAATCCCCAAAGAGATTATTGATAAGCTAAATGGGTTGATTAATAATTCCTACACAAGCACTGGCACAATTGCCATGAATCTTGAAATAGATAAGGAGTTAAATAAAGAATATTTGGATATTATCGCCTCAGCAAGCCAATTTCCTGGAAAATACCTTACAAAAGATGACATAGGAGTATTGGTCAGTGATAGACTTTCGAAGTATTTAATTATATCAATTGGCGATACATTGGTTCTCATGGGCCAAGGATTCCATGGTTCAACTGCTGCAGGTCTTTATCCTGTTCGGGGTATAGTCAAATTCGCTAACCCCGAATTGGATAATAAGTTAATATATATGACACTACCCGTTGCTCAAAGCTTTGCTAGCTTAGGAAGCAATGTAACAACAATAGCAATCAATTTGAACGACAACTCCGATGAGGGGATGATTGCCATGCAAGCCACGCTAAAAGGAATGATTTTAAGCAAGGAGTTGACGGTTAAGACTTGGAAAGAGTTCAATAAAATTCTGATGCAGCAAATCGATAGCGATAATCAAACAGGTAAGGCATTTCTCGCCTTGTTATATTTCATTATTTTCTTTGGAATTTTTGGAACGGTATTAATGATGATACATGAGCGATACCATGAATTTGGGGTTGTTGTATCAATTGGCATGAAAAAAACTAAGCTGATGTTCATCATAGTTTTCGAGATGTTTTTTATTGGGGTTATCGGAGTTTTATCAGGCATGTTAATCAGTTTACCGGTTCTTTACTACTATCATTTTAACCCGTATCGTCTTACAGGAGATATGGCTCAAATAATTGAGGATATGGGATTCGAAGCAATAATGCCTCTTGCATGGATCGATACGTATATTCTATGGCAAGGATTTGTAGTTATCTTAATGGTTATACTCTCGTGTATCTATCCTTTACGAAAGGTTATGAAATTAAAGGAATCGGAGGCGTTAAGGGCATAAAAACAAGTGGTTAAAGTGTCTTGATATAAGTACTCTCGGCACATTAATTACTCTAATTATTAAAACTATGATACTTTCAATTAGCTGGAAAAATGTTTGGCGAAATAAAACCAGGAGTTTGGTTGTTGTCATTTCTCTTGTGCTTGGTATTTTCGGTGGTATAATGGCATTAGGGATTATGCAGGGTTGGCTTGCCCAGCGAGTTCATGATGGCATTTACAAAGAGGTATCTCATGCTCAAATTCATAACCCACAGTTCATGCTCAATGAGGAGTTGCAGCACACTATTATTAATTACGATAAGGTGGTTGCCGTTTTAGACACCATGAAAGGGGTTGTTGCATACTCACAAAGGGTTAAAGTATTTTCAATGGTTCAAAGCGATTGGGCCGCAACAGGATTAGTTATAAAAGGAATAGATCCGGACAAGGAGAAAACTGTAACCGAAATATATCAAACACTTGTTGAGGGTGAATATTTTGGTGGAAATCATAAAATCCCTTCAATTATAATTGGAAGCAAAGCAGCAGAATCGTTAAAGCTGCTTAACTATCAGGTCACAAAAGAAAAAATTGATTCTATCAACACAGATATATTCCCTCAAGTTCTAATCGAGAAGCTCAAAAGAATTGGCGATAAACGATTTCGCAAGGATAAGGATTTTAGGTTAGCATTAAAAGAGGCTCTAAGCCCTGAGGAGTTTGAAGTGCATTCTGAATCGTTGATAAAATATTTTTCATTCTATCGAATGAATACAAGCCTTAGGATAACCATTCAGGATAAAAATGGTGTAATTCAGAACCCCGTTTTCAAGGTTAGAGGAATATATAAAACTAGCAATTCGATGTATGATGGGATGTTTGCTTTTGTTGATAGGAAGCAGCTTAACCAGTATACAGAGCTGAATGATAACGAAATTCATGAAATAGCCATAATTAGTAACGATAATGAAAGTGGAGCGAAAGTAGGGGATAAGCTAGCGGAATATATTCCTGAGAACAGCACGATGTCGTGGATTAAGTTATCCCCTGAAATTGCCATGTTTAATGAATTTAGCGCAATTATGGGATATATCTACGTTGGGATTATCCTTTTTGCATTAGCATTTGGAATTATAAATACGATGATGATGTCGGTATTAGAACGCTTTAAAGAGCTAGGGATGCTTATGGCCATTGGGATGAATAGATTTAAAGTTTTTGGAATGATAATGCTCGAATCCGTATTTCTTTCTCTTACAGGAGGGCTTTTAGGTATGTTAATTAGCGGAATTGTGGTGAGCGTCTTAAGCAGAACAGGAATCAACTTTGGAATGTGGGCAGAGGGCTTAGAGGCTATTGGTTATTCATCTATGATTTATCCAATTGTAACAATAACGAATTACATATCAATTGCCATTCTTGTTGTTATCACTGGTATGGTGGCCTCTATTTGGCCTGCTCGAAGAGCGCTTAAGTTAAATCCTGCAGAAGCATTAAGGACAGAATAAAAAATATGTATTACACGGAAGTCCACAAAGAAATAAAAGTGTGTCATAGAGAGAATTCTCCGTGTTAAATCTTCAAAATATTAGACTATGAACGTAATCGAACTCAAAAACGTAGAAAAGGTTTACAACGACTCTGAAATTAAGGTGCATGCAGTAAGAGGTGTTGATCTAACATTTGAACAGGGCGAGTTTACTGCCATCGTTGGACCATCCGGCTCTGGTAAAACAACATTACTTAATATGCTTGGGGGGCTCGATAAACCAACCTCCGGTGAGATTATTATTGGCGGGACAAAAGTAAGCGAGCTTAAAGGATCGAAGCTTATTGATTTTAGGCTTCATAATATTGGATTTGTATTCCAATCGTACAATCTAATCCCTGTACTAAGCGCAAAAGAAAATGTTGAGTTTATTATGGAGATGCAGGGAGTTCCAAGCAAGCAAAGATACCTGAGGGCAAAAGAGTTACTAGAATCTGTCGGATTAGGCGATAGGCTTGATAGTCGACCCAATAAACTATCGGGAGGTCAACAGCAACGGGTCGCAGTTGCAAGGGCTTTAGCATCAAAACCAAAGTTTATCCTTGCCGATGAACCCACAGCAAACTTAGATACTAAATCGACTGAAAATCTTCTCGATATAATGGAGAAATTGAATCATGACGCGGGTATGACTTTTATCTTTTCGACACACGATCAAAGGGTTGTTAATAAAGCACATCGGGTAATTCTTTTAGAAGATGGTGTTGTTACCAGCGATGAGCGTCAAACACCTCATCAATAGCTATTATAAAACCTTAGTGCTTATGAAAAAGTTTGACTTTTACTACAAGTGGCTGCTGTTCGATTGCTATATGGTAATCTTTGTAGGGCTATTCATTGCTTTCATGAAGGCAACCCCGCTCTTTATTTTTGATAAATTTATGAATCCCTATTTTTGGGAAGCAGGAAAATCCATCGATACAGGCACTTTAGAATTTCAAAAGTTTACATACAGCTTGCTAGGTGCCTGTATGTCTGTATGGGGAGTTTTAATGCTTTTTATTGTGAAGAATAGTTTTATTAAGCGGGAGAGGTGGGCAAGAAACAGTCTTCTATTTTCGCTCTTAGTTTGGTTTCCCATTGATGAATTTTTTTCGATTTACTACGGGGTCTATTTTAATGCAATTTTTAATATTCCGTTTTTATTGATGTTATTAATACCTCTATTGCTAACACGGAAAGAATTTGAACTGGCAAAATAGATTGTTTTTTTAACAGTGAGATTTATTCAATGAAAAGTGCACTGACCATAATACTATCAGCTCTTAGCTTGATCTTCGTTCAGGCCCAAGAGCCATCAAAATTAGATTTTAAAGGGTACATCAAGGATATTCAAAATGTGTTTATACCAAAACCCGATTCAATACCTTGGTTTTCCGATAATACTTTTGAGAATAGGCTTGAGCTTAAGTACTATCCAAAAAGCTGGTTAACCGCAGATATTCAGGTAAGGAATCGATTTATGTATGGTGATTTTGTAAAGACAATACCTAACTATAAAGATTACATCGATCAGCATATGGGATACTTTGATATGTCGAAGCAGTGGGGAAACAATAAATCGTTCATTGCACTAAGTGAGATTGACAGAATGAATGTATTGATGACCTTCGATAAGTGGCAAATCACTTTAGGTCGTCAACGGGTGAACTGGGGTATTGACCTAATATGGAATCCCAATGACATTTTTAACACCTACTCATATTTTAATTTTGAGTACGCTGAGCGACCCGGAGCTGATGCTATAAGTATAAAATACTATACAGGAAGTTCATCATTTGCTGAAGTGGTTTATCAACCCGAAGATAATTTCGATAACACCTCTTTTGCTGGTCTCTATCGTTTCAATACCCATGAGTACGACATACAGGTTATATGTGGTAAAATGAAAACTGATTTGGTAGCGGGCTTAGGCTGGAGTGGTCGACTTGGAAAAACAGCATTCAGGGGTGAGGCAAGTTACTTTCGACCCTACAAAGCCTTTTCGGATTCAAGAGGGGTATTGGTATCATCAATCTCGATTGATTACTCGTTTACTAATACGCTATATATACAGGGAGGGTTCTTGTTCAATTCAAATGGGGCAACCAAGAATATATCAAGCCTAGATTTATTTGGTCAACAAGCAGCTAGTCCAAAAACCTTAAGCAAGGGGCGATATAATTTTTTTGCTCAGGCATCGGGTCAGCTAACGCCATTGATTACACCTGGAATTGCTATAATGTTCAACCCCTCCGATTATTCGACATTTGCTAGCCCATCGGTTACAATTTCTGTTGCCCAAAACTTTGACCTAAGCGCAATAGGAATGCTCTTTTTGGGTAATAGAAATACAGAGTACGAGAATATTGGGCAGATGGTGTATTTAAAGTTTAAGTGGAGTTTTTAAAAGCAAATATCTATTATTCTGCATTCTCAAGTAAGGCTATTCCCGAAAACCCTATCAATTTTGAGTTCAGGCTTTTAGGGGTAGCCCAAATTTGTAATACCTGTCCGTTCCCGTTTATAGGTTTTGCCTCAAGCCGTATGGCTGTGGAGCTTTCTTTCCGAATTAAGCGGTCGCGTAAAACGCTCATCAGGAATAGCTCTGTTTCGGGGAATAGATTCCGAAGCAGGATGCCCTTGGCAATATCCTCCTTGTTCAGGTTAAAGTATTTGCAACCTGCTTGGTTAAGGAATTCGAGCCTTCCGGTAAGCGAAACCTCAAAAACGATATGAGGAAGCATATCCGTCAGCTCTCGGAAATGCAATTCGTTACGGACTAGTTGATTCTGGGTTTTTTCCCGTTCGTAGGAGAAGGAGATGAGGTTGGCAATGGTTTTAAGGAGTTCAATTTCGAGCCGATCCCACTCCTTGGGGACGTTGCAATCGTCGAACCCGATAAATCCGAAGAGGTTGTACTCTACCTGAAGAGGGAATATTAGGCAGGATTTGGTACCCTGCGATATCATCAGCTCGGCAAGGTCTGAGGGCATATCGGTAAGGAAATCTTTTGAGAAGTAGTACTCCTTCCCCTCAATCCACTCAAGGATCATATCAAGGGGTACATTTTGTAAACTATCCTTTTGGTGTTCAATGCCATCATTACACCACTCGAAGGTATTGGTGGTGGTTTTCTGGTTGGGGCTATTCTCGAATATGTATATTCGGCTTGTATTGGTAAACTGTCCAAGTTTAATGATTACCTCATTGATTTTAGTTTGGAAATCTTCGTTGGTGTTCAGTATATAAGAGATTTCTGAAAGAAGCTCATTTAAGGCGAGGTTTTGCATCAGCTCCTCTTTATGACGGATATGCTCCATCTCCACCTCTTTTTGGAAAGTTATATCGCTAATGGTTCCTGTGATTCGGAGTATTTTACCTATAGTATTTCGCTGTGTTTTATTCTTGGATTGAATCCATATATAGTTGCCGTTCTTTTTCTTCATCCGGAATATCAGCTCAAGGGAGTCGCCCATCTTTTTAAATGTTTCAATCTTTGTTGAAACATTTAGAATATCATCGGGGTGTATCATTCCCATCCAAGCCTCTTGGGTGGGCTCTATCTCCCAGGGCATATATCCTAGTAGCTGAAAGACCATGGGGGAGAAATACTTCTCGTTAAGTTCTGTATCGATATCCCAGATGCCAACCCTACCTGCATTTAAGGCGAGTTTTAATCGCTCATCGCTTTTTTCGAGCTTGTTGCGCGAGGTTTGGCTTTCAGTAATGTCTTTTACGGTTATGGCCAGTTTAATGCCTGTGTTCGTTTCAATCGAGAAGATGGTGTTCTGGATGATTTTTCGTTCGCCGTTAAATAGCGTTAGCTGGGTTTCAAATATTTTACCCTCCCAAGGATTGGTTCCTGTATGGGCCAGCTTATCGAAAATATCCTTGAAATTTTTTAGGTACGATTGTAACCCCTCCGAACCGATTGAGAGCATATCCTGAACATCCCATAAATGATGCCCTAGCGTTTGGTTTCGCTTAATCAACGTTATCTTTTCTTGGGCAGGATTCCATTCACGGATTATCCCATCCTGATCAATAATGATCAGCCCATCGTGGGTGTTTGAGATTAAACCCTCAAGGGTTTTACGGGTTTCATCCTTCTCAATCTCAAGCCGTTTTTTCTCATCGATGTTCATGTTCACGCCCACCATGCGAACGGGTATCCCAAGTTTGTCCCATTCAACAACCTTTCCGATACACCAAAGCCAAACGTAAGTTCCCTTTTTCGAGAGGGCAAGGTATTCCTGCTGAAATGTATTCAGTTCGCCCTTTTTTATCCTCTCCTCGATATTATCGAATAAGGGTTGAAAATCGGGGTGAATAAGGCTGAGCCATTTCTGGTAGGTGGTCTTAAACTCATTCGGTTTATAACCAAGCAGGGTGAAAGATTCCTCGCTGATATAGGCTTCGCTTGCTCGGAAGTTGAACTCCCATACGCCCTGATCAGCACCCTTGAGCGCAAGTTGAAGTCTGGCCTCCTCCTCGGATAAGGACGATACCCTTTTCTCCTCGGGCTTGTTGATATCCACTAGCATCATTAAAAGCGAGGAGGCTCCTTTCCAGATGCACCTTTTTACCCTGGGAGCATACCAGGTATCAGATCCGCTTTTGGTTGCAACCTTAACGAGCAGCTGATCAGCTGCATTTTTACGTGTTGATACCGCCATGGCAAGAAAATTGCGAAGCGGAGTCTGCTGATTTGTGGTAAAAAGATCGTCAACCGATTTGGTCGATAGCTCTTTAGAGGTAAACCCGAAATTCTTAATGGCTTTACGATTTGCATAAACGACCATATTGTCCGATACTACTACGAGCAGCTCGTTGCTACCATCGAGGAATGATTTTAGCAATAAATCGAGCACCTTGGTGTTCTCTTTTATCAAGTTCGAAAACTGTTTCCCTCGTTCCACCCTTTTTTTACCTGTGTCCATGCTAAATCAGTTCTAAAATACAATCGACTAATATAATAAAATGTTGAAGTTTTAGGTAATTTTCCCAAGGATTTTACAATAATCTACTATTTTTGTTTTTTTGTATAGAACCTTTTTGAAAAAAGTTTTACTATGTCGGAGAATGAGAGGTTAAAGGAGATACGTAAATTATTAAATTTTACTCAGCGGGAGTTTTCTGACGCCCTTGATATTAAGCAGGGTTCATACTCAGATGTTGAGCGGGGCAAGGCCGGTATTTCGGCAGTTTTACTTAAAAATTTAATCCGCAGATTTCGGATTAATCCGCTATGGCTTTGCGAAGGCGAAGGGGAGATGTTTATCGATACCTCTAGCGGAATATCAATCAGCCCTAACCAAATTAATCTGAGTAATAAAGGTAAGAGTTCACCTAAAGAGGCAGATAATGAGCTGAATACAATACAGCTTGAGCAGATAAAACATCTCGAACAGCAGCAGGAGAATCTCGAAAACCTGAAATCGATTATTGATTTTTTGAAGAAGGAAGAGTAGAAATTTAGCGCAATAAGAGTTAATGCTAAAGGAAGAGTTAGCTATTTCAATACTTCTTTATTTCCTTCTTTAGCAGACGACTCAGCTTAATGCTTTCGAAGTAATCAATTAGCTTTCGGAGAACATCGGCCTGAAGGGTGACGAACAGCATTAAGGAGAAGAGCCAAATTACAGCAAGATTAAACCATAGCGTTCTGACGTATTGGCCATTGAAGAATTTCATTGGAGCGTAGAAATGCGCCCGGCCCCAGGGGTGATCGGGCAGCATGAATATGGGTTCATGCTTCTGAATAATTCGGCTATCGGTTTCGAGGAACTTGGTAACCTCGTTGGTATTGAGCACCCAATCGGCTAAGGCCTTGTTGTAGTTTCGCTTTTTAAGATTAAATACCCCTTCTGTTTTTAGACTATCTACAAGTTTGCTATAGATGCTATCCTTCTTTTGTCCTGCATTATTGCTGATTTCGGTAAAATGGCCTTTAATATATCGCAGATAGCCATTGGTTTCTTCCGATATTTGTTCGTTGAAATCGGATACATTTAGCATTTGAATATTATCGAACGGTGGGAGCTGTGTGGATTTTTGTAGCACTTTAAGCTCATTTGAGATAATTCTTAGATTGCTACCGAATTTTTGATCACTCTTTCTGTTCTCATCAACCCAGCGGTTGCACTCTTCCAGTTTGTATTGCAGCCGTGGGATAAGGAATGCAGTGCGAAAATACGATTCGCTCATTACCATCTCCTGCTCAAAGAAAAGTTTTTCGAATTGATTATTCTGAAACTGCTCTACGGCTAACGCTTCAAAAGCCCATCGCGAGGACATGATATCACCAACTAACGGAACGTAAACCTTTTTAGTTATTGATGGGTGGAGGTTATCGAACTGTACAATTGTACCGCTTAGCAGAAGTTGAGGTACTAAAATGAACGGAATGCTGATGTATATGGATACGATAGAATTTAGCCCTGAGCTGATGTTTAAACCCATCATATTGGCAAGGCATGAGGTTGAGAAGAGGATGAGCCAGAAAACAAAAGTCAACCCATGTATTTCAAGAACATAGTTACCGATTATAACAAACATGAGCATTTGAAGGGCTGATAGTGCGAATAGGTAGAATACCTTAGCGTTGAGGTAGCTGAAACGGCTAAGGTTAAGAAACGATTCCCTCTCAAGAATTTTTCTGTCGCTTATTATTTCCTCAGCGCTTACGGTAAGCCCAATGAATAGGGAAACCACCACGCTCATGAATAGGTAGGCTGGTAGATTTTTATTATCGGCCAGGATATATTCGCTCCCAGGGGTATATTTGGTGAAGTAGGCAAGTATAAAGGCGAGTAGTGGCGCTTCTATCAGATTAATTAGCACGTATTGCTTGTTGCCAATCTTCGATAGCAAATTACGAATGGAAAAAATCTTGAATTGAACCTCAATATTGGGGATATTAAAGAAGTTCTTTGGGAGGATATCTTTATGTACCTTTGCTTTTAGCTGATCTTGCACGTTTTTATTGTAAAGGCGATTCCATTCATCGGGGGTTTTTTGCCGAATATTGGTTTGTTTACCATACTCGTCAACTATTTTTGCCTCAATAATTTCAAGGATTTGATCAGGGTTGATGCTTCCGCACTGAAAGCAGCCGCTTTCGGATGCATTAACCTGGGTGCTCATGGTTTTGAAATAGACAATGGCGTCAACCGGGTTGCCTTGGTAAATGGGGTATCCGCCTTTGTCCAAAACCCATAGCTTGTCGAACAGCTTAAAAACCTTTGATGAGGGTTGGTGGATGTTCACAATGACCAACCGTCCATTGCTGGCCTGTTGCTTTAAAAGCCGCATTACCATTAACGAATCGCTAGATGATAGTCCACTTGTAGGTTCATCCACAAAGAGGATTGATGGTTCGCGCATGAGCTCTAACCCAAAATTTAGCCGCTTGCGTTGACCACCGCTGATCATCTTGTTAAGCGGAGACCCAACCCTTAAATCCCTAATCTCCCAAAGATCGAGATCGTCGAGGACACGTTTTACGGTTTGCCGAACCTTAAACTCGGTGAAATTGCTAAAGCAGAGTTTTGCGTTGTAATAAAGGTTTTGATAAACCGTTAAATCCTCAAACAGAAGATCGTCCTGAGGTACGTAACCGATTATCCCCTCAACGGTTCTTTTATCGATATGAATGTCATGCCCGTTGATGAGTACTCTTCCCGATTTAGGTTTTACCTTTCCGGTAAGTAGATTAAGTAAAGTTGATTTACCAACTCCGCTACCTCCCATTATTCCAATCAGCTGTCCGGATTCTTCGGAGAAGCTAAAATTCTTTATCCCGTTCGTACTATTTCTAAAGGTATAGTCAAGATTTTCGGCGGCGAAGACTATCTTTTGCCGATTCTTAGTTTTGGAAAGCCAGCTCATGAGGTCGCTAAAATAGATTGAGTTCACCGTAGGCCCTTTTACAATTGAACCAACCTCTACGATATAAGCTTTCCCTGGGGTTATCGTTTTCCCATCAAGATAAAGTTCCGTTCTACCGTAATAGCGCATCACGAAGCTTCCGGTTGAGGGAATATACAGGAATGTCAACCTTCCAGCTATGCTTTCGTTGTATAATTTATGTGAATCTTCGAGCCATTCGGGCATATTCTGCTCTACCCAAAGCCCTTCAAGGATATCCTCACGAATTTTTGGATGGCTTTCGATAATCAGCAGGAACGAGGGGTCTATCTCTTCGCAGTCGTTATGAAAAATAAAATACTCGATGTTATTGGCTTCGGTTTCATCGATGTTAAAGCATTTGGATACGGTGTCAACCACATCCTTCTCTAGGGTGGTAATCTTATTGTCTTCAATTACGTACTCCAAAAGTTTGATGAGGACGACGATTCGGTCGGATTGAGGTAGGCCTTTCCGTATCTGATGGCAAACCTTCTGAACGTATTCGATTAGCGTTTCACGCCCCATTTCTTCGTACTTAGAATAGGCCGAAATATCGCGATTAAAAAAATCGGCGTAGCTCTCAAATAGGTCGAGGTATTCATTTGCAATGCGTCGGGTGAGATGCTGACGCAGAAATGCTTCAACAATTTTCTTCCCTTTTGCCGACACCTGAGAGGTGTTGGCGATAAGGGCAAAAAGTTGCATAAGGGCATTAAGAATCGATTCGCTCATAGAGAAGAAAACAATGCACTAAGATATGAAATGTCCATGTAATAATTTATAATAAATAGACATTATACAGATTAAGCATCAGCTGTTATATCTATACTGCTTACCCAAAGTGTTATAGTCCTCGGAAAGGGGATTGTTCTAATAACTCCGCCTTTTAAGGCGGAGATAATGATGTAACGATTTGTGGGCTTCAGCCCTTGACTTTCTATGCCAGCTGCTATATACTTTCTATTAATCAACGTAGAAACAATTCTACTCTTAAAACCGTACACTACGCTTTTGGCTAAAGCCGAGGGTTCTTTTTTATCTTGACTCCGCCTTTTAAGGCGGAGTTATTGATTTTTAGTTTAAAAAATACTGTAACTATCATATTATGAGATTTTAACGAAGCGCAAAACTGCTTAATCTATATAATGTATAATGCAATGATTAAAATTCGGACATTCCATGTGTGCAGAAGTGTAAATAACTCCTATAAGTAAATTTGAAAAATATTGATAGTATTTTTCCTAATAGAATAAGGAAACACATGAAAAGATGGTAGAGTTACAGCTAATGCTTAGAATGAATATTCTACTTGTCATTGTATAACTATTTGCAAAACAAAAAAGACCCACCTAAGTGAGTCTTTTTTAATGAGATATACTTTATTACTGTACAATCGTACCACGAACCTGTGCAACTGCTTTATTGATCTGTTCGAATTGTTCGGGGGTAAGTTTATCAATACCAATGGTATTATAAATATCAGCAAGAGGCTTAAGAACTTCTGCTATTTCAGCAACGTCCTTATCAGTTTTATATGGCTCTAGGAGAGAGAGAAGTTTCGTTAGCGGTTCTTTCTGATTAGCAACAATTTTAAGAATGTCTTCATTGTTTTTGCTAATGATTGCCATTTGAGTAGTAATGTATAAACCTTCAATCCAGCTACCTGCCATAACTAGCAGCGAGGTGTTATCCTTGCCATTATTTACAAGAAATTCATATGTATCGTAAAATGAATCGGATATGATACGAATCAATGAATCTTTATTATCGATGTTCTTCTCAACGCGCTGAGCAAATTCTACGTTGAAAGCAGAGGTTATCTGTAGCTCATCGATAAGTTTTTTAGAAACCTTGAGGTAGTTCATGGTTTCCTGCTTCATCTGATAGGTGCTAGCATAGCTAAGGTCTGCACCATAAACGCCTAAATTTAGGGCTTTGCTCTTTGCAGGAATGTATTTATCTACATTCTCAATAGGGTTGCTTATGCTGAGGATGTAAGTTGCACCTGCATTATTTAGGAGTTTAATAACTTCGAAAGCGGTTGGTATAGGATACTTTGTGACACTCTTAAAAGCTTCTTCTTTGGGAGTTACCGAAGAATTTTCAGCTTCTTTTGCTTGTCTGTTACCACAGCTTACAAAGAACATTACTGCCAATAGCAGTGTAGAGATTTTAACGATGTTGAACTTACTAGTTTTCATCTGATTTATAGGTTTGGGTTAGTTGTATCCTTACTAAGGTTTAGTAATATTTTAAGGTTCGAATATAGCATTTTATGAATAGTAAAAGTAATAATTCGCATATAAATTAACAATTTATAGTTGGTCTTGTTTAAACAAATTATTTTTAAAGCAAGAAAAAAAACTTTAACTACTCACCACGAAGACACACCTGCCTACCGGTCAGGTCCGTGGTTTTTTTATTTTGGTTAATGCTGAATAGTTACAAAATACTTTAAGCTAAAGAACAATTCTATCCAACTCCTTTGAAAGCGTATTCTGTAAGTCGTTTAATGTTTTTACTTTTTTAAGTATACCATTCGTTTCTTCCACCTGATTTTTGATATCGAGTTTAACGAGATCGTCGTGAAGTTTTTTTATGGCCAACTTCATGATTTTACTTTTATAAACGATAATTGCTTTTGGTACAACTCGATGAAGAAAATCGATATCCTCCTCAGAAAATGCTTGGTGTTTAGCCCAAATTTTGCTCAACTTATGGGGTGTTGAAAGGAAATCAACCGCCACTTGGCTGATCTGACTATCGGGGTGGTTCACAAAGTATCGGTTATCTACCATGGGGTTAATATCGAGCTGCGAGAGGTACTCGTTGAATATTTTCTGATATACAAGGTTTTTAAACTCCAAATCATCATTTAGTATCTCGTTGATAATATACTGACCAATGGATACCGATGGGGACTCCTGATTATCGTCATTGAGTTCAGGTTTCCAAAACTCCACGTTGCCATGCCGGAGCATAAAGTAAACGATTTCCTTTTCCTGCTCTTCGCATGATACATTCGTTACAAAACCTGGAAGGGGAGGAGTGGTTTTTATTTCGGCTTCAGCAGGTATTTTGCCCAAAACCTGCTCCATTTTCTTCCGCCGGTTCGAGGCTACCTCGGTGTAGAGAACGTTTTCCTGAATATCGAGAAGTCTGCTGCAATCTTTGATGTAAACCGAGCGGATAATACTATCGGGAATAACGGATATTGACCGAACGATATCGGAGATTAGCCCAGCACGCTTAATGGGATCGACCTTTGCCTCATCGAGGAGTATTCGGGTTTTAAAGGTGATGAAATCGGTTTCGTTCTTGGCAATGAAATCTAAAACCTCCGATGCGCTATGCGAACGGGCGTAGCTATCGGGGTCCTCGCCATCGGGAAGCAATGCAACCTTAACGTTTAAGCCCTCTTCAAGCACTAGGTCAATCCCTCTGATTGATGCCTTAATACCAGCAGCATCGCCATCGTAAAGGATGGTTACGTTGGGCGTGAAACGCTTAATCAGCCTAATCTGATCAATCGTAAGCGATGTCCCCGAGCTGGCAACCACGTTTTCGACCCCAGCTTGGTGAAGCGAGATAACATCGGTATATCCCTCAACCAAGAAGCATTTATTCTCCTGCGTGATGGATTTTTTAGCATGAAAAATTCCGTAGAGGATACCGCTCTTGTGGTAAATTTCGCTCTCGGGGCTATTCAGGTATTTGGCAAACTTCTTATCGGTTTTCAGAATTCTTCCACCAAAGGCGGTAACCCTACCGCTGATGCTATGAATGGGGAACATCACCCTACCCTGAAACCTGTCGAACGTATCCTCGTTATGCTGAATGGTTAGCCCAGTTTTAACTAGAAAATCAAGTTTATAACCCTCTCGAATAGCGGTTTTGGTGAAAGCATCCCGCTGATCGAGGCAGTAGCCTAGCTGAAATTTCTCGATGGTATCGTCGCGGAAACCCCGTTCACGGAAATATGCCATCCCGATGGTTTTTCCGTCGGAGTGTTTATGAAGGTTATCGCTGAAGTACCTTTGTGCGTAAGCAGTAACCACCATTAGGCTCTCACGCTCATTCCGCTGCTGAAGTTCTTCGGGGGTAACCTCCTTCTCAACCACCTCAATATGATATTTACGGGCAAGGAACTTGAGCGCCTCAACGTAGCTCATATGCTCGTGTTCCATTATGAAGTTCACCGAGTTGCCTCCCTTGCCGCAACCAAAGCACTTGAAAATTCCCTTTGCAGGGCTTACAGTAAATGATGGGGTTTTTTCATTATGGAAGGGGCAAAGGCCTAGATGGTTTGTCCCCCTCTTTTTTAGAGTAACAAAATCTCCAACTACCTCGGTAATATCGGCAGCAGCAATAATCCTATCGACTGTATGTTGGTCTATCATTTCGATTTAAAATGGAAAATGTAAAGATAATAATTGGAAGGACACCGAATTAGAAAATTAGTAACTATTCACCACGGAGAAACGGAGGGCACAGAGTTTCACAGAGAAAATATTTATGTTTTTCGTTTTAGTGATTCTTTTGCATTTTGATATTCAGTCGTTTTTTATAATTGCCTCTCCCGATAAATCGGGACAAGTTGTGGTTCTCCGTGCTCTCTGTGTCTCAGTGGTTTTTGTTCAATTCGATTACGGCTGAATAGTTAGGAAAATTAGAATATCAAATTTCTTTAAATGATTTGAAGTAGAATGGTTAATTTACAGGTAGGTTTAAATTACGCCTTTCGCCTTTAGTTTATCTTGAAAAGTCTTTCTGTAAGCGTCTCCAATAGGGATTTTAGTTCCTGAAATTTTTACATGAGCCCTTTCAATTTCTTCGATTTTATCAATACACACGATGTATGACCGATGAATTCTTATAAAATTATCGCTAGGAAGCATTTGTTCGATTTGAGAGAAACTCATTAGAGTCATAATCTTTTTTGTTGAAGTACGAATCCTTAAGTAATCTTTCATTCCCTCAACATAAAGAATTTCTGAGAATTTTACTTGTTCATGCTTTTGCCCACTTTTTATGAAAATATAGTCTATCGCTTTTTCGGTAACAGTTAATGTTGAGCCTCTGAGTTGAGCAAGGTCTTTTTCAATAATTGAATAGGCTTTTTCTACTGATTTTAAGAATCTTTCGAATGAAATGGGTTTAAGCAGATAATCAACTGCATTAAGTTCATATCCTTTAATTGCAAACTTATCGAAGGCTGTTGTAAAAATTACAAGTGGTTTATTTGAAAGTGATTCAAGCAGCTGAATTCCACTTATTCCATCCATTTGAATATCGAGAAAGAGTAAATCAATGGTGTGCCTTTTAAGCTCAGGAAGAGAAGCAAGCGCATTATCAAACTTACCATCCAGCTTTAAATAGGGAACTCTATTGATATAGCCCACTATTTTTTCTAAGGCAAGGGGTTCATCATCAATAGCAATACATCTAATAATCATAACATCAAGGTTAATTGTACATTGTATGAACCGTCAGAAATATCAGTAGTAAGGCTATATTTATCCTTAAAAACTAAATCTAATCTTCGCTGAACGTTCTTTAGCCCAATGCCTCCATCTCCATCGTAAGTAGTATCGGGTGTTTTCTTAATAGGATTAATTGATTTAAACACTATTGTTTTTTCCTCAGATATTAGATTAAAAGTAAATGGGATTGATAAGTTACGCTTATCACCATGCTTAAAGGCATTTTCAACAAACGAAATGAGTAGCATAGGGGGGATTGAGTGTTCAAAATGATTTCCGGTAACCTTCAGTTCTACCAGGGTATCCTTTAGGAGTCTTATTTTTTGAAGTTCAATATAACTTTTCAAGTATTCAATTTCGCGAGCAAGCGTTACTTTATTACAATTTGCTTCGTAAAGCATATACCTCATTATTTCAGATAGTCGAAGTAATGCATCAGAGGCTTTATCTGTATCTTTAGTAATAAGTGTGTGGATATTATTTAACGTATTAAATAAAAAATGAGGGTTGATTTGACTCCTAAGTAATGCTAGTTCGCTTGCCTGATTTTGAACTTCAAGTTGAACGATTCGCTGTTGTTCTAAATACCAGTGTTTTAGAATTTTTATAGAAGTTGCTGTTACTATTATCATTATAACACCAATAGACATATTAAAAAAACGAGTGGTGAAAATTGGCGAATTTGATGGATCGAATTGAGGGTAGAGCAATGGGTAAATATAATAATAGTTTACTAATCTTTCAGCAACTGCGGCAGCGAGAGCCGTTGCGATAAAAACGGTTAGAAACCAGATGTATCTTTTTCGAATTAAAAGTTTAGGGATTAAAAAATATAGTGAAAAATAGGTGCCCGACATATCGATTGGAAGAACAAGCAAATTTTGATATAGAATAATCAATGTGTTATCAATCCAGAAACCGTAAAGAAGAGTTGTGAATAAAAGAGCAAAGGCCCAATATATAACATGGAGTAAAACTCTTTTTGTTGTTTTCCCAATTTTCATTATAGCCGCTTTACTAATTGACTCTCAAATTAACTGCAATTTACAATTTAGTAGATGTTATATATGATTATTTCGACAAAAGCTATATTCTTTCACCCCGATTGACCATGAACTATCGATAAATGGCGATGGGGTATATACTACAATTTATTCGTCTATTTTATCACCCAATCTATATATTACATTTTGATAATCAATTATATCTATTGATTTTTGGTAAAGTGATAAATAAAGATTAGCGGAAGTACTCCTTACTATTAACTTTAATTAAATTATGAATATGAAAAACAAAATTTGGGTTATCCAATTACTTATTATTGGATTGTTATTATCAATTACTGGCAGCTGTAAAAAGAGTGATACATCTCCTCGCAAAGATCCTATTATTACATGGGCAAATCCTGCTGACATCGTCTATGAAACATTACTAAGTTCTACACAACTGAATGCAACAGCGGATGTATCTGGTACATTTGCCTACACTCCAGCAATTGGTACAAAACTAAACGTAGGTGATAATCAGGATTTGAGGGTTGATTTTACACCTACAGATCTAGCTAAATACAATATCGCGAGTAAAACGGTAAAAATTAATGTTATCAACCAATTAATATTTGGTTCAGTAACCGATATTGATGGTAATGTATATAAAACTATCACAATTGGAACACAAACATGGATGGCTGAAAACCTCAAGACTCTTCATTATTCAGATGGCTCTTCGATTCCAGATGTTGTATCCTATAATAATACCGAAGAAAATGCTACAAAATACGGAAGACTCTATACTTGGGATGCAACTATGAAAGGTGTTACTACTGAAAAAGCAAAAGGTGTAAGTCCAGATGGATGGCATATTCCTTCTGATAGCGAATGGCAGGTTCTGGAAAACTTCCTAGGAGGTGCTAGTATTGCAGGGGGGAAGTTAAAATCAAAAACTGATTGGAAAATGCCAAATACAGGTGCAACTAATTCGAGTGGATTTACTGCTCTGGCAGGAGGGGAATATGATGCTAATCAATTTTTAACATTTATGTTACAGAATGAATATGCTGTATTCTGGACATCGACAGAAGTTTCATCAACTAAAGCAAGAGAAAGGTATTTATCATATGATAATGCAAATAGTTCCATATACGATTGGTATAAAATAATGAAGTATTCGATTCGATGTATTAAGGATTAAACGAATAGATCGAAAGGGTTAGAATTGATTATTTTGTCAGAAACATAATTAATTGCTCAATCCCTGACTCTATTACGTCGGATTTATTTAATATGATTAATGGATTACTCCTATAAATCTTTGTCTTAACTATTTTAATAGAAAAGAAGATTAATCAATCATACAATATAATGAGTGAACCCCCGTACATAATCTTGTTCGGGGGTTCATATATACTAGAATCTTATAATCCTATTCCTTAAATTTATTATTCTATCATTCTCCTGAACTAGGATATAGCTTAAAGAATCAATTAATATACTTTTGTTTTTTGTATATTCCCCTACTTCTATTACATATTGTTTTTCCGTTGGAGTTATCGAAGAAACCATAGCCTACTAATATACTTTGAAGACTTTTTGTTTCTTGGAGGTTCAATACTCTTCGATATCACAACACCTTATTCAATGACTGAGCAGTTGGTTATTAGTGCTATTGTTATGATTCCCGTGAGCGTTTTGAGAATATTTTTTCATATATAGTTTGCTATTTATCTTGATTGTTACGATTCAGAAATTTAATCTCTTTGGGTTAATTCCCCGCAGCTCTGCGATAGAAAAATGTTTTCAAGTAATATCTCGACAGTTCTGCTGCGAGGAAATTTATTGATTACATATAAGAACTTTTGATTATAGTTTATTATCTAAATCATAAGTTTTTCTTGTACAACAAAATCCTAAATTTCTTATATTTACCTCACTACCATTAAAAAGTATTCCTATGAGAAGAATTGCTCCGATACTTTTAATGACCTTTCTGATAGGTCAAGCAGCATTTGCATGCACTACGGCAATAGTTAGCGGAAAAGCTACTCGCGATGGCAGACCGTTGATGTGGAAGCACCGCGATAGCGATTCGTTCAACAATAAGATGATGTTCATTAAGGGGAAGCGGTACAATTTTGTGGGCTTAGTAAATTCCGACGATAAGGATTATCAGGTTTGGGGTGGAACAAATAGCGCGGGTTTTTCTATTATGAACTCTGCATCGTACAACCTAAAGCCTATCGATGATAAAACAGAAAAGGCGGATCAGGAAGGGTTTATTATGCGAATTGCTCTTGAATATTGCGCTACAATTAAAGATTTTCAAAATTTACTAGATACTTTACCAAAACCTTTGGGTGTTGAAGCAAACTTTGGAGTAATTGATACAATGGGAGGAGCAGCATACTTCGAGACCAATAACTTTTCCTACAAAAAGTTTGATGTAAACGACCCGAAAATTGCGCCGAATGGTTACTTAATACGAACGAACTACTCCATTTCCGGGAGAGAGAATGAGGGAGCAGGATATAATCGCTATCAAACGGCAATTAAGCAGATTGAAGAGGGGTACAAAAGCAAATCACTCAACCCATACTTTTTTCTCGACAAGGCAAGCCTTTGCTTGAAGCACGAGCTAACAAAAACCGATTTATCTGTTGAGTTTAAGAAGAATACAATTCCCAATAGATTGTACACTTTAAGGGATTATATTGTGAGGTATTCATCAACATCGACAATTCTAATTCATGGGGTAAAGGCAGGGGAATCACCATTACTCATCACAACTTGGGTGAAGTTGGGATTTCAACCAACATCCGTTTCAGTGCCAATATGGATAGGTACTGCGGAGAATATGCCTGCTCTAGTTACTGCTCCAGGACTCGAAACAGCTGATCTTTGTAACTTCTCTTTGCTGCTCAAAAAGGATTGCTTCCCATTCAAGAAATGGTCGGAGGGTGAGAGCTATGTATGCCTTGAAAAATTAGGCAATAAGGATGAAACAGGGTATATGCAGATAAATACTTTTTTCGATAAAGAGCTAATCGGTAGAGCGGAGAAGCTTATTACTAAATGGCAGAAGCTAGGTTTTGATTCCGATGAATCGTTGGACTTATATAAGGAGTTCGAGAAGCAAATAAGGATATTTTATCGTGAGAATTTTAACTTAAAGTAATGGTTAAAAAGAAGTTGGTTGTTCTTACTGGTGCAGGAATTAGCGCCGAAAGCGGGTTAAGAACCTTTCGCGATATGGGAGGTCTATGGGAGGAGTATGATATCATGGAGGTGGCCAGCTACGAGGGATGGAAGCAAAACCCCGAGTTGGTGCTAAAATTCTATAACGACCGACGCAAACAGCTTAAGGATGTTGAGCCAAATCTGGGTCATTTAGCGCTAGTTGATGCAGAGAAGTACTTTGATGTTCGTATTATTACCCAGAATGTCGATAATCTTCATGAACGTGCAGGAAGCACTAAAATCCTGCATCTTCATGGCGAATTAACCAAGGTTGAATCATCTATTGATTCAACGCTTGTTCATGACATTGGCTATACCGATCTGAATTTGGGCGACAAATGTTCAAAAGGGTCTCAGCTTCGCCCGCATATAGTTTGGTTTGGCGAGGAAGTACCTGCTATGACCGAGGCTATTCGGATTACACGCCAAGCCGAGATTTTTGCTGTGGTTGGAACTTCGCTTAACGTTTATCCTGCAGCGGGTCTCTTGGGGTACGCCCCTGTAAACGCCCCGATTTATCTAATTGACCCAAATGCGGTAGAAGTGCAATCGCGCAATAGGATACATTATATTAATGAGAATGCCTCGGTGGGTGTTGGGAGAATGTTAGAGCTATTATTAAAAAGTACTTCGAGTGCCTAAAATGCCTAGAGTACTTAAAGTGATAAGAGAAGATTTAACTTTAAGTACTCTAAACTCAAGGCATTTTAGGCACTTCATAATTTGGATCATGAAAAATTATATTTTACTAAGTTTATTATTTTTAGGAGTTTTATCGCAAACAATTGCGCAACGTTTCGATGGAGGCTTTTTATGTGGTATTGCAGCAACTCAGGTCGATGGCGATAGCCATGCGGGCTACAATAAAGCGGGACCGATTGTAGGCATTTGGGTGGGTCGTCGGTTATCATCGGTGTTTTACTCCAGAATGGAGCTACGGTATATTCAAAAGGGTAGCTTTGCCAAAAGAACGGAGGAGGGATCAAACACAAGCTATTACCGTATGCGGTTGAATTACTTCGAAATACCCCTAATATTAGGCTATAGGCTACGCAATGGGTTCAATCCATTGGTAGGTTTTTCTGGGGGGTATCTTATTAAAGCCACTGAGATGACAGAGTTTGGCTCGCTCCCAGCTGAAGATATTCAAAAATTCAGAAATTGTGAATTCGCTGGTTTACTGGGTGTTGAATACAACAAAAGCGAGCACTGGGCTTTTTACCTTGTTTACACCTATTCGTTCTTCCCCATAAGACCTCACAATACCGATGTAACCTACCGTTGGAATAGCGGACAGTATAATAATGTGCTAGAACTAGTGGCGAGGTATAAATTGTAGAGAGAAACACTTTAAGGTTTCTAAATCATCTCTTCCCCCCTTAATATTTTATAGTGTATTTTCCCATATCACCCGAAAGGGTTATTGACTGGAATTTATACAACGAGTATCTTTATTAATAAATCTCAAATTACCATTGCCTTAATTTACGAACCAGTTCGCTCAACCTAGATAAACAGAGTTTCTTTGATTATTTTTTTATTGAAGGGTTCATGTTATCAAGGGTTAGGTAATAATTTTTCACCTGTAATTTATAAATTTTGAAAATAGTTTCAGCTCACTAATCATTAATTAACCCTAAAACCATGAGAATAAGAAAATTGAGACTTCAGCTGTATAAGGTTTTAGCTACGCTAAAATTCTTATTGGCTATTGTGGTAATAGTAAACATTACCCAGTGCCAAAAAATTAGCCGTCTGGCTAATAAAAAAGTAATCGTTACGCCGTTAGGCGAATTAAATGAAATAACTAAATATCCAGGCGAAACCGTTACGTTTAGGATCTATTATGTAAACACTCAAAGTAAAATTACCGATGTAAATATTATTGATACCATTCATCCATTATTAAAAAATGTAGAATTACTGAATGAAGGAAAATACCTGAAAGGTTCAGGATTACCAGTAAAAAATGAAAGAATTGCCGTATGGATCATCCCCAATGTTGATCCAAAAAAAGGGGGATATATAGAATTTACTGGTGAAGTATCAGATAATAGCAGCTCAGCGATTTCAAGAATAGTCAATAGAGCCCATATCAGTTTTAGTAAATCGGGTTTAGTTAAGCCGTTACCCGTTGGAGTTAAAACCCCTGAAATCGATATCAAGAATATAAAGGACCTACGTTCGATTTCTACAAATAAAGTAATTGTAAATATATGTTGTAATCCAACCCTGGGGTGGATTCCATTTAAACCACACGCAGAAAAGGATGATAAACCATTCTATGCTCTTAAAGATGAGACCACCATGGGGATTCTTGTCAATTTTGAGTTTCCAGGAATGTATGTACAGGAAAGGGTTATTGAGGAAACCATTTATCATAGCTTAACCATTCCTACCCTGTCGAGCGTGAACGACGAAGGAAAACCAGCAATCCCTGTAGCTGGAAAGCTAATAGAAATCCCTAAAGATGCCAGCTTTACCATAGAAATATTTAAATCCGATTCGGTTAACCTGAGCTGCTATAATCTAATCCCATTTCAGGAGCTAACCGTTGAGCCATCAAGCGATAGCCCTTCGAAGTTTAAAATAGATCCGAAAATCTACGCAAAAAATGCAAGTTACCCTGGAAAATTGGCTGGCGTTGAGGTTGAGGATATGGGGATAATGCGTGGGCATAGGCTGATTTTCCTTAAAGTTTACCCTATTCAGTTTAATCCTGTTAAAAAATCTTTAACCGCATATTCTCAAATTGAGGTTAGAGTAAAATACGCTAAGCCAGTACAAATAGAACCAATACCCAAAAGGTTGTATTCAGCAGGGTTTGAGGAGATATTAGAATCATCGGTTCTCAACTACAATTTTGATAGGGTAGTAGAGCAGATGGAAAACAATGCAGAGGATGATAATGGTGATAAACGATACGGTTGCGATTACCTGATTATTACCGAAGATGCTTTTTATGATGCGACCGACGCAGCTAATCCTGTTAACCGGCTAGCGCACTGGAAAACCCGAAAAGGGCTTATGGTTGAAGTAGTAAACATAAGTACAATTGGCAATACCGCTGCGAGCATAAGAACCTATATGGAGAATATGTACATCAACTGGACTCGGGTGCCTCAATACGTAGTGTTTATTGGCGATGCTAATCATATTACCCCTGATTATCGGACAATTCATACAGGGCATACCGTTACGGTTGGGGGAGCGGATGTTACTACGCAGGTTGGTACAGACCTTTACTATACAACCCTTGATGGGGCTGATTATTTCCCCGATATAATGCTATCGAGGATTTCGGTCGATAATGTTAACCAGCTTGGGGCTGTTATCGATAAAAGCATACTTTACGAGCAAAACCCTCCAGCGCTTGCCGCATACTATAATACCACATCGTTGGTTAGGCTATTCGAAGATGATACCGATCCAGTACCTGCTGGTAGCCCTGCTGACGCTTGCCCTTCCGATGATATGGAGGATTGCGGATGGGTATTGATTGAACGAGCCGAAGAAATGCGCGACTACCTGATTGGCGAAGGATATGATGCTCAAAGGGTATATAACTTCTCAGGCGGAATTGCCGGAGGACCTCAGCGCTGGGAGAACGGAACAAATTTACCAGACCAATTAACACAACAACCTCCTGTTGTATTCCAATGGAATGGGGTTGCTGCTAATATTCAGAATGCATTTAATAATGGAAATTTTCTCATAACCTACAGAGGCCATGGAGGTCGAGATGGATGGGGTCGCCCAAACTTTCATATTGCAAATATTGCGGCTCTTAATCAGAACGATATGCCCGCTTTCGTGTTCGGCGTAACATGCCAAACAGGATGGTTTGACGATGAAACCGACAATGCTGTTTTAAACACCAATACCGATTGTTTCGCTGAAGAGCTGTTGAGAGCTCAAAGGCGTGGTGCGATAGGCATTGTTGCCTCCTCTAGGAATAGCTGGGGCAGTTGCAATAATCCTATCACCGAGGGATTATGCGATGCTTTATGGCCCGATTTCGACAATACAATCAACGGAGGATTCCTTCCACGGCTCGGTCAGCTATTTGTTTACAGCAAAACCTACCTCGCTCAGAATGTTGGAGCCACGAATGGACGTTTGATTACCTTCGAAATGACACATCTCTTTGGCGATCCCGAATTACCCGTATGGGTGTCGGAGCCAGGCGAAATGAACGTTTCTCATCCTGAAGGGATAGGCTCTACGGGTAAACAAGAAATAGTAATAAAGGTAACCGATAAGAATACAGGCGTACCAGTTGCTAGTGCAGTAGTGGCTTTAACCCGAGACCTTACTATTCTAGGAGGGGTTCAAACCGATGCTGGCGGGAACGCACGAATTTTACTAGAAAACGTTGGTGCAGGTGATATTGATGTAACCGTTACCTCTAAGTTTTACAGACCGTATATGGGTATAATCAGGGCCAATAACGGGGGAGCATATATCAATGTTTTAAATCCTGAAAATGGAATAAGCAATCAGACCATCTATTTAGGAGGCAAAGATTTTAGCGGCTCCGAGGAGGTTAAAATTTATTTTGACGGAACGCATGTGAAAACTACCAATGCCGTTTCTGGCGAATTCGGACAATCAAATGACTTAACATTTGACGTACCAAACGGAAAACCATTGGGGCTATACAACGTAGTGGCAATAGGTAGTACATCAGGACGCTATGCCGTTGAAGTTTTTCAGGTTCGCGATGAAAGGATTGTCGATTTGTACACCTACTCACAGTGGGATGAAAGCACTTGGTCTCTTGAACCCAATAATGAATTGGTATGGAACAGCCCTGAGATATGGTTGAAAGATGGAGGGGGTACAACTGTTGCATCGAATAATTTGGTTTTGGGGACTAATTATGAGATAAATGCAAAAGTTTATAATAATCAAAACAATCCGGCAAATGCTGTTCGGGTAACATTCAAATGGGCGCAGCATGGTATAGGTCAAGTAGTTTGGGATGATATTGAAACCGTACCTATTGTTGTACCGGAAAATGGCAATGCAACTGCCACAGCAAATTGGACACCTTCGGTTTCAGGACACGTTTGTATTAAGGCGGAGATTTACCATATCGAGGACATTAACCCAGCCAATAATATGGGGCAGGAAAACTGCCATGTAGGGCCAACCTCTTCCCCTGCAGAAGTAAAGTTTACCCTTTGTAATCCAACGGATAAACCTGCTATGGTTTTTCTTAAAGTATATCAGCACAAAACCAAAGGGAATGAGGGTAAAACCCGATCGCTATGGGGTTCATTCATTAAGCATCCCGACCCCCAGCTTTTAAAGCCAGGCGAGTGCCGAGAGATTTCAGTAATTGTCGATCCCGACTTCTCTGTTGATAAGGTATCAAAGGGCGAAGTAGCTAAATTTACGGTTTCGGGCTACATCAACAGAAAACTTATTGGTGGTATTGATTTAGAGGTTGTTAAAAAGTAATCTCGTTTAATATTGCTAATGCATTAAAACTCTGTTTAACTCTAAGTATATTTTCACACAGAGTTAAACAGAGTTTTTTGAGGTCAGATTACGAGAACTCCTACTTCATACCCCCCTGTATTTTGTCTGGTAAGCCGTAGTCTTTATAGATATTCCATTATAGTAAAAGTTTTGCTGAACACATTTCATGTTTTTTCAGTTTCGCATGAAAAGTGCTTAATACTTTATATATACTTATAGTATTCTCCTTGTCATCGTTGGAATTGTGGACAATACAATAACGTGTTATGCCAAACCGCTAACAAGATGAATAAAATGAAATCTTGTAGCAGGTTTGGTTAATGTTGAGTTTACGAACCGAGCGTTTTGTGCGAGTTCGCCCAAGGCAAATCCCGATCTTTTCGGGACCGATGGACTAACAATTTCAGAATAAAAGCAAAGCGAATTATTCTGATTATCTTGTAAGCCAATCGGTATTAGAACTAGAAGCGAGGTATAAACTATTGAGGTAATAATCCTTATCATTGTTTAGTCATCTTAGCAAAAATCATTATTGATAGTGATATAAGTTCAATTTGAATTCCAAGTTTTTCTAAACTAATTTTCTAAATTTGGGTTACTAAAATTTAACCTTATGAAAGAACTTGTACGTTGCCGCCCTTGCGGATTTGTAATGGAAGCCGATAAACTTGGTGATGTTTGTCCTGCATGTGGACTGCCTAGAAAAGTTTTTGAACCCTATAGAGAAAGAGTTTCGCTTAATAGACTATTCGTTCTTAATTTAGATTTACATCCAATCGTTATACATCTATCGCAGGCATTGGTTATTGCCATACCATTGCTTACTATTATAATTAATCTATTTGGAAACTTTCAACACGATTTATTAAAAAGCGTTTTAATATTCTCGATTTTTGTTTTCCCATTTACCCTTGTTTTTGCAATTATTACGGGAGTAATTGATGGTCTAACACGATTTAAAACGCTTAAAACACCGCTGTTAAGGGTGAAAATAATTTTTAGTATTATAATCCTGCTCTTATCTATTGCTCTCCTCTTTGTAGCACCTCGTGAAAATTATGGATTAATAACCATCATATTAAGCATTCTTTGTTTAGCAGCAGGAGTTCAGCTTGGTTTGTGGGGTAAGAAGTTGATTAATGTTATTTTACCCGGTTCATATCCCATGAAGAAAGGGAGCAAGGAAAGTCAAGTTAAAGAAGAGTAAGTACAGAGAATTTTTGTTATTTTTTTTAATTCATTTTCGTATAGCACTCCTATCTTTAGAAGAGATTGGAACGCTATTTTAGCAAAATGCCTATATAGATATTGCCAAGATTTTATTCTGTTAATGTATAATATTTGTCTGGTTCAACTAACTTGTTTACTTTTATTAAGCTCATAAATAAGTAGTTATCGCAATTTTAATTATAAACTATGACAACCTGTAAGAATTGTAATAATCAATTTGATGGAAAATACTGCAATAATTGTGGCCAATCAGCAACTGTAAGGTCAATAACCTTTCGTTTTTTATGGCACGATTTACAGCATGGATTACTTCATGTCGATAAAGGATTCTTTTTTACTATTAAGGAGCTATTCACACGACCAGGGCATTCAGTAAGAGAATACTTGGGAGGGAAGAGAATTGCGCTTTTTAAGCCATTTTCTTTTTTGATTTTGATTGCGGGTTTATATGGTTTCCTATATCACTATTTCGACCTCAATATTGTGTCCTCTATTAGTAACGAAACCACTCATTCCATAAGCAAGAAAATTAATAGTTTTGTTTCAACACACTTTTCTCTTGTTCAGCTAGCTTGTCTTCCCTGCTTTTCGATTGCAACATGGATAGTATTTAGAAATAGGAACCGTAACCTCGCTGAATTTTTTGTTCTTAATACCTACATAACAGGACAGCGAATTATTATTCAGTTTCTTTTATTGCCATTTATGATTTTTTATAATGGAACCCATACTTTAAGATTGGTTGTTGCGATTTCACTTGTTATTTACGTTGTGTTTTATTGTTGGGGAGTCATTCAATTTGTGCAGGAGCGTAGGTTAATAAATGGTATTTTAAAATCTATTCTTGCCTTACTTCTTTTTATAGTATTTACGGAATTTGTATACATAATAGTAATCCTTTTATTGGCAGCATTTAATATAATTTAAACGTATGAATTATGAGTAATTTTAAAAATCGTTTTTTGAGATTGGCAATTGTAATGCTTAGCCTAAGCATTATTGAATTGGCCATGTATTTTCAGCATGATCGTTGCTTAACAATTAGGAATGCTGGATTTTGGTTAATACTTTTAGCAGGTCTGTGTTTGGGTGTTTCTTTATCCATGTTCAGAATGTGGATTAAAAAGGATGAAGCGTAAATAACCTTTGTTTAAAATTTCTCTATTTAAATAGTAATAGATTTCGTTCTATACCTTCTACTGAGGTATAGCTAGAAATTATTTTGTATATCTTGGTATTATTTTTGTAAAAAAGGCATTCAAAAAATAATATATAATGATATCAAAAAAACTATTTACATTATTGCTCTTTGCATTATTCGCTAAGTTTTCAATCTCTCAGGCAACCCTAAAGGGTAAAATATTCGATTCCGAAACAGGAGAGCCTCTCCCTTTCGTAAATGTGGTTTTTAACGAGAAGGGGAATGGTTTTACCTCTGGCCTCGATGGTGATTTTAAGATTACCACCAACGATCCTGTCCTCTGGCTAAAGGTATCCTACCTTGGGTACTCACCTCAAACCATAACTATTAATGCCGATAATTATAATAAGCCATTCAAGATAGGGCTTTCCAAAACTAGCTATCAGATTAATGAGGTTGTTGTAAAGCCAGGCGTTAACCCTGCTCATCGTATAATCATTGCGGCGTATAATAACAGGGGGAGGAATAATCCTGAAAAATTAGCATCTTACCGCTATACGAGCTACAATAAGATGTACTACACCTTTGATAAGCTAATCGCAAAAAGGATAAAACAATCTGACCCCGATACCCTCAAGAGAATAGACTCGCTAACCACAAAGTTCGATAAGCTAAAAAATAAGCATGGCATAATGATTATCGAAACGGTTACCCAAAAGGAGTTCCTTGCGCCCAACAATAACTTCGAGAACGTTATCGCGTCAAAGGTATCCGGCTTAAAGGATCCTATGATTTCCTTTATTGCCACGCAAGCACAATCATTTACGTTTTACAAAGAGAAGATAGTTATTATCGATAAGACCTACCTGAACCCAATTAGCGCAGGGAGTACAAAGAAATACCTGTTCATCCTCGAGGATACCCTATTTACCCCCGAAAACGATACGCTCTTCGTCATATCCTATCGGCCGCATAAGAACCGAAATTTTGAAGGGTTAATGGGACAGCTAACCATAAACTCAAGGGGTTATGCGGTACAGAACGTAATCGCTGAACCTTCATTGAGCATTGGTCTTCTATCGGTTAAAATTCAGCAGCGCTACGAACGATTCAACGATAGTACGTGGTTTCCAGTTGAACTCAACACGGATTTAGTTATCATACCACCCGATTTTGTTGATAAAAAAACGGGGAATACCTACTCCATGCAGATGTTAGGCATAGGGAAATCGTACTTAAAGGATATTGAGATTAACCCAAACCTTAGCCGAAAAAATTTTAGCCATATCGAAACCCGAATCGATCCGCTTGCGGGAGAGCATAACAACGCTTACTGGAATCTTTTCCGCAAGGATAGCCTAAACGCCCTTGAATTGCGTACATATCGTATCCTCGATAGTATTGGTCGTAAGATTAACCTCGATGAAAGAATGCGCATTATAGAATCGTTGGTTACCGGGAGAGCTCCCCTTGGGTACATCGATGTTAATTTGAGCCATATCCTTAAATATAATAAGTATGAGGGAACCCGTATAGGAATTGGGCTTGAAACAAGCCGAAAATTTTCAGAAATTATAAAGGTTGGTGGCTATACTGCCTACGGTTTACAGGATGAGGCGCAGAAATTCGGAGGATTTACAGAGTTAACCTTTAGCCGTAGGGATGAGATTAAGCTAAAGTACTCCTACATGAGCGATGTTCAGGAGTCAGGAACCTACTCATTTGTTGACGATAATGCCATTTTCTTTGGGGGCGATAATGGAAGGCAAATGGCTGTTTCGAAGATGGATGGGATTGATGAGCATAGGGTGGCCTTTTCATTCAGATTTTTAAGATATTGTAAGCTTAACCTTTCGATGGCAAACCAGAAGTACAACCTTCTTTCGGGTTTTTACTATAAAGATTGGGTAACGAATGATACGTTAACCAGCTTTAACCAAGCGCTGTTTACAGCAGCACTAAGGATTGCCCCTGGCGAGAAGTTAATGGAAACTCCTAGGTCAATTATGCCCTTGAATTTCGATTTTCCAGTATTTTGGGTAAAATATACTAAAGGGCTTAATGCTCTAGACGGTGGCTACAATTTCGATAAGCTTGAGGTTAGACTTGATAAAACCTATAAGTGGAAGATTCTTGGTAAGTCAACTATAAGCATTGATGCTGGTAGGGTGTTCGGAAAAATCCCCTTATCGTTTATGTACTTCGGCAGAGCGAATTATTTGGGCTCTTTAACCCCCGATGCAGCGCATAGCTTTGCGGCCATGCGCATGAACGAGTTCATAACGGATCGGTTCGTTAACATCTTTTTTAAGCATGACTTCGGGAAGCTATTATGGGTAACCGGTTCAAAGAAGTTTCAACCGGAGTTTGCCATTGTAAATAATATAAGTTTTGGCGATGTTTCGGCAAACTCACTTCATGTTGTTCCAGCGGATTTCAATGCGAAAGTCCCCACCAAAGGGTACTTTGAAACAGGAATATATGCAAACAAGTTGCTATCCAATGGTTATTTCGCTTTGGGCTTTGGAACATTCTACCGTTACGATAGCTATAGGTTTAAGGAGTTTAAGGATAATTTAGCCTATAAATTTACGATAATGGTTGTGCTGTAAATATGCGTTTATCAAAACGTTAGCGGTTATTTGAGTCGATGGACGTCAGTTAGGTTGTAACTTTAGAATCAAGGTAAACGTCTTAACACGATAAAAAAACAATATTGGGATAATATGGAGAACAATTCAAACAGAAATCTTTGGATAGATTACTTACGGTCGGCAATTACTTTAATGGTTGTTGCACATCATTCATCACTGGCATATACCACTTTTGCCTGGTTTGACAAAGAAGCTTATATCAATTCAACACATGCTATTGTAGACACAAAAAGATGGATTGGCCTTGATATTTTCGAGAATTTTAATGATGTATTTTTCATGTCACTTATGTTCTTAATAGGTGGATTATTCCTTATGAGAAGCATGAATAAAAAAGGCATGATTATTTTTATAAAAGACAGACTTTACAGGCTGTTTATTCCTTTTCTGTTTTTGGGAACTTTGTTAATGCTAATTGCTTATTTTCCTTCTTATTATGTTGGCCATAATAACACAGATATTATTGCTTACATAAGAGATTTTTTTGGAACAGAGAAGTGGCCTGTTGGACCACCCTGGTTTATATGGGTATTATTCCTTTTTAATTTGTTGTTTGCATTGTTTTATCAGCATTTTATAAAATTAAGTGACAATATTGGATTGAAACTTTCTGGCATAAAAAATAAACCTTTTTCTTTTTTTATTATCCTGTTTTGTGTTACATGGATACTTTATGTGCCAATCGCCTACATAATTGGAGCAGGTACTTGGACAGGAATTGGTCCTTTTGATTTTCAATTAAGCCGGATACTTCTGTATTTTGGATATTTCACACTAGGAATTTTGATTGGGAATACAGATTTCAATAATGAAGTATTTTCAACAAAGTCAGCTATTGTGAAAAAATGGTGGCTTTGGCTTCTGCTCTCTTTAGTGGTTTATTTTACTTTAACTATAATTGCTGAACCATTAAGACAAATGCTGAAGAATAATACAATTAAAGAATTTTATATTTGGATGATTTATTATGCTATTCATGCTGCTTCATGCACAATAAGTTGTATAGCCTTTATTACGGCTTTTAGAAAACTAATCTATAAAGAAAATTACTGGTGGAATTCATTATCTGAAAATGCTTATTTAATTTATTTAGTTCACTATATTTTTGTTGTTTGGTGTCAGTTTTTACTATTGAAGTTTGACATTCCTGCTTTCATTAAATTTTCAATAACATTTATATCTGCACTTTCATTAAGTTGGATGGTTAGTATCTTACTTAGAAAGATAAAAATTATAAATAAATATTTGTAATCGAGTAAATAATGAAATTTCGAAAAGAAAACCAAACTAAAGAAAACCACCGCTAACACGCGTTATAGTTAATTGCCGTTGCAGTGCCATTTTCAAGGTTTTCGCTCTTATTAAAATTCTGAGTATCTTGACAGAGAAGTGCTTCGAAATCGGCAACTAACCATAACGCCAACGTTATGGTCGATTTCTTTCACTACATTAAAAAGCCTATTATCCCTGGTGAATTCCTAAAGATTAGCTGGAGAGGCTTTTTTTTAATGCTCGCTGTTTATCTTGTATTTACTATGCCCCTTGGAGTAGTTGGGTTTATCACTTTAAAATTAACAGGGATAACTCGGCTTCCTTTAGATTTAACGTTATACAAGAAAGTACTATTGGCTATTGTTCTAGCACCAATTTACGAGGAAGTTCTAATGCGGTTGCTTCTAGTATTCAGTAGGAGAAATACTGTAATATTTAACGTCAGTTCGATGTAATAAATAATTTAAATGCCATATTATCAGTATTTTACTTTTTGGGTTAAAATGGAATGATGCCTGCCTACCGGCAGGTAGGCAGTCTTCCAGAAACATAATATTTGTATTAAAGTGCTAATAAATAATGATATAATAAGCATTCTTATATCGAACTCACGTTATTTATTACCTGTTGTGCTGTTTTCTTCGTTTACTTTTTTGTCAGAAGCAATTCAAAATTCCTTATTTTCAGTTTTTTAATCGCTGTTACATCGATTGTTAATCTATATCAAAATCAATGCGATATTTTTTTAAAAAGACATTATCCGCTTTTCTTCTTCTTTTCAGCAATTCTTTTCGGGCTATTGTACATCTTCAATTTTGAGGGGATCAATGTTTATAACTTCATATTTACACCATTGCTGGTATTACCTCAAATATTTATGGGGCTTATTCTTGGATATATAAGGGTTATCTATGGTTTTAAATATGGAGTGCTACTTCATGCCATTGTAAATACCTCAATACTTCTCATTTGAGAAGTTTTTTCTATTCCCTTCGGGAATAGCCATTCTGTAGTGATATAAATCATCTTAAAAGTTTAAATAAAAGATGGTTAGCCCAATCAATTATTTTTTTTAAGATGTAAATTGCATGTCTTAAAAAACAATGTTTTTAAAGAAAGGAGACTATTTTCTACAAGTGTAATGCTATACAATTAGACTGTTCATTAGAAATGTATCACTTAAAAATGTAAATGCGTATGAAAGCAACCGACTTTAATTTGTCAAAGGATATTGTGTTTAACGTTGAAAAAGGGATGACGACCTTTAAGGATACCCGCCTTGTAATATTCGATGCTAATGCAATAGGCCTATTACGACAAAGTATTTTTAAGGAATTGGGTTGGGAAAGAGCTCGAAGCCTCTTTTTTAAATTTGGTTACCAGCATGGGTATGCCGATTTTTTACAGATGAAGCTGAACTATGAATTTGATTCCGAAATGGATCTCCTAGCCTCTGGTCCGGTTATACATACATGGGAGGGCATTGTGCAAGCAACACCTAAAGAGATAAGATATAATCGGGAAACAGGGGAATTCTATTTTTCGGGAGTTTGGACAAACTCTTACGAAGCGCAACAGTATTTAAGCTATAATACCGAAGCGAAGGAGCCTGTTTGTTGGACCCTCTCGGGCTACGCATCGGGTTGGTGTACCGCATTCTTCGGGAAAAAACTGCTGGCCGTTGAACCTGTTTGTATGGGTAAGGGCGACGATCATTGTGAATGGTTGATACAACCACCTGCTGCTTGGGACAACAGAGCTAAGCCCTATTTAGCGATACTTGATGAATTGTAATTAACCAATAAAAACTATGTATTATGGCTGAAAGACTTGTTAAATACTATAAGTATATAGGGGATAGCATGGGTATCGATGGTAAAATGAAATTGGCTTTCGAAACAAAAATCCCATCCTTGTCGGCTGCAAACATACCCGATTCACCTGAGAATATTGAAAAGTTCAAGGTTGCTATACAGAAATTAACGGGTAAACCTGCTCCCAATCTTTAGCGTTAAACGAAAGGAAAATAGTAAACCCATAGTTATATATTAGCTATGGGTTTTTACTATTGTAGTGAGAGAATTATATAATGCTTTGTAACTATTCACCACGGAGACAAGGAAATCACAGAGGCATGTTTCATTGGCCACAGAATAATAACCTTGATAAGTTTTTTTAAATAATGTACAAAAATGAATACTTTTTTGGCAATCATTTAGACCAAAAAAGAATATTCTAAACTATTGTTCTTATCTATTCTCTGTGTCCTCCGTGTCTCCGTGGTTCTTGTTCATTTTCGATTACTACTGAATAGTTACAATGCTTTTAATAGCTAAGCTAATTCGTGCAGTTGTTTCTTCTTTTCCAATCACCTCGCAAATATCAGCAACCCCTGGACCTTTCGATGCGCCAACAAGGCTAAGCCTTAATGCGTTCATCACTTTACCCGTGCCAAGGTTATTGGAGTTGATATAATCCTTAAGTAGATGTTCAATGTTTTGAGTCGTAAAGCTCTCAATAGAAGAAATGAAATCTAGAATTTTCCTCATTAATTCGGGAGTTTCAGAGCTCCACGCTTTTTTAACGGTTACCTCATCGTACGATTGGGGGGATTTAAAGAAGAAGTAGGATTGATCCCATATTTCGTTCACGAAATTCACACGCTCTTTAACAAGGCCTACAATTTTTTCAACTTTTACTACATCAGCGTTAATGTCCTTTTCGTTGAGGTATTGCATAAAGAGCTTTGCCAATTCAGCATTGCTCTTCTGAACAAGGTACTGATGGTTGAACCACTTCGTTTTTTCAGGATCGAAGCGAGCCCCCGATTTATTTACCCGTTCTAACGAGAATAGGTTTATCAGCTCATCCATGCTGAAAATCTCCTGTTCAGTCCCCGAATTCCAACCTAAAAGGGCAAGAAGATTAACGAATGCCTCGGGAAAGTAGCCATCCTCACGGTATCCGCGGGAGGTTTCGCCTTCGGGAGATTTCCACAAAAGGGGGAATACAGGGAATCCCATCTTGTCGCCATCGCGCTTGCTCAGCTTGCCATTCCCCGTAGGTTTAAGAAGCAATGGTAGATGTGCGAATTGGGGCATCCTTTCAGTCCAACCCAAAGCTTGGTAAAGAAGAACGTGTAATGGTAGTGATGGAAGCCACTCTTCGCCACGGATAACGTGTGAAATTTCCATTAGGTAATCATCGGTAACATTTGCCAAATGGTAGGTTGGAAGCATATCGGCACTTTTGAAAAGCACTTTATCGTCGAGGGTTGAGGTGTTAACCACCACATCGCCACGGATAAGGTCGTGCATTTTCACTTCTTCGTTCTCGGGCATTTTGAATCGAATTACCCATTGTTCACCCTTTGCTATGCGTGATTGAACCTCATCCTGTGTTAGCACCAATGAGGTTTGCATATTATTACGAATTCGGTAGTTGTAGGTGAACACTTCGCCATTTGCCTCAGCGTTCTTTCTTAATTCATCTAACGACTCTGGCGTATCAAAGGCAAAGTACGCATTGCCCGATGCAATTAGCCGATCGGCGTATTGCTTATAAATCGCTTTGCGTTCGCTTTGGCGGTATGGTACATGTTTACCCCCTTCAACAACCCCCTCATCAATCCTAATCCCGCACCAGCGGAGCGATTCATTGATGTACTCTTCGGCACCTGGAACGAATCGTTGCGAATCGGTATCCTCAATTCGAAGAAGAAAATCACCCCCATGCTTTTTGGCAAAGAAGTAGTTGAAAAGGGCGGTTCGAACACCACCTATATGCAATGGGCCTGTTGGGCTAGGAGCAAAACGAACACGTACTCTACGATTATTCATTATTGAGTTTTTATTGGGTGCAAAGATAGAAAATTAATACTATTGATATCTTCTTCAAGAAAGCCATCTATTTCCCGATTTGTTTAAACCATTAATCAAATTATTGTTCTAAGTTGATAACCTAAACTCATAAATCTAATCCCATGAAACGAAGAGTAATAAATCTTTTTTCCCTTTTTGCGATACTTGCAATGGTAGTATCGTGCGGAAATGTTAAGCAGAGTAATAATTCTATTATAAATACTGACGATTTAAAGCAAAGGATTTCGGTACTTGCCTCTGATGATTTTCAGGGTCGTTTCCCCGGAACCATCGGGGAAGAGAAAACGATAAAGTATTTAGAGGAGCAATTTAAGCTGGTTGGAGCACAACCCGGCAATGGACAAAGCTATTTTCAGGAGGTTCCTTTAATCCAGATTACATCGGATCAGATTATGAAATTGAAGATAAAAGGGGCAAAGGAAGAGCTGTTGCTCAATTTCTCTGAGGATTTCATTGGAGGAACTCCACAACCCATCGAGAACATTGATATTACTAACTCAGAGCTTGTTTTTGTTGGCTTTGGGATAAATGCGCCTGATTATGGGTGGAACGATTACGCAGGGGTTGATGTTAAGGGTAAAATGGTTATCGCTTTAGTTAACGATCCAGGATTTTACGACAGTTCCCTTTTCAAAGGGAAAAACATGACCTACTACGGACGTTGGATTTATAAGTACGAGGAGGCTGCAAGGCAGGGTGCTGCAGGGGTAATCTTAGTACACGAAACCGAGGCTGCTTCCTACCCATGGGGTGTGGTTCAGAACAGCTGGTCGGGCACACGTTTCTACCTTGCCGATAATATTGTAACCAAATCAGGGTTGAAGTTTCAGAGCTGGGTAACCAAAGAAAGCGCCAATAGAATATTTGACCTAGCAGGGGTCAATTATGAGAAGGCTTTACAGGATGCAGCCAAGAAGGGGTTTGCTGCTCAACAGTTAAATTTAAACGCATCAATAGGCTTCAAAAACTCGGTAAAGTATATCAACTCAAAGAATGTTGTTGCATTGATTCCTGGCACCGATTTGAGCGATGAGTACATTATTTATACTGCCCATTGGGATCATTTTGGGGTGAACCCCAAATTTAAAGGTGATTCCATCCTTAACGGTGCTCTCGATAATGCCACAGGAACGGCCGCTTTAGTTGAAATGGCAAGAGTCTTCAATTCTCAGGAGATAAAACCGAAGCGTTCGATTCTCTTAATGGCGGTTACCTGCGAGGAGCAGGGATTACTTGGAAGTCAGTTCTATGCCGAGAATCCGATTTATCCGCTGAATAAAACTGTTGCAGTTATCAATATGGATGCGTTAAACATCTTTGGAAAAACTAAGGATATGTCCATTTCGGGTTTAGGATACTCTGAACTCGATGACTATGCTGTTGAGGTTTTAAAGGCGCATAATCGTTATGCTGCAGCCGATCCCAAACCTGAAAGAGGAGGTTACTACCGTTCCGATCATTTCAGCTTCGCCAAGGTAGGTGTACCCTCAATTAATATGGGGTTTGGAGTCGATAATATTGAGCACGGCAAGCAATGGTCGATGGATACTATGGGTAAATGGATTTCAGAAAATTATCATAAACCAACGGATAACTACGAACCCAATATTTGGAAGTTTGACGGAATGGTGGAGGATTTAACCGTTTACTTTGAACTTGGGTATAAGCTTAGCATGATCGGTGAGTTTCCAAACTGGCGCGATGGGGTCTTCTATAAGGCGAAAAGGGATGAGATGATGAACAAGTAGGTGACAGAGCTTAGAAAAGTTTTTTATTTGAAATGGAATATTGGAATGATGGAATAATGTAACCTATCCATTCTTCCAATATTCCAAAAAATTATTTAATAATATACCCTTTAGGGGGTTCTACTCCTTGTAGGTACTTCACAAAGAAATCCCACCGTTTACGTAGGAAATACTTATTCCAATAGCAGGTATCGTGGTTATTATTTGGTAGAATTATCAGCTCAAAATCTTTGTTGGCTTTGGTTAATTCTCCAGCTAGTTTAAGGGTTGCTGATGGGTTAACATTATTATCCTGATCGCCTGTAGCAATCATTAAATACCCCTCGAGTTTGCTTGCATTGGTTACATTCGATTGGTTGTGATACTGCGTATCAATCGGAAATCCTTGATACAACTCTGGCCACCAAACCTTCTCCATTCTATGGTCGTGATCGCCTGCTGATGATACACCGACTTTATAGAATTTTGGGAATAGTAGAAGTGCTCGTGTGGCATCATAACCTCCTGCAGAATGGCCATAAATACCAACTCTGCTTGTATCAATATATGAAAATCGCTTACCCAACGCCTTAATGGCATAAACATGATCAACCAAACCATAGCCAAGTCGAGAATATGAAATATCATGGAATTGCTTAGATCGGTATGCACTACCTCTACCATCGATATTTACAACAATAAACCCAAGTTCAGCCAAGGATAAGTCCATGTTTAGTACGCTACGAGAGAAATTTTTTGGTACTCGTATGGTATGGGGTCCTGAGTATGTGCCATCAATAACCGGATATTTTTTTGATGGATCAAAGTTGGTTGGCTTAATGATTAAGCCGTATAGCATTGTTTTTCCATCATCGGCAAGGATTGTGAATGGCTCAGCAGGTTTCCATCCCATTTTAGTTAAATCATCAATATCCGCCTTCTCAACCTCCATAACCATTCTACCATCCTTCATCCATCGGATTAAAGCAATGTTTGGGTCTTTATACGAAGAGTAGTTATCAATAAAAAACTTTTTATCGGGCGATATCTTAATGTCATGCATTGCATCCTCGGGGCTAAGGAGTTGAAGGTTACTCCCATTGAGGTTAATAGAATAGAAATGCTTCAGGTATGGATCTCGATTTGGCTCTAAGCCACTAGCGGGGAACCATATTTTTCTATTTTTAGCATCAAGGTTATTGACACCATAAACATAAAAATCTCCCTTTGTTATTTGATTTTTTATCTTGCCTGTTGATAGATCGTAGAGGTATATATGGCTCCAGCCATCCTGCTCCGAGCACCAGATAAACTCATTGGTGCTATACATCAGCTCAAATGTTTCTGTTTCGGGATCAACAAACGATTTTTGGTAGTTTTCAACAAGAATAGATCGGGTTTTACCTGTTTCAAGATCGATTTCAAAAAGTTCACGGGTTTTATAACCTCTATAATACTTAATATGGTAAGCTTTAGGACAATGCTCAAATGTGTAGAAACTTGTTCCAAGAAATGCAGGGTTTGAGGGGATATCTATTTTTACCCCTCTTTTCTGGGCTACATCAAACACGAAAAAATCGGTCAAGGTCACAACAGAATCGCCGGCAAGTTCGCGTTCGTACGAAACGATTTCGGATTGATAACCCTCCACATCAACCTTATACATTTGCAACCTACGGGTATTCCGACGATCGAAGCGTGGAGCAATGAGTTTCTTGGAATCGTTGCTCCAGTAAACCTCGATGGTATAATCGTTCTTCTCCCCTTTGCTATCGTTGCGGGTGGCATACCAATCGAGGTTACAGCCATAGCCATTTTCGGGAATTCCATCGGTAGTTAACTGGCTCTCTATTCCTGTTGATTTTTCCTTAAGATAGAGATTCCCCGCTTTGATATATGCAACCCATTTCCCATCGGGCGATAATGATTCTTTATTGGTAAGCGATGGTTCGCTAATCTTTCTCTTTAAGGTATTCAAATCTGAGTTGAAAACCCACTGTGTATTATCGGTTGAGAAAGATATTTCCCCTTTTCCAGAAATAACGATATTGCTTATTGGTAGTTCGAAGGGTTTTATCTCTTTTTTGAGATTTTCGGTTAAAAGGGTGGCTAGTTTTGAATGGTCGAATGCGATGCTTTTAGCCTTTTTATCGATATCAACAATAAAAAACTCCTTCCCATTGCGAGTATTTACTTGGTAAATAAAGCTATTTCCCTTCGTAGCCCAAGTCGGTTCAACCCAACGGTTGAATATGCTTTTTTCAAGATTCCGTTGTAAAAATTTTTCGGCACGTTGATAATCCTCCGTAGTAACTTGGCTGAAAGAAAAGGTTGCATCAACTAGTAAAAAAATGAATAAATATAAATACTTCATGATAGTAAAGATGTAAGATGAATGATTAAATAATTAAGGATGGGTAGGAAAATACAGCGATTTATATGATCCAGCATTCATATAAACCCTTACCCAGATTGTGGTAAAGCGAGGAGATTATAATTTTAACGATTTTCATTTTGTTAAGGACAAATATAGGAAAAGCGAACAGAAGTAGCATAATGGGTTACCTTGAAAATAGTATAAAGTTCGTAACTATTCAGGGGTTATCATTTACCGAAGTTGTAAGCAGAATTTTATTATCGAATTCTAAGTATAAATCCGCTGCTGTGCACGGTAATAATTTCAATATCTGAATCCTCGGCAAAATATTTTCGCAGTTTTGATATGTAAACATCCATACTACGGGCAGTAAAGTAGTTGCTATTGCCCCAAAGTTTTTCTAATGCCTTGTCTTTACTGAGTACACGGTTCTGATTTTTCCAAAGTAACTCAAGAAGATCAGCCTCCTTTGGTGAGAGGTTGAATTTTGTTTCTCCTTTAGTTAATGTTCTTGCACTTGTGTCAAAGGTATAGCTGCCAATGCTTATAATCGCTTCAGTAGGAGTAGGCACCGAATTCCTGTCGTTTCGCCTTAGAATGGCCTTAATCTTTAGAAGTAAAACCTCCGAATCAAAGGGCTTTGTAATATAGTCATCGGCACCAAGATCAAACCCTTTAACTACATCCTCCTTTAAAGATTTAGCTGTAAGGAAAACAAATGGCACCTGCGAATCGGTTGCCCGAATAAATGAGGCAAGTTCGTACCCATCGAGGTTTGGTAGCATAATATCAAGAACGCATAGGTTGTACTCCTTGGGTTTAAACACGCTACGAGCCCTTGCACCATCGCTAACCAGAACCACTTCAAAGTCATTCAATTCGAGATATGCTTTGAGTACTGCCCCAAAGTTTAAATCGTCCTCAACCAAAAAAATTTTCCCTTCTTTACTCATTGCCGTTTACTTTATTTGGAAAGAAAAGCGAAAAGGTGCTGCCTTTTCCGATTTCGCTTCGGAGCTGAACCATTCCCCCGTGTAGCTCGGTAATCTCCTTAACATTACTTAGACCTAATCCAAACCCCTTGATATTGTGAACATCGCCCTGCGAAATCCTATAAAACTTTTCAAACACCCTGTGTTGCTCACTTCTACTCATCCCAATTCCGTTATCTTCAACCGAAAGCGATATACCACCAGGTAAATTTTTTAGGGTAATCCTCACATCGGGTTTAGATAAGGAGTATTTAATGGCATTATCGATTAGGTTGAAGATAACATTCTCCATCAGGTTTTCATCAGCAATAATGAAAATATCTTCTTCAGGTTTTGTAAATAGGATTGAACCCTCTTTCGCCTTGGCCTGAATTTTCATTTGGTCAGCAATCTTCTCAGTCAACTTCGATAAGTTAACCTCTTTTAGGTTTAGTTTTAAGGTCTTGCGCTCAAGCCTGGCTGTTTGAAGAACGCTCTCCACCAGCTTGTTCATGCGTGAGTTTTCTTCCCGAATTATCGCTGTAAAGTACTTAACGGTTTCGGGTTTCTCTACCACCTTGGGGTTGTCAATTGAGTCTGATGCGAGGCTTATGGTCGCAATGGGTGTTTTCAGCTCATGGGTCATGTTATTTATAAAATCGGCTTTCATCTCGGCCAACTTCTTCTGCTTGATAATGGTTACCAAGGTTATGGTAAAAGTCAAAAATACGATTAGCGTAAAAAATAGAGATGCCGAAATGGGTAGAATCACCGATTTATAAATTGCATTGTCTTTATTGGGGAATTTCATCTCAAGGAAATCATTCAGAGGAACAAAATTATTGGGGAACAATCTGGTGTTGTAGATTGATTTTGCAGATATTTTATTGAATAACGGTGTGGTAAAAACCTCTTTCCTCTCAGAATCCTTGTTGACTAAAGCAAATTCAAAATCAGCGACAAGTCCCTTATTCTTCAGCTCAACGGCAAGGAGATTTTTTAGCTCCTCAAAGTTAACCCTATCCTTTAACTCCATTTTTCGAGCATCCATCTCATATACCAGCTGTTTTAATGCGAGTTCCTGTTTTTGTGTTTGCTCTTCAATCTCTTTTTCGTTAAGAGCAATTACCTCCTCCTCGAATCGATAATGATTGTTAGTATCACGATGAACCATCCTGCGATTTGAGCGACTTGTACTCATTGAATTTCCCCATACTACATATGGATTTGTTCGATTTCTTATTTGCACTCGCTCAACGCCTGTTGGCGGAGGAGGCGGAGGAGGGATTAGGCTTTTAGGCAGATCTTCGCTACTAATGGTATCGTAACGACCGTTTGAAATTATGATTATTCTCGATAGTGTATCATCTTTCACAACCTTAACGGTTCTCGTAACATCACCAATATAATCTCGTGTAAACGTTAAACTTGAAGGATCAATCAATTCTTCAAACTGCTCTAATTCTTCAATCGAATCTAAGGCCTGTTCGTAAGCTTTATAAGGGTCATGTTCATCAAAAAAGGTAGAATCAAAGGCAATGGATATCTCATTAGTATCACAATCACTTTTCGAAAAATTCGTTCGCTCCTTATTGAAGTGGCTGAGGCCATAGTTGTTGAATTTTGTTTTAGAATAATGCTTTGGAAAAGCAAAAAATCGCTTATCATAACGAGGCTTTTCCTTATGTTCATTATTTGAAGATTCTTCATGGCGAGGAAACCAGAAATTTTCCTGAAATGGCATCGAGAATTTAATATCCTTTTCCTTTTCGAGTTTATCAACAACCAAAGTTAACGTTTCATTAACCGCCCTATCAAAGTTCTCCTCATTGAGCTTAATGGTTTTAAGCATCCAATGCACCTGCATTAGCGTGATTCCAGTGATGGAAAGCCCCATTAAGGCGATAATCAGAAATATTTTCTTTCGATTCATGTTTCAAATGTACAAAATGCAAATACTCAAACGGATAACTTTAACGTTTCGTTAGCTGCTTTTAGCTAGGTGTTAGCTAAAAATCAACCCGAAAGGCAATAGCTTTGTTCCTGAAATCAAAATTAGAAATACCATGAAAACAAGCTCATTATTTAATAAAACATTTTATCGGTTGGCTGTAATTGGACTTCTTAGCCTAAGTATAAATAGTTTATATTCACAGCAAGTAAAGAAAAAAATAGTTAGGGTAATTGAAGTTGACGATAAAGGGGAACGTGTGGTAAAAGAGTATAATGTGTCCAATGATGCTGCAAAGTTTGATAGCATTACCCGCGATGTTCATAAGAAGATGCAGATTGAGAGAATTAAGATGGACTCCCTTGAGAAAGTTTTAATGATTAATATACCTGAAAACATTGAATGCCCACCAATGCCTGAAATGCCTGACATGCCTGATTTTGACATTGATGTTCCCGATGCACCATTCTTTGACTTTAACATTAATCATGATTTTGATTTTTTTGTACCTGATTCTGAAAGTAGCTCTGATAAGGTTTATTACAGCGAAAGGAGTTTAGATAAAAGCGGAGATCTCGATAAGATGTTAAAAGATCTTGAAAATGGTACTTTCGATCCTGCCAAATATAATATGAAAGAGGTTGAAAAGGATAAAATCAAGGATTTTAGAACCAAGGGCAAAGGGGAGGTAATTGTTTTGGGTAACCGATCAATGAGTCCACGTCATATTCGGCAGCATAGTTATTCTCCATACCGAAAGGCTACCCGAAATCATATTGAGGCAAGAATCGGTAAGAAGGGGCATCGAATGATTTATATAAAAGGGGATTCTCTTAATAAGAAGGATATAGAAGGTTATACCATTATGTCATCAGGAGATTTAAACGAAGAGGATTTTGATAGAATTATTATGAGGAATAATGCCGATTGGGATGGAAAACATAGCATTAGTGGACATCATATGGCATTCTACAGCTTCGATTCCGATAAAGATTCGATCGAAAAAAGTATGTCAAAGACATATTTTATTGACTCTTATGATGATAATGATGAGCCGAATTTCGAGAAGGTTATTGTTGGGAGGGATGGAAGCAAATCAAAGAGTCTATTATGGAAGGTTAAAGAGGGAGAGAAGAATGAGAAAAGATCGATTATTATAGCAAACGATAATAGCATTACAAAATACGACTATTTAAAACCAAATGCTGAAGAGTTTGATATGCTTGAAAAATCAGGCTTTTTGAAAGTTGATAAGGCTAAACTTTTAGCTGATGAATCATTGATACTTATCCCCCCAAAAGATAAGGATAGGTATATCATTAAGTTCAAAGAAAGTGAATCGGGGAAGGTAAAAGTCATTATTGCTAACGAAAATGGGAAAACAATTAAAACGGAGGAGTTTGAACACTCAAAAGGGAAAACTGAAAAGGAAATCGAGATTAAAGACTTTACATCGGGGATATACTTTATTCAAGCACAGCTGAATGGAAAAACAACGACTAGTAAGTTGGAAATTAAGATTGACTAAGTATTTTGGATTAAACACAGAGATACAAAGGCACAGAGAAATGATAAAAAACTCTCTGTGTCTCAGTGCCTCTGTGTTAGTTTTTCTATTTAAGTAAATATAATCTGAGTCCCTTCACCAGCAGCCAATTCATAATTCAAGGAAAGAGATAGTAGGGTTGATTGATGTGCTATTTGAGAATGTGGTAAGGATTTTTTCGGAGTTTAGAAAAGATAAAATTATTTCAATAGAGGGAACAACCATTGAAATTCTTCAACCCGATAAGCTTGAATGGATTAAGAACCATGGATAAGCTAAAGAATACCTTTAATTTTCCGAGTTAGCGCCGAAGCAAAAACAAAATCGTTAAACTCCTTATTGTCACTCGATAGTACATCCTCTTTTGTACCCTCCCACCACTTTTGACCTTGGTATATGTAAATAATCTTATCGCCAATACCCATAACCGAGTTCATATCGTGGGTATTCACAATGGTAGTGATATTAAACTCTTGGGTAATCTCCTTTATCAGCTCATCAATAAGGATAGATGTTTTGGGGTCGAGCCCCGAGTTGGGTTCATCGCAGAATAGATATTCAGGGTTTAACGCTATCGCCCTTGCAATGGCAACCCTTTTCTGCATTCCGCCACTAATTTCAGCAGGATATAGATGGTTAAAGTTAATGATATTTACCCTTTTAAGGCAGAAATTTACCCTTTCAAGTTTCTCCCCTAGCGTCATATTGGTAAACATATCCAATGGGAACATCACGTTTTCCTCAACTGTTGACGAATCGAACAGAGCACCAGCTTGAAATAGCATCCCAATCTTTTTACGTATCTCCTTGCGTTCGTTGAAGCTTATTTGATTGAAATGAACATCATCGTAGTGAATATCCCCTTCATCAACTTCAAAAAGACCAACTAGGCATTTAAGGAGCACAGTTTTCCCCGAACCGCTTTGGCCAATGATTAGGTTTGTTTTCCCCTTCTCGAAGGTCGCGCTGATGTCCTTTAGAACAGCATGTTCGTTGAACGATTTTGAAACGTGGCTAACGCGAATCATGAGAGCAGGAGTTGGGTTAGTATTAGATTAAATAGCAGGATTGCCACACTACTGGCCACTACCGCTCTAGTGCTTGCTTGCCCAACTTCAAGAGAACCTCCGCTAACGTTGTATCCCTGAAATGCCGAAATCGTGGTAATAATAAAAGCAAAAACAACGGTTTTAATCAATGCGTAGGTAATATAGAATGGGATAAATGCATATTGAATACCATTGATGTACTCTTGAGTAGTTACAACCCCTGTAAATACACCAACCGACCACCCTCCAACAATTCCAACCACAATGCTTAGCATGGTTAGGAAGGGGTTGAAAAGTATGGTTGCTATAATTTTGGGAAGAATTAAATAGCTTGCCGAATTAACACCCATTACCTCTAGGGCATCAATTTGTTGGGTAACCCTCATTGTACCTATTTCAGAGGCAATGTTTGAGCCTACCTTACCAGCAAGAATAAGCCCCACAATGGTTGACGAAAATTCTAGTAGAATACTATCGCGAGCAGCTAACCCGATAAGGTACGATGGCAGAAAAGGGTTTTCGGTATTGTAAGCTGTTTGAATTGTAATAACAGCACCCATAAAAGCGGAAATTATAGCTACAATGCCAATGGAGTTTAAGCCTAACTTCTCAATCTCTTTTACCGTTAGCTTATAGTAAATCATCTTCTTTTCAGGTTTGGCAAAAACTTTTCCGAGAAGAAGAAAATACGAACCGATCAGATTGAATAGTCTCATAATAGTCTCAAAGGTAGTCTAGTTTTTTTATTGTTGAAATGAATATGCCTAAAATATACCTTAGCCGATATTCCGATTCCTTGTAGATACTCAGCAATACTAAAATAACACAGAGACACTGACCTGCCTGACAGAGCACACAGAAAACCACAGCTTGTCCCGATATATCGGGAGAGAGAAAGAAATTACTCAATAATATACATTGTTGTTGTTTGCCACAAAAGGTTTGGTTCAAGTTTTTTTTTCATTGAAGAAGGATTGGAATAATCGATGAAACGAACCCTTTATTTAAGGTAAACTCCGTGATCTCCGTGGTGAGTAGTTACGATTCCTTTAATTAAGGTAAAGTTTAGAAGCCAAATATGTTTACTACCTTTACATCAAATTTTAACAAATTTTCTTAGCATGGATAGTAAAGATATTTACTGCGTAATAATGGCGGGGGGAATTGGAAGTCGTTTCTGGCCATTAAGCCGAACCTCAAAGCCCAAACAGTTTATTGATATTTTAGGAACAGGGAAAACGCTTTTGCAGCAAACATTCATACGAATGAACAGAATTTGCCCTGCCGAGAATATTATCATTGTAACAAGCCAAATATATAGGGATATTGTACTGGAACAGCTGCCTGGTATTTCTGAAGAGCAGGTGATACTTGAGCCAATGCGTAGGAATACCGCACCTTGCATATCGTTTGCCAACTATAAAATCAAGCAGAAAAATCCCAATGCCATTGCCATTGTTGCCCCAAGCGATCATCTGATTCTGAATGAAGATAAGTTTGTTGAAACTATCAATGGTGCTATTGAATTTGCTGCTAAGAACGAGGCTTTGCTGACTCTTGGAATTAAGCCCAATCGGCCCGAAACGGGGTATGGGTATATTCAGGTCGGAGCATCGGCCGATAAAAACAATTCTAACCTAAAAAAGGTAAAAACGTTTACCGAGAAGCCTAACTTGGAAATGGCAAAGGTTTTTGTCGATAGCGGTGAATTTTTTTGGAATTCAGGACTTTTTATTTGGTCGTTAAGTGCAATTTCCAATGCATTTGAGAAGCACCTACCGGAGGTGGATGCCCTTTTTAAAGAGATATCCTCTCAATTTGGCACTGCCAATGAACGTATATCGGTGGAGAGTGCCTATTCCGAATGTCGAAACGTTTCCATTGATTATGGTGTCATGGAAAAGGCTGATAATGTTTATGTTATCTGCTCCGAATTTGGTTGGTCGGATTTAGGAACTTGGGGATCGCTGTATGCCTATTCAGCCAAGGATAGTATGCAAAATGCCATAAACGGCAAGAATGTAATGGTTTACGATTCACAGAATACTATCGTTAATGTGCCAGACAATAAACTTGTAATTCTACAAGGATTGAACGATTATATTGTGGTTGAATCGGATGATATTCTACTGATTTGCAGGAAGCAGGATGAGCAGGACATCAAGAAGTTTGTTAGTGATGTTTTGATGGAAAAAGGTGAAAAATATACTTAGACTCGAAAATTAAAGAAAACAAGAAAGGCTGCAATTTGCAGCCTTTCTTTATCTTTTATAGTTGGTTAGTATTCCCAAAGATCGTGTTCTAAAGAGAACAAATCGTTTTTAATCCTATCGGATTCCTGCATATTTGGTACTCCACCATAAGTATAATCACGAATCTGACGATTATCATAAACATTAGATTCTGCCGTAATATAGGAGTTAAAACGACGTTTAAAGAAAAGGTCATCGAAGGTTATTCTTTGAGCATCGTTAAAATTGTTGAAAATGGCAGTATTGGCTAGCACTTTACGCGCTTCACGGAAATCAATCCAGAAGATGGGTTGACGAACGAGTTCGCCGTTAACCTCCTCTTCACTACCCGTTTGAAGTTGACGGTAAAAATGGCGAATGGGGCAAATACCGATTATTCTTACTTGCATCGTTGAGTATTGCTTGTCGAAAAACCACTCCTCTTTAACTAGGAGCTCTTTAATTTCTTTCCAACGGATATCCCCTTTAACGGTTACAGTTGTATCAAGTCCTGTGGTTAAGCTTTGCTGAGTTTTACTTTTATCAAGCGCATCCAAATTTTGTAGAACCTGATTGTACGAAAGGAGCGTGGTGAACTCATCGTCAGGTGTTGGATCGTATGCGCTTATCTCGTTATACTTAACAGCATCAACAAGCCTTTGAACGAGGCTAATCCTATCCTGCATGCGTGTTGTAGGGTAGTATAAAGGGTGATTAATCTTCTCCCTTAGATCAATGATACGCCAAATCCTTTTCGTGTACATCATATCGGCCTCTCTGAGATGAGGATACGGAACCGGAATGCGCTGAGGAACGGCTTCACGAACATAGATACCATCCAGAACCAAAGATTCTTTCTTTTGATCTTGTGCAGATATGCTAAAAGATTGAAACATTAAAACTGCACCGGTTAGTAAAATTAATACTCTTCTCATATGTTGTATCAATTATTTAATCTTGATAACTAAATCGTTTAGTTCTCTTACATCTCCTTTAGGTCCAACGGCTTTAATGTTGATTATATTTACAACGCTACCTGACTGGAGACTATTTAAAATTCTTTTCTGGCCTTCAGTAAATGATTGGCCTTTTGATGATTCGTCTTGGTTGAAACCTCGAATGGTTGCAGCAAGGGTAAACTCAGTAACCCTAAACTTCATGTCGAAGTCAAAGTCCTTTGGCATTTCGGCAACTACACCCAATGCCGCTGCAAGTTCATTTTTCGCAACTGTCTTACCTGTTATTCCGCCAACCCTTGGAAGCGGAGCTGGAACCTGTTTAATACGGAACGGTTTTGTTCCCATATTTCGTTTTGCTCCATCAACTATAGCATATACTGTTATATCGCAGGTAGTTGTCCCAGCATCAGGCTGAACAATAAAACCAGTACCTGTTGATTTAATTGTACCCCTATTAATGGTTGGGGTAATTTTATCCATTGAGATACCAGGAATTGAAATCTCACAAGGATTATCAACCCCGTAATAAAACACGTTCATTTTTGATGGTGATACAACTACGCTAGGTTCAGCTACTTCGTAGGTATGTCTAAATGGTTTTCGGGTAATTGATCCATCGGGCGCAGTCATTTGTATTAGCCCAGACCAAAAGTTTTTACCAAGTTTAGTCCCTTTTGCTGTATATAACCCTTTTCCCGATTTTGAAACAGGAATTGATGTTGAACCGCCTGCTACTTTGTAATCGTATTCCCCTGTTTCTTTATTGTACGTTGAGTCGTAGTTACAAATAAGAACTTCTGGTTGTTGAGTTGTATCAGAAGCTGCAAGGAAAACCTGAGCTTTGAAATCGTTCCCTTTAATTACATAGGTTGACGAAGGAATTACTGTAGCTTTTAGAACATTAAACTTAAAATCATTGGCTCCTACCTGTTGAAGCAGGTAATTAACAACCTCTGCTTCGCAGTTTAGCACATCCACCTGTACTTTTGTTAGCTGAGGAATAACGGCAATTAATGGGATATGCTCAAAGCGTGAACTCTCCCACGTATTTGATTCTCCATCTTCTTTTTGTGGAGGATTATCAGTATTTAAAATCCCATTTATAGACTCAACAAGCTGAGGTGCCTTTTGCGAGTCAATCAGGTTTATTAGAAATTCCCGAAAGTGAATAATTTTTTTCTTTAAGTCAAATGCTTTACCATTGCCTTCTATTCCAATGAGAATCGTTGCAGCTTTATCAAGATCTCCTTTATTCTCAATAAAATCGCATAATACCTCATCTCCCTTTAGTGCGGGTGTTTCAGATCCTCCCTCTCCCAGAGTAACCACTTCTTTTTTAAGACCTTGAACAAAATTAATTAATTCTTGAGCCTCTTTTCTAATCTCATCCGCTTTATTTTTCCATGGGCCTACCTTTACTTTGTTAAGAGTAAACGCATTTTCGAACTGTATGTATAACTTTTCATTCTTAATTTTGTAGTTCTTTGTTGTTCCGGATAAACCGTTATCAATGAGAGCAAACGCATCAAGAACACTTGTTGTTACATTCAATGCAAGCATAGCTGTTAGCACGAGGTACATCATGCCAATCATCTTTTGCCTGGGTGTTTCTTTACCGTGTGCCATATATCTAGAGAGCTAAAGGATGATTATTTACCATTCGACATTACGTTCATTGCTGAAAGCATATTACCATAAACTGAATTCAATGCTGAAATATTCTTGTTAAGTAATTCAAGTGCTTGGGCGAACTTTTCGGTCTCTGTAACGGAGGTATTAATTTTCTTCATCATGCCATCAACTCCGGAATAAACCTTTTCAGCTTCTTTCAAACGCTGATTGGTTTCCTGTAAATGAAGTTCGTGGGCAGCATTTAAAGCCGACATGTTTTTATTTAAACGTTCGAGCTGTTCTTTGTATCCACCGCTACCCTCGCTGATAAGATTACCATTAGCTTTCATAGCATCGGATAGCTGTTGGTATGTTAAGTTTAATGAGTCTGTTGCTTGCTTGTATGTAGAAGTTAAACCATTTGCAGCGGTGCTGAGTTCTGTCGCTACTTTATTGCCAGATTCAGTAATTCTACCGCTAACATTTTCGCCTGCTTTTGTGAGCTGATCTTGCAGGTTGGTTACCGATTTGCTTACCCCATTCATGAAATCTTGACCGCTTTCCGCAACAATACCTGCTGTTTTCTGGTAATTTTCAGAAAGAATATTTATTGATTCGTTGAGAACCTGTCCCGATTTGGCGTGGTTTTCGGTAAATGAGCCAATGGATTCAGAGGCTTTTTTCATCTTTTCGGTGTACTCGTTTGTTGCAACTGCTGCATTTGAAATATCAGCAAGTTTTGTTGATGTTTCACCGAGTTTGTTTAACCCTTTACCTACTTTATCGAAAAGTTCAGGACCAATTTCAGCATTTTCAAGCATCCTGTTAAACTTCTCAGTAAAAACAAGGGCTCCACCAACGCCGACAGTGGCTTGTTGAACCTGAGATGAACCTGATGTTTGGCTACCTGCTTGGCCTCCTCCGCTTGATGCCACTACGCTTGATATTATCTCCTTGATAGAATCAGCATCGAGTGGACCACCATGCTTGCTGTCGCTTCTGTACTTACGAAGTTCTTCTTCGTCAGACATACCTGCAAGTTCAGGGTAAACAAGAGTCCAATCAACCTCTTCGTGAATTGGCTCGAAGGCTGAGAAAAAGAAGATGATTGCTTCAATCCCCATCCCGAACATAAGCATTGTGGAAGCACCTGGTAGGTGAAGGATTTTAAATAGAGCACCAAGAATAACGATTGAAGCACCCCAACCGTAGAGATACTTCATAAAGTTTTTCCATCCTGATCCTTGGACTATTTCAGAAATATTAAATCCCATGGTGTTTAATTATTAAGTTTATTGATGCACCTTCGTGCATATATTGCTTACTTACCGCCTAAATAAGATTTTACACATCTAAAACCGACATACGATTTAGTTGTATCCTGATATTCAAATGTACGAGTTCCAACCTGTAGGAAATATCCAATATCTTTCCAAGAACCACCTCGGATAACTTTACGTTTCAGCGCAGGAGGATCATTGGGCTTTGCATTGTATTTGTAGTCAGGGTTCATATCGTGAACAAATGAATAAGCGCTTTCATCGAATGCATTGGCAGTCCATTCAGAAACGTTTCCGGCCATGTCATAAATACCATAGTCGTTAGGTTCATAGCTGCCTACAGCAAGGGTAATAAACCCTCCATCGTCAACGTAATTCCCACGAAGGGGCTTGAAGTTAGCGAGGAAGCATCCTTCAGCATTACGGGTGTAAGGACCACCCCAAGGGTACATGCTGTGATCGAGACCTCCTCTAGCAGCGTATTCCCATTCAGCTTCGGTGGGTAAACGGTAGTCATTCGATCCTGCTAATCCTTGGGATACTAAATATTTGTTAAAAGTTTGAGATCTCCATATACAGAATGCGGAAGCTTGTTTCCACGATACCCCAACTACAGGGTAATTGTCGTATGATGGATGCCAAAAGTATGTTGTTGCGTAGGGTTCATTGTATGAGTAAGAGAAATCGCTAATCCAGCAGAGCGTATCGGGGTAAACATTTACCTTGTCGCGGATTATGAACGAGGAGCGGTCAGTTACCTTAACAGGTACACCCATATTATTGATTACTTCACCTTCATCGTAGCTTTGGGTTTCAAAGTTGTAACGATTACGTTTAGCAGCGGCTTGCTTTAGGTCGATCCAAAAGTATTCGTAATCAAGTTTGCGGGTATCAACTTCTTGTCGGTTATAAAAGCTTTCCTCCTTAGTGTAATACATCTCCTTAAGGATTTCTGCTTGTCCTTCATCGGTTGGATCAATAGGGATTTCCCAATTTAAGGTTGGAGGATCGATGGGGTTGCCAAACTGATCTTCGGAGATTGCAAATTCATCGTTTTGCTCAGCAAGTTTTCTTCTTGCAATAGAATCGCGAACGTAATATACAAATTGGCGATACTGATTATTCGTAATCTCAGTTTGATCAATCCAAAAATTATCCACTGAAATGGTTTTGGTTGGAGAGTTTATTGCCCAAGAAACATCTTGATCGTTTCCACCCATGTTGAATGAACCCATGGGAACAAATACCATATTGTATGGGTTTGGCTCTGCATAGCTTTTTCTTCCTTCAACACCAACAAGTTCACCTTGTGGACCTGAACCACAACTACTAAGTAAAGCTATAAGAACACTAAAAATAAGAAGCTTTTTCATAACACTCCATTTATTTAGCAAATAACGTAATTTTTTTTGAATTCAGTTTTAATGGTTTACAAAAATCTTATGCTTTTATATTGTTGAGGTGGTCTTTCCTTCTTCAATGTAAAGGAATAACCTAGCATAAACTCATGAGAACCATCGTTATACGCACTAATTTCTCTAAATGAGAATTCGTATGCGTAGCCAATTTTTAACCCGTTAAATAATTCAACGCCTAACATTCCGGTTACGGCTTCGCCTAATCGACCCATACGATATGAAACGCCTCCCCAGAATTTTTTATTGTACATAATGTTAGCGGATAATGAAATTTGTGACAAGAATAAATCAGAAACCCCATAAACAGAAGGGTTGAATTGCCACGAAGGATTAGGCATGTTAAGTATATATCCACCGGTTAGATAGAATTGACGTTTATATCGAGCGGGATTCGGTGCTTTATTCATTTTTGTGCCGTTGAGATGTGCTGCTGATAAACCAAAATACATATTCTCAGTATTGTAGTAAAGCCCAAAGCCCAAATCTAGATTCAGGCTGCTCTCTTTTTCATTTGGAACGGCAATATCCGAACTTGCTCCAGGATAGTTCCATTTCGGGTCGATATTTTTACTGATGAACCCTCCGCTTATCCCTAAGCCAAGTGTTCCCTTACCCGCTTTAAGGCGAGCAGCATACGATAGGTTAAGCGCAAGGTCTTTATTAAATGCAGGATTATCGCTGATGATGTTCATTCCAACCCCGCTTTTAAAGCCAAAAGGTTTAATTGCAGCATTGACATTTAAGGCTGTTGTTCGCGGAGCACCATCGAATCCCATCCATTGAATTCTGTTAATTAGGCTTGTCGCTATCATATCGCTACTTCCTGCTGCACCAGGGTTGATAGTGTTTTGATTGAATAGAACCTGAGAGAATTGAGGATCTTGCTGCGCATAGGCAGAAGACAAAAACACCAATGAAACAAGCATTAAAATAGGTTTCTTTAATCGCATGTTATTATACCTCACTAAAAATGGTTCAACCGAAAGGTAAAGTAAATAAAAATATTGATTCCCTACAAATTTTATTAACAATAATATGTTGATAAATGAATGAAAAAGTAATAGCTTATACTTTTATTCTTTGAATAAAGTTAGGAATTATTAAAAAAAAATAACCAAAGGGTGTTAAAAGATAGCTTCATTGATGAGCAGATGATAATGCTAAACAGCTTTGGTATAGTTTCTTAGCCATTTTTCGGGAACTTCGTGCTTGCTTGCAGAAACGTAATCGTTGTAGGAGCAGGCAATAAAAAATTTTCCGGTTGGGTAAATATCTAATTTGCTTGTTGGAATTTCCATCCACCAGCTATCGGTGAGTAAACTTTTATAAAAAACCATCTCTATTCCGGGGGTACTGCTATCGACAATAAATTTTTTGAAATCGTTATCTGACGATGGATTTTCCCCTTTTCTCTGTGAATACGCTTCAATAAAATGCCAAATGAGCTGAGCTGAGAGGTGAGCGCTTAGCGATGATGCTTCGGCATCGGCGTTTTGCTCAAAGATACCAAAGCAGCAGGTTTTATCGCTTAACCCTGAGTATCGTGAAAGTTGGCAAGCTTCTTCAGCATATAATCCGTTTGGAGAAGGGAAAATATTCCCCTGACAGTCGGAGTTTCTTATGGCACCAAGATCGAAGCTAACGAAGTCAGAATCTCTAAAAATGGGCTCAATATCCCGGAAATTGCCCCTAACATAGCCCAAGCGAAGAGCTTCATGGTTCAATTTTCCGATCTTTTCAATCTTTTTCGGATCGCACAGATAGCCCTGATAGCCGACTAGGCTGATATTGAAAAGGCTTTCAAGGGGTTCTTTCAGGAAGTTTTGAAGGTAACCGGTTGAGCTAAATTCGCCTTGGTTGTCATCCAAATCTATTCGTGAATCGATGAACGCAAGGTTGATATTCTTTCGATGTTGTTTTATTGCCTGATAGATGGGGAATGAAATTTCCTGAGTCCCTCCCAATACAATAAGGGTTGAATCTTTTCCGATAAAATAATTAGTAATATCCTTTACTGCCGAATAGGAATCCTTTGGAGACTTTGTGGGTTTAAGGTTTCCCGCATCAACAATTTTTAACTTTGATGGAAAACCGGAAAGGCTATAGAAATATTCACGGATTAGGTCGGGTGATTTTGAAGCCCCGATGTTCGAAGAGTTTCTGCTTTCAGGAAAGCCAATGATAACAATATCCTCCTGATTGACAATGGGAAACGTTCTCCCATGCTTAAATGGGGTGATATTCGTAAGCGTTGAGGAATCTTTGCAAACACCTCCTCTTATGGGTAGAGCATCTGTGGGATCGAGATAATCGGCTAGGTTCATTTCTTCGCTTTACCTGGTATTTTTTTCTTCTTATTGGTTGGCTTTTGCTCCCCTACAATTTTAATACAGTCAGCATAATCTAATTTAGCTGCTTCGGATCCTTTGGGTAGCTTATAGTTATCACCTTTATAGTTGATGTAAGGGCCCCAACGGCCATTCAGCAGCTGAAGCGTTGAATCCTCTTCGAATATCTTGATTACTCTCTCTCGATCTTTCTTACGACCCTCTTCGATGAGCTCAATTGCACGTTCTATTTCTATTGTTATAGGATTATCCTCTTTTTTTAATGAAACAAATTTTGAGTTATGGCGAACATAGGGGCCAAATCGGCCAATCCCGATTACAACATCTTTCTCTTCGTATAGCCCTAGATTACGGGGTAGGTTAAATAGCTTAAGGGCTTCTTCAAGGGTAATGGTTTCGATAAGTTGACCCTTTAAAAGGCTTGCGTACTGTGCCTTTTCTTTTGTCTCGGTGTTGTTTTCACCAATTTGGGCAATAGGGCCAAATCGGCCAATTCGGACGGTTACGGGTTTCCCTGTTTTTGGATCGGTTCCAAGAATTCGCTCTCCTTTACTATAATCGGATTCTACAAGAGTTTTCTCAACTTCTTTATGGAATGGGCGATAGAACTGATCAATCATTTTCGTCCATTCTATTTTTCCCTCAGCAATATCATCGAACTCCTTTTCAACGGTAGCGGTAAAGTTGTAGCTAAGGATGTCTTTAAAGTATTCTACTAGAAAATCGTTTACTACAATGCCGATATCGCTAGGGAATAGCTTTGCTTTTTCGCTACCCGTATTTTCAGTTTTCTCTTCCTTGGTTACTTTTCCGTTCTTGAGCAGAATTGAGATATACTTACGTTCAGTTCCTTCACGATCCTCCTTGAGGGCATATCCACGCGCAACAATGGTTGAAATAGTTGGTGCATAGGTTGATGGTCTTCCAATTCCGAGTTCTTCAAGTTTTTTAACTAAGCTTGCCTCGGTATAGCGTGGAGGACGCTGCGTGAATCTTTCGTTGGCTGAAATCTCCTTGGGGGTTAAAACTTGACCTGCTTTCATTGGCGGTAGAAGATCTTTGCCCGATTCCTCTGAATCATCATCGGATGATTCGAAGTAAACCCTTAGAAAGCCATCAAATAGAATAACCTCACCTGAAGCGATGAACTTGTAATTCGATGTGGAGATATTTATGGTTACAACCGTTTTTTCGAGCTGGGCATCGCTCATCTGTGAGGCGATTGTTCTTTTCCAAATCAGCTCGTAAAGGCGTTGTTCTGCAGTGCTTCCAACTATTTTTTGTTTTTCAATGTATGATGGGCGAATGGCCTCATGAGCTTCCTGAGCACCCTTCGATTTTGTTTTAAATCTTCGTGGGAAGTGATATTTTTCACCAAATTCTTCACAAATGGTCTTCTTTGCGGCATCAATGGCTGTCTCCGATAGGTTAACCGAGTCGGTTCTCATGTAGGTAATATGACCTGCCTCATAAAGTTTTTGAGCAATGGTCATGGTTTGAGAAACGGAGAAATTCAATTTTCGACTTGCTTCCTGCTGTAAAGTTGACGTGGTGAATGGTGGAGCAGGGGTTTTCTTCGAAGGTTTTTTGCTGATATCGGAAATTGTAAAACTGGCATTCTTACAATTTTCGATTAAATCTAGGGTTTCCTTTAAGGTATTCAGCTTCTCCGAAAGTTCGGCTTTAATTTCTGTATCACTTTTAAATAGTGCATTAACTTTGAAGAATGATGATGCTTTAAAGGTAAATACCTCACGTTCACGTTCAACCAACAACCTTACCGCAACCGATTGAACTCGACCTGCTGATAGAGCAGGTTTTACCTTCTTCCATAGAATAGGTGAGAGTTCAAAACCTACCAATCTATCAAGAATTCTACGAGCTTGTTGGGCATTAACTAGGTTATAGTCAATTCCCCTTGGGTTTTTAATAGCGTTTTGGATGGCATCGTTGGTAATTTCGTGAAAAACAATCCTTTTTGTTTTCTTCGGGTCGAGCTTTAGAACTTCGCTCAGATGCCATGCGATTGCTTCTCCTTCGCGATCCTCATCGGATGCTAGCCATACGGTTTGCGCTTCGGCCGAGCTTTTGCGGAGGTCATCAACCACCTTTTTCTTTTCATCGTTAACGATATACTCAGGTTTAAATCCCTTATCGATATCGATTCCTAGATTTTTTTTGGATAAATCTCGGATATGGCCAAAACTCGACTTCACAACAAAATCCTTCCCTAAAAACTTTTCAATGGTTTTTGCCTTGGCGGGTGACTCAACGATAACAAGATTCTTAATCATACCTTATTATTATGTTTGAAATAAAATTTGGCACAAAGTAAAACAATAAACGAAGTATCAGCAAAAAAATATTCAAATACATTCTTCTTTGTATTGGGAATGGGTGAAAAATATTTGCTGAAATGATATTGTAAACACTAATTAACAAAGGAAAGGTTGCTCATGGTAAAGCATTGAAATTACCTTTTAAATAATTGTTAACTTTACCAAGAAATTTTAACAAACCGATTATGGCTCGTCAAAAACTTGAACCCAAGAAAAAAATTAGGTTGTGGTTATGGATATCAATCGCATCAGCTTTCTTTTCTATCATTTTGCTATTTGTGCTAATCTCGTTAGAGGTGTTGGGCCCCATGCCTACTTTCGAGGAGCTTGAGAATCCTAAAAGCAATTTGGCATCTGAGGTTATCTCCGAAGATCATAAGGTGTTGGGTACATACTTTGTTCAAAACAGAACATTCGTTAGCTTCGATAAAATTTCTCCGAATGTAATAAAAGCGCTCATTGCTACAGAGGATATTCGGTTTAACAGCCATAGCGGTATTGATGCTCGGGGATTAGGGAGAGTTTTTGTTAAAACATTACTCCTGGGTAACCGTGAAGCGGGTGGAGGGAGTACAATTACACAGCAGCTGGCAAAGAACCTTTTCCCTCGTGATACGGTTTACCGAAGTTTTTTTGTGTCAAAATTTGTTCATCTTGGCATAGCCAAGCTTAAAGAGTGGATAACCTCTGTTAAGTTAGAAAAAAACTATACCAAAAATGAGATTTTGGCTATGTACCTCAATGTGGTGGAGTTTGGAGGGAATTCTTACGGTATCAAATCAGCAGCAAAAACATTTTTTAACACCTCCCCCGATTCTTTAAAACTTGAGCAGGCTGCTGTACTTATTGGTTTAGTTAACGCTCCAACACGGTATAGCCCTGTTCGAAATCCCGAACGTTCATTGGTACGCCGTAACTTTGTTCTTTCGCAGCTTCGCAAGTACGAATTTATTACGAAGCACACCTACGATTCATTGGTGAGAATACCCATTAAGTTAAACTATAAAGTTCAGGATCATAACGTTGGTCTAGCCACTTACTTCCGCGAAACCCTTCGTCAAATAATGATTGCACGTAAACCTGAACCCAAGTTTTACTTTACTCATGAGCTGTATATTGAGGATTCGCTGCAATGGGCAAACAATCCGTTATACGGTTGGTGCAATAAAAATCTAAAACCCGATGGAACTCCTTATAGTATATATCGCGATGGTTTAAAAATATATACTACTATAAACTCAAAGATGCAGCAGTATGCCGAAGAGGCTGTTGAGGAGCATTTGGCTAAATATTTACAGTTACAGTTTGACTATGAACAGAAGAAAGTTGGATATAGGTTATTCGATCCTAAGCTTTCGAATGATCAGATAAGGTCAATTATGCTTCAGGCCATGAAACAAACCGAAAGGTATCGAGGGATGAGGAACAGGGGTATTCCCATGGATAGTATATATGCCAACTTCAATACAAAAATTAGGATGACCATCTTTACGTGGAAAGGGGAGAAGGATACGTTAATGTCGCCAATGGATTCAATTAAGCACTATAAGCGTTATTTTCGTGCTGGTTTTATGGCCATGAATCCGCATGATGGGCAAATTAAGGCATATGTAGGAGGTCCAAACTATAGATATTTTAAGTACGATCATGTTTATCAAGGGAAACGTCAAGTGGGTTCTACTATAAAACCATTCCTTTATACTCTGGCAATGCAGGAGGGATACTCTCCCTGTTATAAGATTCCAAATGTATCACAAACATTTATTGAAAGGGTGAGAAGCAAGGAGGGAGGTGTCAAGGATTCCACATGGACTCCAAAAAACTCTGGAAACACCAAGTATGATGGGAAAATGGTTACCCTTAAATGGGGTCTTGCAAACTCTGTGAATAATATTTCGGCGTGGTTAATCAAGCAGTTTACACCCCAAGCACTTGCTGATATTGTTAAGAAAATGGGTATTTCAAGTAAGATACAGGCTGTAAATTCAGTATTTCTTGGTACTTCAGAAGTTTCTGTTTATGAAATGGTGGGGGCATATAGTACTTTTGCGAACAAAGGCGTTCATGTTGAACCCTTGATGGTCACAAAGATTGAGGATAAGAATGGGAACGTACTGGAATCATTTAGCCCTCAGAAGAGCGAGGCCATTAGCGAGCAAACAGCTCATCTAATGATTAACCTACTGGAGGGTGTAATAAACTTTGGTACGGGCTACCGGTTAAGGGCAACCTACGAGCTACCTGGGTCCATTGCAGGCAAAACAGGGACAACTCAGGGTCATGCCGATGGTTGGTTTATGGGGATGCTTCCAAATTTGGTTGCTGGTACTTGGGCTGGGGCAGAGGATAGATCGGTGCATTTTCAGGAGATTTACTTTGGTCAAGGAGCTACTATGGCATTACCTATCTATGCCCTTTTCCTTGAAAAAGTGTATAAGGATCCACGTTTAGGGATTTCGCCTAACGATCAGTGGGAAAAGCCTTTGGTAGAAAAATATTTCGATACTGATTGTGAAGATCAGAAAGGGAAGAAGAAGATCAAACGGGAGGAAATTCTTGAGGATGACTTCTTTTAATCCCTTTAATTAAAATCTGGTAATTCCTGGGATTGAATCGATAAGTTTTTTTGTGTATTCTGTTTTTGGATGGTTGAATATCTCATCGGGCGTGCCTGATTCGACTAGAATTCCGTTTTTCAGGACGATTATTCGATCGCTTATATATTTTACAACGGCTAAATCGTGCGATATGAAGACTAAAGTTAGGTTTAGCTGATCTTTTATATCTTTTAGCAGGTTGAGTACTTGTGCTTGAACCGAGACATCGAGCGCAGATACAATTTCATCGCAGATAATAATCTTTGGATTAACGGCTAATGCTCGGGCAATTACAATCCGTTGCCGCTGACCTCCCGAAAATTCGTGAGGATATCTATAATAGCTATCGGGTGGGAGAGCAACATTGCTGAGCAGTTCAAAGACCTTAGACTTTCTGTCCTTTTCGTTCCGACAGATTCCGTGAACCTTTAGGGGTTCAGAAATGGCCTGTCCAACCGTTTTACGAGGATTTAGCGATGAGTAAGGATCTTGGAATATCAGCTGAACATCTCTTCGGAATTGGGTACTAAATTTCCTATCCATTTGGCTAAGGTTTACACCTTTATATAGAACGGATCCCGATTGGCTTTTAATTAGGTTAAGTAACGTGCGGCCAAGTGTGGTTTTTCCCGATCCCGATTCACCAACAATTCCAAGGGTTTCACCCTCATATAGCGCTAAAGTTACATTATCAACAGCCCTGAATTGCGCGATAGATTTCCCCCAAATATTTTTTTTGGTTGAAAAAGAGGTGATTACGTTCTTGACCGAGTAGAGCAGAATATCCTTAACGCGCGATGTTGTTATTTCTGGCTCAACCTCATTTTCCCCGATATTCCCATTAATAAAGTCTTCAACGGTCAGTAATCTATTCGGTTTGTATGAAATTGGAGGCTTACATGCAAGTAGCCCTTTTGTATAGGGGTTTTGAGGTGATTCAAAAATTTGTTTAGCAACACCCTGCTCAACGATTTTACCATTTTGGAGTATTATTACCCTATCGGCAATCTCCTTAATTAATCCAAGATCATGGCTGATGAAAATCATTCCCATTTGGTATTTATCCCGGAGCGATTTGAGCAGTTGAATCAAACCTTTTTGAACGGTTACATCTAAGGCTGTTGTTGGCTCATCGGCTATTAGAAGTTCTGGGTTACCTGATAGAGCCATAGCAATCATCACCCGTTGTTTTTGCCCTCCACTTAGCTCATGTGGGTAGCTCCTGTAAACCTTTTCGGGGTTGGGTAGCTGCATCTCTTCAAGGAGTTCGATACAACGTTTTTTTGTTGGAGTACCTTTAAAGTGAGAATTAAGCAGCACCGCTTCAAGTAGCTGCTTGCCGCAGCGCATGGATGGGTTAAGGCACGTAAGCGGTTCTTGAAAGATCATGGCTATTCGCCTTCCCCTGATTGCCTGAAATCTTTTCTCATCCAAAGAAAGAAGATCAAGGCTTTCTACATCGCTGAATACGATTTGAGCAGAACCGCTCTCAATGTTCGCTTGAGTGGGCAAAAGCCCCATTAAGCTTAATGATGTGATTGATTTGCCTGACCCTGATTCACCTACAACACCGAGGATTTCACCCTTTTTTAATATGAATGAGATATCCTTAAGCACTGTGATATTTCCAAATCTGACACTCAGGTTTTCAACCTTAAGCATTATCGTTTCGTTTTTGATGATAGGGTGAGTAACTTATTCCCAAATATCGAAAACAAAAACCGTTACTCCAAGTGAGTTTAGAAATTGTGAGGGGCGAAATACCGTTTATAGGATATTTTGAGCGTGCAACCATTCAACTACAGGCAGAAAAGGAATAATTAGAAGAAAACTCTGCGAGCAGATACGTGTCTCGGGGTTATCCTTTACATGAAAACTAATTTCTACCGAATAGATGCCTCACCAATTCTTCAACTTTTGCAATTTGCACTAAGGTAATGCCTTCATTTCTTTGGTCAAGCCCCTTGTTGTATTTCGATATGAAGATTTTCTGCATCCCAAGTTTTTTTGCTTCGGCAATCCGTTGATCGAGCCTACTAACGGGGCGAATTTCGCCTGAAAGGCCAACCTCGGCTGCAAAGCAGGTGTTGTTCGGGATGGGAGAATCGAATGCCGATGAAAGGATTGATGCGATTACCGCAAGATCGGTTGCGGGGTCGGTAATTTTCAACCCTCCAGCAATATTTAGGAATACATCTTTTGTTGCCAACTTAAAGCCTGCCCTTTTCTCGAGTACTGCCAAAAGCATGTTCAGTCGCCGGGTATCAAAACCTGTGGTTGATCTTTGCGGTGTTCCATATGCAGCAGAGCTGACAAGGGCTTGTATCTCTATAAGGAAAGGCCTTGCCCCATCAATCGCCGCAGAGATTGCAATTCCGCTCAAAGCCTCATCACGATGAGAAAGGAGTATCTCCGAAGGATTTGTAACCTCAACTAACCCATTGCCCTGCATTTCAAATATTCCCAATTCGGAGGTGGAGCCATAGCGGTTCTTCGCCGAGCGAAGGATACGATATATGAAGTTACTATCGCCTTCAAACTGTAGAACGACATCAACGATATGCTCGAGAATTTTTGGTCCAGCAATGCTTCCATCCTTAGTTATATGGCCAATAAGAATAGCAGGAATTCCGGTTGTTTTAGAGTATCTCAGTAAAGCAGCAGTACACTCTCTAACCTGCGATACGCTTCCAGGAGAGGATTCAATGCTGTCGGAGTAAAGCGTTTGTATTGAGTCAATAACAATAAGGTCGGGTTTTACATTTTCGGCCTGAGTAAGAATATTTTCAAGTAGCGTTTCGTTTAGAATCAGGCATTCCTGATTATCGGGGTTAATTCTATCGGCTCTCAGTTTTACCTGCTTTGCGCTCTCTTCACCCGATATGTAAAGAATTTTTAGATGCTTTAGCCCAAGGGCAAGTTGAAGGGCAAGCGTTGATTTTCCAATGCCGGGTTCACCCCCTATAAGAATAAGCGATCCAGTTACAATCCCGCCACCAAGAATTCGGTTTACTTCGCCAATACCGGTATCGAGCCTCTTCTCGTTATTGGACTCAATCTCTTTAAGCGCCTTAGGTGTAGCATTTCGTGTAACATCAACTAAACCTGGCCTTGATGTGTCCTTGCTAATTCTCTCCTCAACGTAAGTATTCCATTCGCTGCATGATGGGCAACGACCAATCCATTTTACCGATTCTGCACCGCAGTTCTGGCAAACGTACATACTCCGAGTTTTAGCCATACTATGAGGTTTTAAATGTTAGGATATAATGGGGTCTTTAGGATTTCTTCTGAAGAAGAGAACCGCCATAGAGATTGCACCAAGCGCAATAAGGAGTAACGATTGTGATTCGTGCGCTATTGTAGCAAACACAAGGCCATCAGCCTGCGATATTCCAAAAATGCCTAACCCCATTGCAGTAATATAGTGGAAAGCACCAAACCCTCCTTGAACGGGAACCACCATACCAAAGGATCCAACAACCAATATGAAAATTCCATCGATAATAGTAAGATTACTTGTAGATTCTGTTGAGAAGAAAAGCAAATAGGTCATTAGCAGGTATAAGCCCCAAATAATAAAGGAATATGAGATAAATAGTCCCCTTCGTTTCATTCTAACAACAGATTTCAACCCATCAAATATTCCGTAGTACATGCTTTTCACCCGAGATTTTACTTTATGCCCGAATACATTCTTACGGATGAGATGAAGCAATATGTAGGTGAATAAAAAGAAGACCGCTACAATAATTACAGATGTGTATGAGAACCCTTTCCCTTTCGAAAAAAGGGGGATAAAGATTTTATGAATGATGAAATCGCCAAAAAAATCTATTTTTATAGAAAAAGCAAGAATAACACACAGTAGGAGCATCGATAAATCAGCAGCTCTTTCTACCACTACGGTGCCTATGAGTGATTCAAATGGAGCATTGTCGGTCTTTTTTAAAGTTCCACATTTTGTAATCTCCCCTAATCGTGGAAATGCAAAGTTTGCAAGATATCCAATTAGTACCGCTCCAAAGACATGCTTAATGGGTGGATTAATACCTAAAGGTTCCATAAGAAGTTTCCAGCGCAGAGCCCTAAAAAGATTTGCAATGGTTGCGACAACGAGCGACATAGCTACCCAGAAGTAATTGGCCTCTTTAAAGCCGTTGATTAAGACATTTACATCTACTTTTCGAAAGGCTAAGTAGAGTAATAATGTAGCTAGGCCAAAGAAAACTAAATAGTTAAGTGTTTTTTTAAAATTGTCGTTCAAGGATTTGTGGGCTTAATGCGAGTTAAACTAATTTATTTGTAGCGGTATCGGGGAAGATAATGGATGGACTAAAACGTTTTGCTTCCTCAAAGTCCATTGTTGCGTACGACATGATAATAACCACATCACCCACTGCACATCTGCGGGCAGCAGGTCCGTTAAGGCAAATTTTACCTGAACCACGTTCACCCTTAATTACATAGGTTTCGAGCCTCTCACCGTTATTGATATTTACAACTTGAACTTTCTCATTTGCGATGAGATTGGCTGCTTCCATTAAAACTTCATCAATGGTAATGCTACCTACGTAGTTCAGGTTTGCTTCGGTTATCGAAACCTGATGAATTTTAGATTTTACAACTTCAATAAACATTTTTTTTGTATCAGTTATTTAAAATAAGCATTATCAATTAATCTAATCTTCCCTGCTCTTACAGCAATACAGCCAATAATCGATTCGGAATCATTCCAATTCAAAATTGGTTGTAAAGTTATACTATCTGCTAATGAGAAATATTCAACAGTGAGGTTGTTATCTTTATTTATAGTTGTAACTACCCAGGAAATCAGTTCTTTTACGGAAAGTTCAACACCTTTGTTGCGAGCATCGGAAAGTGTTTTAAAAATCAGCGGAGCACTTTGTCTAATTGATGGTTCTAGTAGCAAATTCCTTGAGCTCATGGCCAAACCATCATTTTCGCGAACGATTGGACAGGGTACAATCTCAATTTTGAGATTAAGTAATTTAACCAGCTGGCGGATTATTGCCAGCTGCTGAAAATCCTTTTGCCCGAAATATGCTCGATGTGGCTCTACAATATCAAATAGTTTACTGACTACCTGTGCAACACCGTTGAAATGCCCCGGTCGATGCTCACCCTCCATAACCTTATCAAGTTTTCCAAAGTCAAAAACACGAGTATCAGGGTCAGGGTATATTTCCTGCTCCGAAGGCATATAAATGTAATGAACTCCCGATTTTTCAAGAATTTTCATATCCCTATCAGGTGTTCTTGGATAGTTTTTAAGGTCGGTTGTATCGTTAAACTGGGTTGGATTAACAAAAATGCTGACAACAACAATGTTGTTGTCGGAAACGGCTTTTTCTACAAGTGAGATATGACCCCGATGAAGAGCCCCCATCGTTGGCACAAAGCCTATTGACTCTCCTTTTGAACGATGTTCCGTTAAAACATTCTTCACTTCAGATGTCTTAGCTATAACTTCCATTTAAAGAAATGCAATAAATAATTCAAAGTTAAATAAAGCTTAAAAGGGCTTAAAAAAAAGTTGCCGCAAAACACAGCAAAGGTCGTAAAAAATTAAAAACTAATATCATCCATCATGAAAAATGCACCTCAAATTAATCTATAACATAAGATATACTGAAAATCAGAGATTAAGGCTATGATAAATCTAAATAATTTTTTATACTTTTGTAAAATTAATATAAGCCCGGATACGGACCAGTAAAATACTATTACCGAATCCGGGTTTTGTACCTCTGATCTTTTAAATCAGAAACCTGAAATACGAATGAAGAGCACAAAGGTTCTATTTATCTCACAGGAGATTACACCGTATCTGCCAGAAAGCGAAATGGCTTTAATTGGTCGTAATCTTCCACAAGGGATACAGGAAAGAGGGAAAGAGATTCGGACATTCATGCCTCGATATGGGTGTATTAACGAAAGGCGAAACCAGCTACACGAGGTAATTCGCCTATCGGGGATGAATCTTGTTATCGATGATTCTGATCATCCGCTTATCATTAAAGTAGCCTCAATCCAAAGCGCAAGGATGCAGGTGTACTTTATCGACAATGAGGACTATTTCCATCGAAAGTTTACCCTCTGCGATGAAAGCCAGACCTATTTTGAGGATAACGATGAAAGAGCTATATTTTTTGCTCGCGGAGTGCTTGAAACAGTAAAAAAACTTCGTTGGGCTCCAGACCTCATACATTGTCATGGTTGGATTTCGGCTTTTGTTCCAGTTATGGTTAAGAAAGCCTATGGTGATGACCCGTTATTCGCCAAATCAAAAGTTATCTATTCAGTTTACAACGATGAATTTAACAATTCGTTTCGAGCGAATGTACGTAATAAGATTATGATAGATGGGATTACCAAGAAGGATGTGGAGATATTAAAAACACCTGACTTCATAAATCTTTCCAAATTAGCCATTAACTTTTCCGATGGCATAATTTTTGGTAGCTCCGAAATCAATAAAGATGTTGCCGAGCATATCAAAAACAACGATAAGCTCGTTTTACCATATCAGGATAAGGATAATTATATCGAATCATTCAATACTTTTTACGATCAGATTTTAAATAACTCAGTAGATGATAATAAGAAATAGTTTTAGGAGCGTTTTGAGTTCTTTTCACAGAATTACCGCCTCACGTCAACTTTTAGCCATAACCATTATTCTGCTTGGCTTTAATGCTTGCTATAACGAGCCAAATATTTTAGGAGGAGATTTAATCCCTTCGGGGGATAAAACCTCAGTGCAAACTACGGATACCTTTTCGGTTGCAGCCTATACCATAAGAACGGATACGCTAATTACTAGTAATTATCCTATTGATAGGAATAATTCTTTTAAAGGCTCTTCTTCTGTTGTGTTGGGGTGTTATAACGATAAAAAAATATTTGGAAGCATTAAGGCGGGGTTTTATACCCGAATTTATCAGTATAATGAAAAAGATTCTTTGAAGTATATTGCAGTTAGACCACATGCCGACTCACTTATTCTAAAATTAAAATTACAAGGAATTTGGGGAGAGAATAATAAATCAGTAAATGTAAGGGTTTACAGGTTAACAGGTAAAATGGATAGCATTAAATACAATAACGGATTAGTAAACCCAAATATTTCATATCACCCTACTCAGGTGAATGAGCCAACCGTTTATAGCGGAGAGGATACATTAAAAATTAAATTTACCCAAGCTTTTGCTGACACGCTTATGAATGTAGATACTTCGACTCTAGGGTCAAAGATTAAGTTTGTGCAATTCATGAAGGGCCTATACTTTACAATCGATAGCTATTCGGATCCTAAAGGTGTTTTGTATTCATTTGCAAACTCGGGCTCTTTTACAATGCATTATATGAAGCCTACTTCAAGTGGGCAAAAAAAGGCAACATATAGTTATGCTATTGGCTATTTTAACTATTTTCAGCATGATTCTACCACAGCCGATCCTGCCCTTAGAATTTTAAGCAGGCCATTAAGTAGCATTACCGATAACACGCCCCAGGATACAGTATTTGGCATTGAGGGTTTTGGAGGGGTTAGAGGGTTAATCAAGCTGAAAGGGGCTAAAGAGTGGAAAAAGTTGATGCCCATAGCCATCCATAGGGCTGAGCTGAGGTTCGACATTCAGGAGCATAGCGAGCTACCCTCAGATTCAACCATAAAACAATTATATTTTTACAGCTACAGGAGCTATAGCTCTGAAACTAATGTTGTAACTGAACATCCACTTTTTGCTAAATACGATAATTCGAGTTACAATAAGGCCAAAAGCTACTATAGCATTGATGTTACATTGCAGCTACAAGAATTATTGAAGGGCAAGATTAATCGAGATTATATTATCGTTGAACCTTTTAATGTTAGAAATAGAACTAGTAGCGATGCAAGCGCCCCTAGAGATAATTATATGCAAGGACTATATAGAACAGGAAATAATAGTAAACCCATTAAGTTAATTGTAACCTACTCAAAGTTATAGCATTATGTGTGGTATTGTTGGTTATATAGGCCATAGGCAAGCCTATTCCGTTGTAATAAACGGACTTAAGAGATTGGAGTATAGGGGATACGATTCAGCGGGAGTTTGTATAATGAATGGCGAGCCTCAGCTATACAAGTGCAGAGGAAAGGTTACCGATCTTGAGAAGCATGTTGGTACAAGCAATGTAACAGGTACTATTGGTATGGGTCATACCCGTTGGGCAACTCATGGGGCTCCCAACGATATAAATGCCCACCCGCATGTTTCTATGCACGGTCAGTTCACCATTATTCACAATGGAATTATCGAAAACTATAGCCCATTAAAGGCAAAGCTTGAGAAGCGGGGCTATCAATTTGTTTCAGAAACTGATACCGAAGTTTTAGTCAACCTAATCGAGTACATCTATTTAAAAGGGAATATTAGCGCCGAAATAGCCGTAAGGCTTGCGCTAACAAAGGTTGTTGGTGCCTATGGCATTGTTGTAATATGCCGCGATGAACCCGATACGCTGATCGCAGCCCGTAAGGGAAGCCCATTGGTGATAGGGGTTGGTGAGGATGAGTACTTTGTAGCATCGGATGCTACCCCAATTGTGGAGTTTACCAATAGCGTTATATACCTAAACGATAACGATGTTGCGATCATAAAACGAGGCGAGCTAATCCTAAAAACGATTTATAATGAAGCGCTAGAGCCTAATATTCAAACCCTCGACCTTGATATTGAGGAGATTGAAAAGGGTGGGTTTGAGCACTTCATGCTAAAGGAGATATTTGAGCAACCCCGAAGCATTCACGATACTTTTAGAGGAAGGGTATCGCAGGATTTGAATGAGATTCATCTCGGAGGGCTTTACCATGTTCTTCCCCGGCTAATCGATGCAAAGCGTATCATTCTTATTGGATGCGGAACATCATGGCATGCGGCCTTGGTGGGTGAGTACCTGATGGAGGAGCTGGCTCGGGTTCCCGTTGAGGTAGAATACGCCTCGGAGTTTCGTTATCGGAACCCAATAATCTATAAGGATGATGTGGTTATTGCCATTAGCCAGAGCGGTGAAACGGCTGATACTTTAGCAGCTATTCGTTTAGCACGGTCGGCAGGAGCGCTTGTTCTAGGAATTTGCAATGTTGTTGGCTCTAGCATACCCCGTGAGACCGATGCAGGCGTCTATACCCATGCAGGGCCCGAAATTGGCGTAGCATCAACCAAAGCGTTTACTGCTCAGGTTACCATATTAACCATGATTTCCATCCTATTAGGTTGGAGAAAGGGCTATTTGAGTCAGGAGAAGTATAAGGAGCTGATTAAGGAGATTACCCTTGTTCCTGAAAAGATTGAGAGAATACTAGGATCGAACAGCGAGGTTATAAAAATAGCCGAAATTTTCCATCGGTCAACTAACTTTCTATATCTCGGGAGGGGATATTTCTTCCCGGTTGCGCTTGAAGGTGCGCTAAAGCTTAAGGAGATATCGTATATCCATGCCGAGGGTTACCCTGCAGCGGAGATGAAGCATGGGCCAATCGCCCTAATCGACGATAAGATGCCAGTTGTAGTAATTGCAGCAAAGGATAGCAGCTACGAAAAGGTGGTTAGCAATGTTCAGGAGGTAAAGGCCCGTAAGGGTGTGGTAATTGCAATTGTAACCGAAGGGGATACGCTAATCAAGGAGATGGCCGACTACGTTCTTGAAATCCCTAAGGCGCACGAAATCGTTGAATCGCTATTGGCTGTTATTCCATTACAGCTACTAGCATATCATATCGCCTTATTGCGTGGTTGCAATGTAGATCAGCCAAGGAACTTAGCTAAATCGGTTACTGTGGAGTAAAAATAGTATTAGAAAAATACAAAAGGGAGCTCCATGCTCCTTTTTTTGTTGCATCTATTTCATTATTTAGGTGAATCAATTGTTTATTATAGTAAAGGTGGCTTTATAAAAGTATGATGCCAAAGGCATCAATCAGCCTAAACATTTAACTACCCCCAACGATGACGCAAAAACATAATTTACAACTTGCTAAAAAAGGATTCAAAATGCAAAATAATGAACTCACAACAAAAGAAAAATGGCAAAGCCAAATTTACATTACCACGGTCAAAGACCGTGGTTTTTTAGATTACAATAAAAGTATTTCTATACTTAGGGCTTGCTGAATAAGTCTTAACGAATAGATTATCTGCCATATAAATACAGTTAAGTTCATTTTGATGCAAGTTTTTTCTCATGTACTATTTGATTTCCTTGCATCTTTTACTTTTTCCTTGATGAAAAACCTGCCTGCCGGTAGGCAGGGTAACAAAAAATCAAGGCAAAACTATGCTTCCTCCCGCTCTACTGCAAGGCAAGAATTACTGCAAAAGTAGGCAAGCCCCTTTTGCGTAATTCTTTGCCTTGCAGTATTGGCTCCGCCGAGCTCTCTTCGTTCGGTTCACACCCTATCTGGCTCGCAGTTTTGCCATCCCACCGCACCCCGCTACAACCATGAATCATGAAGCTACAATTCATTTCTCAAATCAATAAATAGGTTGTTTGACTATCCTTGCATATCTTACGGTATCCGTAAGATATGCAAGCAGACCCATCGGTTATTTTGTATTGTATATTTTTTTGTGATAAAAAAATATAAAAGCAACTATATATTAAAAATATTATTACTTTTATATATAATTCAATAAAATGTTTAATTAAAACCTATTAGAATGAAAAACAAAATTTATTTATTTGCAGTCTTTATTGTTATGATTAGCTGCTCTAAGAAAGATGATCAAATTTTACCTGAAACTCAAGAACCAGGTAAAAAGATTCAGTACTCTCATGATTTTTTTCAGGAAAAAATCGACAATGTAGATAATCCAATGGTTTATTCTGTAAACATTATTGCTGATTTAGATAAAAGCAAAAAATCAACGAAAAAAGTTGAATCAGTGGGATTTAGTTCATTTGCATTTACTTATAGTGATTATGATTACGCTGATTATCGCTACCTTTATCAAGAATTGCCTGGTCAGGGATATGCATATTGGGCAGATCGCCCAGTCATAGATTTAAACAAGGGTGCAGGAGGTGCATTCATTTATTTATATTATTCACCTACTTATTATTTTGGTATTAATGAATTTTGGGTAACCATTGGTGACGGAACGAGTGATCAATATTCATGTCGTGTATTAAGAAGTTTAAATGGTATATATAACGAACCAGCCGATTTAAACAGGGGAGCAGGAGGTAATTTTATTTACGCTCATGCTAGATATAACTCTTCTCCTTATTTGAGGCAAATAACCGGAATAGGAGTAATTGCAGGAAATTCAAGTACAATTAAAGCTCCTCCAGGGTGGGATAAAATTAATGTAGATTTGAATGCAGGTGCTGGTGGTGATTGGATATTTTTTATTATTAAAAGATAAAATCTTTAGAGAGAGAATGCTTCAAAGTTCTGCAGAGGATTTGTTCATTAAAGTAAGGGAGCAAATGGCTCCCTTTTCTATTTTATCTATTTTGGTACTGTTCGTTATAATACTGCTGATAGTTTCCAGATACAATATCATCAAGCCATTTTTGGTTTGACAAATACCAATCAACCGTTTTTGTTAACCCCTCCTCAAACTGTAATGAAGGTGTCCAGCCTAATTCCTTTTGTAACTTTGTTGAATCTATTGCATATCGGAGGTCATGGCCTGCTCGATCCTTTACGTAGGTTATCAGCTTTTCTGACTCACCGGTAGCCCTATTCAGCTTGGTATCCATTATTGTACAAAGGAGTTTTATAAGATCGATATTCTTCCACTCGTTATTTCCCCCAATATTGTAGGTGTCTCCAGGTTCTCCTTTATGGAAAATCAAATCAATGGCCGCAGCATGATCCTCCACGTAAAGCCAATCGCGAACGTTTTCACCCTTTCCATAAACAGGAATGGGTTTACCATTCTTTATATTGTTGATGGCTAGCGGAATGAACTTTTCAGGGAAATGATTTGGCCCATAGTTATTCGAACAGTTCGAAATGACTACAGGTAAACCGTAAGTATGGTGGTATGCCCGAACCAGATGATCGGACGAAGCTTTTGATGCTGAATAAGGGCTACGTGGGTCGTAGGCGGTTTCTTCGGTAAAGAGACCCTCATCGCCAAGGCTACCGTAAACCTCATCGGTGGAGATATGGTAGAATAGTTTTCCTTCGAAGTTACCCTTCCAATGCTGCTTGGCGGCATTAAGAAGAACAACCGTTCCTAGAATATTCGTTTTGATGAATGCCATAGGATCGGATATCGACCTATCAACATGCGATTCAGCGGCTAAATGGATAACGCCGTCGATCGGGAAATCGTTAAATACTTTTTCAACAACCACCTCATCGGTGATATCCCCTTTGATGAATTTATAGTTTAGACTCTTCTCGATGTCGATGAGGTTTTCGAGATTTCCGGCATAGGTTAAAGCGTCAAGATTCAAAATATTGTATTCAGGGTAGTTCTTTACGAATCGGCGTACAACGTGAGAGCCAATAAAACCTGCTCCGCCAGTAATAAGTATTGTTTTTCTCATTTTTCAAAGGGGCTAAAAAAATATACGTTAAATAATGATATTAAATCGTTTCAAAATTAGCGTAAAAAGTTTACATTTGCACCCTTAAATAAGAAAATCGGCTCGTAGCTCAGCTGGTAGAGCACGTGACTCTTAATCATGGGGTCGAGAGTTCGATCCTCTCCGAGCCGACAAGAAAATTAAGCACTTATGAACTTTTTGTTTGTAGGTGCTTTTGTTTGCACCAAGGATTTGCACCGTAGAGTGCATTCAAATCAATTAGGTTTTAATCTCTTTGGGTGAATTCTCCGCCCCTTGTGGCTAATTAATACCTATTTTTCAAAATTGATACCTCGTCCGCTTGCGGCGAGGAGTTTCATTGTCTTAAGATGATTTTTATACAAGTGAAAAAGCAGCACACTAATAGATTAACAATCTTAATCAACTCCTAATAATTGACTATTATATGAATTACTATGTGCTGATGATAATTTTAGTTTTTAGCTTGTAGTGTTGCAGATGAATATTCCTTGATGCTGTCTCTAATATGGTTTATTAAAACTTCTCTTAAAGGTGTTTTTATTATTTCTCTGGGCACATATATTAAAAAGAAAAACTTCTTGGGATTAATTGGTTGATTCTTTGAATCACCTTTAGACAGCATTGCATCACTTTTTAAGGACTCTCCTTTTTCGTTTTTTTCTTGATAGTCAACATTTTCATCCGTACTACTTAATTCTTTGAAATCAACTATCTTATCTTTTATGTAAATTTTAATGTCAGGAGAAAAAATGGGTTTATATTGAAAATCTAAGTCAGGGACTTCCCAATAGTTATTTTTTTCAATATCATGACTTTCTAAGAATGAATTAATAATCTCTTGTCTATGGCTAAATAAGTACATTTTTTCTTCAAAGGTAAGATCCTTAAAATAGTACATATAATCAGCATATGTTTTCCAGACAGGCTTTAAATAGTAGTCTCTGTAAAACCATTCTTTTGCATATTCTGAGCAGCTAATTTGGGATTTTAAAATATGAATCAAATCATCATCGGTGGGTAGTGTAATAGAAAGAGCACCAAACGGGACTTGACTAACCAAGGCATCGATTGAAATTATTTTTGAAATAGCAAGATCAGATGGGCCTTCAGTTAAATTTAAGTATTTTCTTGTAGTTTCCTCAACAGCTTTTTTCAAAACATATTCATCATATTTTACAGTATGATGACCATGAAATCTAACATTTATAGATTTTTTAGCTTTAATAAGAGAATAAATCTCATTAATAGCTCTCTTATGAAAACATGTAATTAGTTTACTATCTGATAGTTTAACATACAAAGAACTTAACAATCTTTCTATACTAACACTTTTAGATATATTCCCTGTTGCCCACTGATCCCTTGCAATGTAATCTAATTTATCAACATCTATTGTATTACTATTTAGTAATCCAATAAGGCAGTTGAAGAATTTTTCATCTTGGCTGCAACTATTTTTATAAGGAAGACCCAAAATCATTCTTGCAATTAAGAAGGGGTCTGCAAAAAATATTTCAGTGAGTACTTCAGCGTATGCCGTTAAAACAAGTATTGCACTTGTTTTTTCATGAGGTTTTTGATTTGGAGTAGTGGAATTATAGTCTATTTTGAATTTTTCAAATTCAGCCCTGTTACCCGAGTGTACCCTTATCTTAGTCTCGTCAACAATATAATTATTGAGATTATCACCCCTTTCATAATAAAACTCAAAAGTATGAGAGAAAGGCGCATGCCCAATATCGTGAAGTAAACATGCTAATTCAAAATGTTTTTGACACCTTGGCCAAGGTATGTTTAAATCATTGAGTTCGGATTGGGAATTTGATTGAAGAGCTTGAAAAGCAATTGAACCTAAGTGATAAGTTCCTAGTGAATGAACAAATCGATCATGGTGAGCACAAGGATATAATGGACGAACATTCGTTTGTTCTAAGCGTTTAAGCCTTTGAAAAAGGGGCTTATCTATTATGTGCTGACAATATTTCGAATCTATATATATAAAGCCATGAACAGCATCATTAAAAATCTTAGAATCGGCCGAAACTTTCATAGCTCATCATTGACCTCTGAGAAAACCGAGAGATATTCATTCTTAATATTGAAAGGTAACTTTGCATTAAAATACTGGTCATTTTCACTTTTCAACAAGGTCTTATTATCATTTCTATGATAGAAAAAATGATCATTCTTTAAACTAAATAATTCGGAATTGATATTGGCAGCATTTATAATTGCAGAAGAAGAAAAATCGACTACAATGAATTTGTTTTTATCAACAAACTTCTTTTCAATTAATCTTTTAAAGCGATACAGGGTTTCAAAGGACACATCTGTTTCCTTTTCATTTAACACCAAATAATTTGATATAATATTTTCAATTTGAATTATTTCGCACATAAGACAAATTATTAAATTAGTTTTTAATGTTTGCTAAAATTAACTATTTATTTATTAAGATATTAAAAAAAACCTGTTTTTTTTAAACCGCTCAACAACATGATTATCAAGACAATGTATCTAATAGAGGTATTTTATTAACACCCATAAATTAGATTTGAATATAAAACGTTTCATCTAATGAAATGTTTCATTTTGAATGGGTTAATAGTTATGTGTTATATAATCAACAAGTTATTGGATTGTCATTTTATTCTTTATTTTGCCAATTTTTGTAAGGATTGTTAATGAGGTTTGCATTGTAATACTTTTGTTCATGTGTAACTTCAGATTCAATCCAATCAGGCAATCCAAATTGTTCGTCTTCTCTAAAGAGTTCAATCTCAGCTATTATTAGCCCTTGATTATCTCCTAAAAACTCATCAATTTCCCAAACTTTACCTCCGAATGTGATTTTGAATCGATTTTTAATTATGCTTTGCTCAACAAAGGTATCAAGTATTTCATTTGCCTCGTCTTTAGGAATCTCAAACTCAAATTCTGCTCTAGTTGCTCCAATTGAACTTCCTTTTATTGTAATAAACCCTTTTGTTCCAGTCTGTCTTATTCGAACAGTCTTTTCAGGCGTATTCAATAAGTATCCTTGACGAAAATAATCTCCAATAGGTTTTTCCAAAGACACCCACTTTGTTGTATTTACCAAGAATTTCCTTTCAATTTCTTTCCCCATAATCAATTTATTGTTAATAATAACTCGAATTTATAACATTTAATAATTAAACCAACAATCAAAGGTAATCCGTAAATATTTAATTATATAACTTTACACTACAGACCGGCTAAAATATTTTAAATTCATGAAATACTTGATACTACTACATTCAATTTATATGTCACCCATGCCTACCGGCAGGCAGGCCTAGTGGGGCTTGATTTTCGTATATTAAGAATTACTACAAATAGGTCATCGCTCTGCGACTTTAAAAAGCAGCATCGCTACGACCTACTAAAATTAGATTTTTTCTCGGTTAATGATAATAACTTTAATATTTATACTCTGGTTAATTAGGGCTTGCTGAATAAGACTTAACGAATAGATTACCTGCCATATAAATACAATTAAGATCACTAGTGTCCGGTTATAAGTCAAACAATTTCAATTGGTTATAATCATCTTGTTCTTTGATTTTGTAGATTTGTTTTTCAAACAGCTGATTTATAGGCGTTTTTTCAAATAAGCAAAGGTTTAAAGTTTGTAGAATTGTGTATAAACTTTGGTCCAATTTTAGTTTTCTTTTCACAATCGCAA
>RPRQ01000008.1 GCA_003818205.1 Bacteroidales bacterium
AAAATCTGATTCCCTATAGTAAACCTCTCCCAGATTGGTTAAACAAATACCCGTTCTTAATTGGCTCACATTTTTATTACGTATTTCCAGAGACTTATTATAGAAGACTATAGAAGAATCATAACTCCCTTTATAAAAATAGGATGCTCCAATACACTGGTAAACATCACTCAATGTAGCACTATCGTGTCTAATCCCATTGCTTTTTGCTGCCGTTTTAAAATGTTTTATTGCATTACTATAGTTGCACCAATCGAAATAGATCAGGCCAATCCAGTACACAAGCTTGTAGTTCTGTTCAACAACATTGTAACTTTCAGCTACTTCAATTGAATAAATATAGCTATCCAGCGATCCAAAATGTTTTTTATTTCTAAATAAGTGCAACTCTTTAAATTTTTTAGCAGATACGCCATCCTCAAAGTCGTTAAACCCCAAAATGGGTAAATAGGTCTTTTGATTAAAGATTGATGATAGTACATTATAGAATAAATCTATTCCGTGCTTATAGTTTAAATTAACACTTAAGGCAAAAGCATAAATACAAATCGTACGGGTTTCTAATACTCTAAATTTTTCTCCATTATGTTCTTGCACCCCAATTCTCGAAGCCTCAACAGAGAGTTCATACATTAACTTAACTTTTAGGGTATCATCAGGTAATTCTGACGAATAGAACAAATTAGAAAGCGAATCGTACCTTTCCTTGTTCTGCGATTGAGTGGTATTAATATTAAAAAGGAGAAAAAGCAGAGAAAAAGTTCTGAAGAGGTTTCTCTTAATGCAGAATAATGATAGAAATATGCTAACTTTATTTCTCAAACCTTACACTATTTACAATGTCTATATCAAGTAAAAATATTATTTTTTTCTTAACTATAGTAATTTGGAGCTGTAAAGAAAAACAGCATATAAACTTTTCAACTTTTTCTCCAGAAAACAATTTGGCCTACAATGATGGTTTCTCGCTATACCCAAACCCCCTTGAATCTGATAATGGATGGGGTAGCGCACCCTTTAAATGGCATATTGTTGATGGTCTTAGAACCAAAGCCAACTACTGGAACTACGGGTTGGGTTTTACAGGAGGTAAAGATGAGTATATCGATACCTGTGGATGGCGGCAAGCCACCATTAATTTTGGAAAACCCATCTCATATAATAGAGTAGTAATATGGTTAAATACATCATCAAGTGCACCATTACCCGATTCATTCAGAATTATGCACTGGAACGATCAGAATCAAGAATGGATGCTTACAAAGGAGGTCAAAAACAAGCTGAAACAAGTTGACCTATTTTACCCCAAAATCGAAAATTTAATTAGAAAAAAGAAACTTTACTGGGTAGCTCCCTATGAAGAAATATTCCCCTCCGTTAAATCTTCTAAAGTGAAATTCATGTTCAATAATTGCGGTATGGAGCATGGTTGGATCAACGAGTTTGAGGTTTATAATGATTCAATATCAGAGCAAGGTAAAAACCTTGTAGTAAATAATTTACTACAAGGTTTTTCTCATTAAACTCTTATAGTACTTACTAAACTTTTACAATTTGTTAATCGTTTTAATCGCTTTTTACCCTTAAATCATAAATCTTCCATAAATTTGAAAGCGAATAAAAAAATCTATCATGAGAAAACAAATTGTTGCCGGCAATTGGAAGATGAATACCAATATCAACGAAGGGGTTGAACTTGCCAAAATGATTATTGAAAAAGTTTCATCAGCTAATAAAGACGTTGAGCTAATCCTTATTCCACCGTTTACGCATATAAGCGATGTAGCTAAGCAAACCAAAGGGACAACACTAAAGGTTGGGGCTCAAAACTGCGCCGAATGGGCTAAGGGTGCCTATACGGGTGAGGTATCCGCATCAATGATTTCATCAATAGGTGCAACTCACGTAATTATTGGTCATTCGGAGCGAAGGGAATTCTTTAAAGAGGATAACCATCTTCTTTTCAGAAAGATAAACGAAGTTCTTAACAATGGACTTATCCCCATTTACTGCTGTGGTGAAAAATTGGAGCAACGTGAGTCGAATCAATACTTCGAAGTTGTTGAACAGCAAATTGCCGAATCTCTTTTCGAGTTAAATAAAGTACAAATGCAACAAGTTGTTATTGCGTATGAACCGGTTTGGGCAATAGGGACAGGTCGAAATGCAACGGCAGAGCAAGCGCAAGAGATGCATGAGTTTATTCGCAAAACAATAGCCAGTAAATTTGGGAAAGAGATTGCCGATGGCATTAGCATTCTATACGGTGGTAGCTGCAAACCCTCCAATGCTGCCGAAATATTTGCAAAACCCGATGTTGATGGGGGGTTAATCGGCGGTGCTTCATTGGTGGCTGATGATTTTATTGCCATTGCGCAATCGTTCTAATTCCTTTTTTACAGTTTAAAATGTCTTATAATCTGATATTTAATGCCTAAAATCAATATCTCACAATGGATTACATTGAGCTGAAAATAGATGTAAAACCCTCTAGCCAAGAGGTAAATGAAATAATCATAGCACAACTTGCAGAGATTGGTTTCGAGAGTTTTACCGATAATGAGAATGAGCTCAGCGCCTATATAAAAGCGAATGATTACAACCTTGGTATTGGGTCGATGGTAAAAAACTTAGCTATCCCCGAGGGGGTTCAATTCTCGTCTCAAATCAATAGAATCAAGGGTGAGAACTGGAATGCCAAGTGGGAATCGGACTTTGAACCTATTGTCGTTGATGATAGATGCTTAGTCAAAGCCTCATTCCATAAGGGAATGCCTAAAATGGAGTACGAGATCACCATCGACCCCAAAATGTCGTTCGGAACAGGGCATCACCAAACTACACATCTGATGATTGAGGCAGTCCTAAATGAAGATTTCACCAATAAAACAGTACTCGATATGGGTTGTGGTACAGGAGTCCTAGCCATTTTAGCCGAGATGAGGGGTGCAAAAGTTGTTTCCGCCATTGATATAGACGAATGGGCATACAATAATACCATTGAGAATATTCAGGTGAATGGTTGTAAAAGGATTGAGACCATATGCGGTGATGTAAAGCAGATTGAGGGAGAATTCTACGATATCATCCTTGCCAATATCAACCTAAACATCCTGCTGTCTGACATAAAACACTATGTAAAATCTCTTCTGCCCAGCGGTAAACTAATCCTAAGCGGGATACTAAAAACAAATATTGAAACCATTAAGCAAAATGCCAATGAACATGGGCTAACCCATTTAAACACTGCAACACGCGATGAATGGGTAACCATGTCATTTCAAAAATCACACTAATTATAACGTTATGGCGATAACCCTATCTTCCTTCAGAAAAAGGCTACTACTCACAGGCATATTCGCATTCATAAGCCTTGTAACCGTTAATACGATAATAGCTTACTCTGATAGCGAAGATAAGTTCTCGGGTGATATTCAAAAGTTTCCCACCGAGCTGAATGATATCCTCAAAAAAGACTCAAACCCTGTGAAGGAGCAATTGCTTAAAGATTTCACCAAATTTTGGACCGTTGATTCGGTTTTAACCGATGAACAGAAAACAAGGATTGTTGCTGTATCAACCACCATGCTGAATAAAACCCTGAACAGCAAGAATCATTTCTTCACCTATGTCGAGCTAATCATGTTCTTTTGGCGAGACGATTACGCCAAGGGTCAATACCCGGGCTGGGAAGAATGCTTTCTTAAAATAGTTAACAAAGAAGAATCAAGCATAGGGGTTATCAACGATTTCTTAAATGTATCGCTGAGCACCATTTCAAAAAATATATTAAACGAAAGGGGGGGGTATTTCTGGAAGGTATCCAAACCCAATTACCGTTTTATCCCCGATAACGAAATCTCAATAAAATTTGATTCTACAACCTTAATATGCTCAAATGTAAAGGATAGCTTCTTCATTAAAGCTACGCAGGGGGTTTACTACCCATTAACCAAGAAATGGGTTGGTAATGGTGGCAAGGTTACCTGGGCGCGATCGAAATACCCCGAAAATGAGATTTTTGCTAAACTCCAAAAGTATAGGATAAACCTGAACGAAAACAACTACAAGGCCGATTCGGTTTACTTTACCAATAAAGACTATTTCGACAACCCCACCCTTGGTCAGCTAACCGATTGGCTCATTAAAGACTATAAGCCCGATAATATCCCCTACCCCGAATTCCAATCGTACGACCAATGGTTTAACATCAAAAACCTATTTGATAATATCGATTACGAGGGAGGCTTCACCATGCGAGGCTCTAAGCTGATCGGCACAGGGGGACGATCGAAACTTGCAACGATAATCGTTAAACGTAACGATAAAGAGTTCCTAAGGGTTGAGGGGAATATCCTAATTTTTCAGCGTCAGATTATAAACTCCGAAAAGGCGAGAGTTCGGTTTAAATTCGATTCCGATTCGCTATTCCACGTAGGGTTAAGCTTTACATACAGCGATAAGAATAAAACCGTTTCCATCACCTCAACGGAGAAGTTGCTCACCCAAAGCCCATTCAACAGCTCGTACCATAAGCTATCGATAACCGCCAACCAGCTTAGCTGGAAGATTACCGATGATAAGATTCTATTCGGAGGTTCAACCGTATCATCATTGAATAGGGCAACTTTCGAATCGGACAACTTCTTCAATGAGCAGCGATTCGACTATATGATGGGACCCGATGAAAAACATCCTCTTCTAGCCTTAGCTAACTATGCCAAAAAGGTCAGAAGTAAATTCTTCCTTGCTGAGGATATGGCTAGCTTTTTAAGAAAATCTATTGAACAGGTTCGCGTAGAAATGATGAAAATTGCCGTACAAGGATATATCTATTACGATTTCAATACCGATGAGATACAAATCACCCCGAAGCTCTACGATGCTATCAAAGCCCGTGGGCAGCTCATCGACTATGATGTGATCAATTTCAACTCTCAAACACTGGGGAATACACCCAACGCATCGCTCGACCTTAAAACTATGGATTTATTAATTAATGGCATCGAGAATATTTCGATAAGCGATTCGCAAAACGTTAAGATTTACCCCTCAAAGCAGCAAATCGTAATGAAAAAGGATCGTAACTTCTCATTCGGCGGGGCTGTTCGCTCTGGTTTATTCCTTTTTCAGGGTAAAAAATTTAATTTCGATTACGCCAATTTCAAGATAGGCCTCGAAGATGTTATCTCGCTCAACCTAGATTACAAGACCAAGCAGTACGATATGACAGGACAGCGAGTTCTAAGTAGAGTTACAAACACCTTTGAACAGATAAAAGGTGATATACTAATAGACAAACCGGATAATAAGTCAGGGTTAAAGAAGAATAAGGGTTACCCATTATTCAATAGCACCGCAACATCCTACATATACTACGATGACCCCAATATTTTCGGGGGTGTTTACAAACGCGATAGCTTTTACTTCGAAGTTTTCCCCTTTAAGTTCAGTAACCTCAATAACTTTGAACCAGCAGATATGAATTTTACCGGGATTCTTCATTCCTCTAATATTTTAGCCCCGATTACCGATACGTTAAGGCTTCGCCCCGATAACTCGCTTGGATTTGTAAGAATCACCCCACCCGAAGGATTTGCCCTTTACCAAGGAAAAGGGAAAGTTTTTAATAAAATTGACCTAAGCAATGAAGGTCTAAGGGCCAATGGGCAGGTTAAGTATATCACATCCACAACAACTTCCGATGATTTCTACCTTTTCCCCGATTCGATGATTACCAAATCGACCATTTTCACCATCGAGCAGCAGCTCGCTGGGATTCAGTACCCCGAAACCAAAGGGGTTGCACATAATATAAAATGGTATCCAAAACAGGAAAAATTCTATGCGTATAAGGGCGAACAATCTTTTGCAATGTACAACAATCAGGCAAGGCTCAATGGGGATCTTCTTCTTGGACCTCTTGGGTTAACCGGCGATGGTACTACCAGGCTCGATAATGCTAAATTGGTATCCGCTAAATACGAATTCAACGCCAACGATTTTATCACCGACTCAACCAGTTTAGATTTATATGTTCCTGGCTCCGATTCTGTTTCGTTTGAAACAATTCAGCTGAAAGCTAAAATCGACTTCCTCACTCGTCAAGGGTTATTCAACAAAAATGGCGTTAGTATTTTTGCAAAAATGCAACCCCTTAGGTACGAAACACACCTCGATAAATTTATCTGGAATCTCGACAATAACGACTTGTCCATGTCAACCGGTGGTCGTCAGGGAGCCGTTGAGGTTGAAAAATTTCACATATCAAACATGGCCGATAGGGATAGCATTCCATCGGGTTCGGTTTTTTACTCAACACGTTTCGATGAGGATTCGCTCTACTTTTTCGCCCCAATGGCGAAGTATAACCTAAAAAATTCAAGCCTTAATGCCGATTCGGTTAAGTATATTCTTGTTGCTGATGCAGCAATCTACCCAATCGATAAAAAAATAACCATTGAACCTCTGCGAAGAATCCTCCCAATAGACAAATCCGTTGTATCGGCAAGCATTCCAAAACGATACCATAAAATCTACAATGCAGATGTATTAATATCAAGCAGAAAAAAATATTCGGGGAAAGGTCTTTACGATTACATCGATGAGAGAGACTCGGTTGAAACCATTACGCTTACCGAAATTGGCGTCAATGAGAGCCACAAAACATTCGGTAATGGAGCTATTACCGAACCCGATAGCTTTAAGCTTAGCCCCGAATTTGGTTTTATTGGGAAGGTTGCACTAAATGCTCCCGACAAATTCCTCTATTTTAACGGGGGAGCAAGACCAATCTTCAAATGCTATAAGCTTAATCCGAATGCGGTTAAGTTTGAAGCGTTGATCAACCCCGACAGCATTTTAATACCCATTTCTGAAACGCCACAAAACATAAACTTTGCAAAGCTGATTAATGGTAGCATAATAACCGAGGATTCGATTAAGCTGTATGGTTCAATCTTAGGTATTCGCAAGGATTATGACGATACCCCATTTGTTCTTGCCTCAGGGTATATGAACTTCAACAAGATTAACCGACGCTTTACCATTGGCCCTGCCTATAAAATATTCAACCCCGACACATCAGGGAATACCGTTAGCCTTCAAAAAGATTTTTGCATGATGTTCGGGGAGGGTAAAATTGTTTTACCCATCGAACTTGGACAGGTTAAACTTAAAGCGAATGGAAATATAATACACAAACTTGAGGACAATACGATTACCCTCGATGCTATACTCCAAATAAACTTCTTCTTCAGCCAAAAAGCGTTGGAGGCTATGGCTACTGAGTTAAACTCCTACGCTATGCTCGACAAGGTTGATTTAAGCCGAAAAATTGTCAGGAAAACGCTATTCGAGAATGTCGAACCCAAAAATGTTTTAATAGCCCTATCGCAGATTTCCCTTTTTGGTGCACCAACTCAAGTACCAAGTGGATTTGAAAGCACCATTACCCTAGCCGATGTTAAGTTGAAATGGAATCAACGAACTCGTTCTTTCATTTCATCAGGGAAGATTGGTATAGGTACAATTGGCAATATTCAGGTAAACAAAAGAGTCAATGGATTTATTGAAATTGTTAAACGGCGAAGCGGCGACTTCATGACCCTTTACATCCACCTTGGCGACGATAAATACTACGTATTCAGCTATACCAAAGGTGCTATGCAGGTATCATCGAGCAACGATGCTTTTGTTGCGCCCATTAAATTACTGAAAGCAAGCGACCGTAAGGTGAAAGTCCCATTAGGGCAGCAAAAGTACAACTATCTAATTGGTACAAATAACACATTAAACACTGCACGTGAGCGCTACAAGCAGCTACAAATGGGTGATGACAATAGCGATGTGTTGAATAAAATGGAAAAATCGTCAAGCGAAGAGGAAGAAAAAGAGAAAAAGGAGACTACCACTGAGGTTAAGAAATAATACAAATCAGCTGCTGCGAGGTATTTCTAATACCTCAAGGTCTTTTATATCTGAACCATCTATTGAAAACCGTAGAGCAGTTCGGTACTTATGAAAGCCGCTAACTCCGGCAGCACCTGGGTTCATATATAAAAAGTCTCTTTTCTTATCGAACATAACTTTGAGTATATGGCTATGCCCACATATAAAAAGTTTTGGAGGATTGGTTTCAATAATTGGAATTATCGCTCGCTCATACCTGCTTGGAACTCCTCCAATGTGCGTTATGAAAACATCGACCCCTTCGCAGGTAAATCGCTGAATTTTGGGATATATAACCCTTAATCTATTATCATCAATATTCCCATGAACGGCTTTAAAGGGCTTAAACCTAGCCATTGCATCGGCAACATCAAGGCTACCGATATCCCCGGCATGCCATATCTCATCGCATCCTTCAAAAAAAGAGGCAAGTCTCTCATCCCAATGCCCATGCGTATCCGATAGCAATCCAATTCTTGTCATCCGAATTTTTCTAGAGCCATAAAGGTAGCAACACTTTCAAAAATGGTATATTTGAAATGAAAAAGAATTATACATCCTTATCATTAATGAAATGCAAATATTCTACGCCCCCGATATTACAGGTAATTTATACACTCTAAGCGAGGAGGAGTCGAAGCACTGTATTCGAGTCCTACGACTTGATGTAGGTAACGAAATAACCATTGTAGATGGCAAGGGAGGTTTGTTTAAAACCCGTATTGTTAAACCCGAGCCCAAAAGATGTATGGTTGAAGTTTATGAGGCAGTCTATGAATTTGAAAAACGGAACCATTACCTACACATAGCTATTGCCCCAACGAAGAACATCGAACGGTTTGAGTGGTTTCTCGAAAAAGCAACCGAAATAGGAATCGATGAGATTACCCCTTTGCTCTGCGAGCACTCCGAACGCAAAACAGTTAACAATGAAAGGCTCGAAAAAATTATTGTTTCAGCCATGAAACAATCAATTAAGGCCTATCTCCCGAAGCTGAATCAAATGGTTTCGTTTAAACAGTTTATTGAAGCCAAAAATGATGGGGAGCTTTTCATTGCTCACTGTTATAAAAAAGACCTAAGCCACTTAAAGGATGAGATTAAATCTAACCAGAAATCAACTATTCTGATTGGCCCAGAGGGTGACTTTAGCCCCGATGAAGTAAGTATAGCAATTCAACACAATTTCAAAGAGATTAGCCTAGGTACATCTAGGTTAAGAACTGAAACTGCAGGTGTCGTTGCATGCCATATAGCAAACCTCATTAATTTCTAGACTGTTGATTTATTGTTTTAAATTAATACCGACCAGGAGGTCCTTTTGGACCTCCTGGTTCTTTTTCTCAGCGCTTTTTTTTCTTTTATAAAAATTTTTTATCCATTATTATATTAACGTGAGTTCAATCTAAGAAACAATAGTAATACTCTAAATTGCAATTTGTTACAAAATTATTTTATTGGTGATGGAATGAAGGAATGATGGAATAATGGGGTTTCTTCTAATATTTTTATTCCATTCTTCCAATTAATCATTAAGGATATAATGTTAATAAACAAGCAGATAATTCAGATATTACATCGAACTCACGTTATATTACCTTCCAATTACAAAGTCCAAAACATTCTGCATCTCCTTCTTTGGAGTCTTATATAGCTCAGTAAATGTACACTTGGTGCATGTTACTGTCGAAAATTTTTTGAACTCAAGGTTCATTATTTTGGCTATTACACTCCCTGCCATGAATACTTCGCCAAGTTCGAATTCATGACCCCCACACTTAGGGCAGGAGTACTTAGTTCTTATCATCACTTGTTATATCTTGATTACTTTTTTCGTTCGAATCCTTCACTGATCTCATCTTATAACGCCCTGCCTTCTTAAGAGCCTGATCGATAATCCACTCAAGCTGTCCGTTGGAACTCCGAAACTCATCGGCAGCCCATTTCTCAACAGCCTCCATTTTTTCAGGATCAATTCTAAGTACAAAGGATTTCTTACTAGCCATAAAAAAAATTAATAATAACTTGTTAAAAGAGCATTCGCATAATAAGGAATATTCAACCTAATATCCCTGTTTGTTGAATTTCAGTAAGATATCAACTACAAACCCTTGAATATCATTGAATGTTGACTCAAACCTTACAGCAAAACCATTTCATTCAATTCCAACTATCAGTTTACCTTTAAACGCTGCTATCGATTGAAGATAATCGATTCCAATAACGATTTTAACAGAAGATTATTTATCCCAAAGTTCGAGATAACTCTTAGCAATACGTAAATCTATTATCCTCAATATCACCTGCTACTAAAAAGAGCTGGGGGGTTCGAAGCTGCGTCTCGATCCCACGAAAAACATTTCCTGTAATACTAAAGACTTTCTTCTCTAACCATCTGCCCCAATTATTTTTTGCAGCTGTTAGGCGACGTTCTTATAAGCAACCTCCATACTCCAATCCACGATGTATAACTAATAACCAAATTGTCTATTTATTCAATTTTCTTTGAAACCATGGAATGAACATTGATACCTTTTTTCGATATTCCTCATATTGCTCTCCAAAATCTTTTGTTAATCTCTTTTCTTCCATTTTCACAACAACACTCAACATAAAAGTAAAAATTGCAATGACTAAAACAACAGCGATTATTGAATTAATAAATAGAGCATAAGCAAGATATATTAAAAAGGTTCCAAATAGCATCGGGTTTCTTGTGTTTTTATATGGTCCCGATACAACAAGATTTTTTGTTTTGGGACTTATTTCAACATTTCCTATTTCTAAAGGTCCGCCTTCCCCTATAGTGTTTTGAATAATCACTGACCAAATTCCATATATTAATCCTACTACAAGCAATATTATGATGATAATCCATTTTATTATCGAATTTTGGATGATTTCTAATCTATATACATTATCAAATGAAGTAGTAATTATATCAATAATAGAAGGCACTAATACAAAAACTAGTAATCCACCTAAAATATATCCTAATATCATTTTTTTATCTTTTTTCATGTTATACCCTCCTTCCAAGTTATTTTAAAAAGCTACCTAACTACTCAATACTAATTAGTGGGAATTGCTAAATGCTTATCGAGGCATGAATTATTCATCTTAATGATCTTTCTACCTGCTATAAAATCATTCCAAAAGTGCTTGCTTATTTCAGCCTTTAAATCGCTAAGATCACACGGAATAGGAGTATTTTCGCCTGAATATGTATTACTCATACTTATGTCATTCGCTTAGTAAACCATCTCGTCTTTGCTCAACAAAAAGGTTTTTGAGTTAAGCATTCTATCGTTTGGAATCATGAAAGTTTTTTCATTCTCAATACTCTCGAATATAAAGCCTTGTTGCTGAGCAATTATTTTGTAATCATCAATAATCGACATATGCAATAAGTTTTATAAATTGCTTATTACTGATGAAGTGTTCCAGTGTTCACTACTGGGCGAGCCGATTCGTCGGAGCAAAGCACAACCATTAGGTTGCTAACCATTGCAGCCTTCTTCTCCTCATCCAAATGAACAATTTGCTTTTCCGAAAGCTGTTCTAAAGCCATTTGAACCATACCTACAGCCCCTTCAACAATTTTACCTCGAGCGGCAACCACAGCCGTTGCTTGTTGGCGGCGTAACATCGCACCTGCAATTTCCTGAGCGTAGGCAATATAGTTTATCCTCGCCTCAATTACGTTAATACCAGCAATTTGCAATCGCTCTCTTAGTTCAGTTTCCAAACGATGGTTAACCTCCTCACCACCTGCCCGTAGGGTTATGGTCGCTTCTTCGATCTCAAAGTTATCGTAGGGAAACATGCCTGCTAGCTTACGCAGAGCGGCATCGCTTTGCACTACAACAAAATGCTCGTACTGATCGACATCGAATGATGCTTTAAAGGTATTCTCAGCCTTCCAAACAAGCACCAACCCAATCATTATCGGGTTACCAACCTTATCGTTAACCTTAATGGGTTGGCTATCGAAATTCCTTGCCCGTAAAGAAATTCGTTTCTTTACATAGAATGGGTTAACCCAAAAGAAGCCATTCTCCTTAATTGTTCCAATGTACTTTCCAAACAGGACAAGAACAGAGGATTCGTTCGGGTTGACAATAATAAACCCAGGGGCAATTAAAGGAATAATCACTATTCCTATTAAGTACAATGGGTTCTCGGTCATAATAACGGTAGTAATAATACTCGCCAATGACAAGATGAATACCGTTAATATCAGGTATCCGGACTTAGGGTTAAAAATTTTTTCCATATCGTTTTAATATTATTTTGATATCACAAATATATCACGCAAAAAAAATAAAAACAAGAAAAAAGCCGGAAATTTTTCCGGCTTAGCAAACATTCGCTTTTTTCAATATTCTTTTTATCAGCTCATCGGGTACTTCGGGTGCACTGGAAATCAACTCTTCGAGTTTTAACGATAGCCAATAATCAACATCGAGCGAAATATCCGAGTTAATAAGTAATGATTGTTCTTTTCCGGCAAAATGAGCGTATTGAAAAAAGTAGTGAGTAGATTTTTGAGTCATAGGCAAATCGATTTTGTTTTAAATAAAAACGAATACCTAATACTTTTATTTTACTCTAAGCCCAAATTATTGAAAAGAATAATTTGGGTTACCTCCTTACATATACTAACTACCATACTTTGATAAAAAAATTGCTTTTAAAGCTAATATTCTGCACTTTTGAATCCAAAATAAGGTTTATTTACTCTATTTCATTTATTATTCCATAATTATTTAATAATCAATATCTTACAATAAATAACTTAGCAAATACCTCATTAATAAAGCAACCTTTCTATTATGAAACATCTTAGCCGTTACCTTATTGCATTGCTATTTAGTACTGTATGCCTAACATCCTATCCACAGAAAACATCAAATGTTTTTGATATTAACAATTTACAAGTCAAATGGGAACTAATTGAAAATATGCATCAGGGAGAGTCTCAGTTTTTCTCAAAGCTGACCTTTCACAATTCTAGCAAAACACTATTCCCATCAACAGGGTGGAGTATATATTTTAGCAATATCCGAAACATCGATTCAGCATCCATAAGCGAAGGGTTTCATATCAAGCATATTAACGGGGATATATACAGGCTAGCCCCAAATAGGCTTTTCAAAGGGGTAAAGGCAGATGAAACCGTTGAATTATCATACGTAACAGAGGGTAATTTTATTAACTTCTCCGATGCACCCCTTGCACCTTATATTGTATGGGATAACACTCCTAGCAAAGGAGAAACGATCGCAAGCTATAAAATACTACCTCCCAAAGAGGATAAAGTTGGATACATTACCCCTGAGATTATTTATCAGCAGAATAGCTTGATTCCCTCGATACCCTCTGATAGAATAACAAAAATATTTCCAACACCAGTTGACTACAAGGAAAACGGAGGATTTTTCAGCCTATCAAGCGATGTTAAAATAGCTAATCAGGAAGGGTTTCAGCAAGAGGCTAACTATTTAATAGATCAGCTAGAGTTTATATTTAAAAGCAAGGTTCACACTGGTTCGCAACCGAATACCATCATCTTAAAGAAAATAGATTCTGCCCCTGAAGGTTACCAACTTATTGTTAAACCGAATACCATTGAAATTGGTGCGTCAACGGCAAAAGGAATATTTTACGGAATCCAATCATTAAAAATGCTATTACCACATAATGTATGGGCTGGAACAAAAACGCCTATAAGCATTCCATGCATCGAGGTTAATGATGAACCACGATTTGGATTTAGGAGCATTATGCTTGATGTGGCTCGTAATTTTCAACCATCATCGGAAATTAAAAAGATAATTGACCTAATGTCGTTGTACAAGCTCAACGTTCTGCATTTCCATTTTATCGATGATGAAGGCTGGCGAATTGAGATACCCTCGTTACCAGAGCTGACTCAGGTTGGTGCAAGAAGGGGGCATACGCTCGACAGCAAATCGTTTCTACCCGCTTCCTTTTCATCGGGACCTGATGTTGATAAATCATCGGGGAGCGGATACTACACCCGTGAGGATTTCATAGGCATACTAAAATATGCCACCGAGCGGCATATAGAGGTTATTCCCGAAATAGAATCACCGGGGCATGCCCGAGCAGCAATTAAATCGATGGATGCACGCTACGAGCGTTTTATGGCTATTGGAAATAAACAAGCCGCCGAAGAGTACCTACTGCGTGATATAAACGACAAATCGTCCTACCTATCGGCTCAGCTTTGGACCGATAATGTTATGAATGTAGCACTCCCTTCAACCTACCGATTTATGGAGAAAGTAATTGACGAGATACAGAGCATGTACAGAGAGGCCAACGCACCGCTATCGACCATTCACCTTGGTGGCGATGAGGTTCCTGCTGGTGTTTGGGAAAAATCGCCCATTTGTAATGCCCTAATTAATAGCGATCCAACCTTGCACAATACCGATGATCTTTGGTACCACTACTATGGAAAATTGAAGGATGTTCTAGATAAGCGTAACTTATTCCTTTCTGGATGGGAAGAGATAGCCCTACGTAAAACATCCCTCGACGGGAATAAAGTTATGATTCCAAACCCCGACTTCACAAAGGCTAACTTTCAGGTTAACGTATGGAATAATATGATCGGATGGGGTAACGAAGACCTTCCATACCGCTTGGCAAATGCAGGGTATAAGGTAATCCTATCGTGTGTGAGCAACAACTACTTCGACCTTGCCACCCAAAAATCTTTCTATGAGCCAGGCTACTACTGGGGTGGATTTGTTGGGATTGAGAAACCTTTCTACTTTATACCCTTTAATTACTACAAGAACTCAACAGAGGATCGATTTGGCAATCCCGTAGATCCATCATACTTTATTGGAAAGGATCGTTTAACCGATTATGGCAAAACCAATATTATTGGCGTTCAAGGGTTGCTATGGAGCGAAAACCTCTTTACGCCCGAAAAGTTGGAGTACATGCTTATTCCCAAAATATTTGGGTTGGTTGAAAGGGCATGGGCAAAAGATCCTGAATGGGCTACAGAGAAGAATAAATCGACCTCGTTGCAGCTCTACCAAAATGCGTTTACCAGTTTCGTGAATGTTTTAGCAAAAAACGAATTACCACGTTTAGATCACTATGCAGGAGGTTTCAGCTATAGAATTCCCACAGCAGGTGTTCGCGTAAAAGATGGGTTAGTTTACGTCAACGCCCAATTCCCGAGTTGGAGCATCCACTACACAACCGATGGTACTGAACCAACAACAGATTCCCCCATTTATACTCAGCCTATTAGCAAAAAAGGGATCATTAAAGTTGGTGTATTCAATAGTATTGGTAGATGTGGAAGAACTATCGAAGTGGCAAACAATTAAAGTTTGGATTATCATAGCATGAATTATGCAACAAGTACATTCGGTTGTTTTTTTATGCTATAGTTCAAAACTTAGAAATTGTTTAAATATTTGATGATAAACTTTTTCATACAAAGAAAAATCCCTGATTATAATATAAGGTGTCATTCTATACCACACCTACAGTGTTTAGGATAAATAAGGAATCTCCCTTATACCGAGATATCACGCCTAACGGCGTTTTCATCTACAGCTACCAGCGCATTGAGCCCAGAGGGGTGATACTATTAATGCCCTAATAACAACGTGATTTCGATCTAAGAAACGGTAGTAATACTCTAAATCGCAATTTGTTACAAATTTCTCATATGGTATTGAAATGATGGAACTGTAGCCTGCCTACCCTGCCTACTGGCAGGCAGGTTTGAGTCTTAGTGGCGATATTTCTTTAGCGTTCCACAATATCTTAAAACAGAACCTTAAACTTTAAGCCACAATCTCTTATCTTTAAAGAATAGCGAAAGGTTACTAAACCAACAAGTAACGTTTAACTACAACCCTCTGAATCTATAATAACGTGAGTTCGATTTAAGAAATGGTAGTAATACTCTAAATTGTAATTTGTTACAAGTTTATCATTTGGTATTGGAATGATGGAATAGTGGAATCATGGGGTTTTTTCTAACTTTTTTCTTCCAATATTCCATTTTTCCATCATTCCATTTCTCCCCTCAAAGCAAAATACTGATAACATAGCACTTAAATTGTTTCTTACATCGAACTGACGTTATAATAAGTCAAATGTCGTTGAGTGAAGGATTCGTATTATTGTCCTCAATCAACGACATTTGTATCCATCAAGCATCTATTAAACCTATACCTGCTTTTTCTTTGAAGGAATTAACACTACCATGTATAACACCGCAATAGCGATTAACACACTTAACGACAAAGGGTTAATACCTCTCAGAATAACCTCTACAAGCCCACGTGTTATATAATATAGCGCTATAAAAAAAGCAACAATTCTTCCAATATTTGAATTGATCAATTCTTGTCGCTTAAAAAAAGACACATAAGCAAAAAACATAACAGTTATAGTTACGCACGCATTAAAAATATAAGCCGATTCTTTTGCATTTGCATTTAAATCAGGGTTTTGTGGTATGCTAAAAAAAATGCTAATATGAAGGAATACAAGCAATAGCTGCATTACACCTCCAATAATTAAAAAGGTTGATTTCATAATTATTTTTGTTTTTTAATATGGTTACTGATTGTATAAATAATTCCAAACATTAATACGTTTAATATAAGGGCTAACCATGCAAAAGGATTATCGAACATATATATAACCGAAAAAACACCAGTTAAGGCCAAAAAGGCTCCTATTAAAAGGGTTGAATCTATTACTACTGGATACTCTTGAATCCTTTTTAATTGCAAGTATATTATCAATCCGCTTAGTATTAAGGATGTGCCACATACTAGGCTCATATAAAGCATCGCCCTTAAATTGGGGGGCGTTAAGCATGATAAACCTCCTTGGACTAAAGGTGTGTAAGTGGCAATATCGTGAATAACGCCTAATACTAAAATTAGTAGGGCGATTATCCTACCCATTGAAATTAAATTGCTAAACTTCATATTTATTAGTTTTTTAATAATTGTTTCATAATAGATTTTATTATTATTCGATGAAATGGCTTTACTGGAAGAAAATATATTCGTCCCCAAATGCTATGAAACCTGACCAATGTGGTTAGATAAATAATTGAGTGCGTTCTTTTCCTATCAACCATTACCGATGTCCTAAAATATAGATGCAAATCATCTTCAGCCATAACAATCTCATTATCATTCCTATCAATAACAGTAAAATAAACTGCTTTTGCTCCAACTGGATAGTAATTTGCAACCTTTATATTTTTATTGCTCTCCGTCTTCAAACCAAATATTTTGACAACAAAATTTCTAACTAAAACTAGATAATCAACCCATGTAGGGGTTCTAAAAATAATTGTAAGAATACTGTCTATACTATTATCGGTTCGAATGGTAACTTTGAACGAATCACAGTAGTCTATTCTACCAAAATCCTTTGAAATTATTGACTGTTCAGGGATACTATTTAGTTTCAGTATTCTTTGCATTTACAGCATATTATAACGTGAGTTCGACGTAATAAATAATTTAAACGCCATATTATCAGTATTTTACTTTTGGGGTTAAAATGGAATATTGGAAAAATGGAATATTGGATGAAGTAAGTTAGAAGTAACCCCATTACTCCATTATTCCAATCTTCCAAAAACATAATATTTGTATTAAAGCACTAATAAATAATGATATAATAAGCATCCTTATATTGAACTCACGTTATTATAGTTTTTTATTATAATCAGGTTGCTAAGCCAAAGAATAATGGCTTTAGCTGACCTAATGGCGATTACAAATTAACTTACAGAAGGCAAATATTTATAATTTGAAGCGTTGAATAAAAAAAAATCAACCAATGGGTAATTCTACTCAACGAAACCTGATGCCTTATTCTAAACGGCTTAATTACTCTGATGTAATTGAAGGGTTCCAACAAGATTATGTTTTATGTGAGCTCGACGTAAGGGATTGCAAGGTTAGATGGGTATCTGTGTTTTACAAAACCAGTAGATATGAAATGCAAAAACCGAGCCTGCAAGTTCAACGAAGTTATTAAAGGAATAATGCCTACCTTTAACCTGCTAGGCCAATAGATAGGCATTATTACATGATTACAATTTTAACATTTAGCGAATTCGAAAACCAGCTCACGCTAAGCGGTAAGTATCATTCCATTCGCCTCCTTAATCTTTCGCATATTAATTATTGCATACCTCATTCTTCCAAGTGCAGTATTGATGCTGACATTAGTTTGTTCGGCAATCTCCTTAAAGCTGAGGTCAGCGTAATATCGAAGCAAAACCACCTCTTTCTGATCATCGGGCAGTTGATCGATAAGATTCCTTATATCGGTAAGTATTTGCTCAAAAACGACCTCCTGCTCTATTGTTTTATCGGAATACTGAGGGTGATTGAGAATATCAGCCTCATAGGCATCCTTGGAGATCATCTTCGATTGTTTCTCTCTGCGGAAATGATCAATTATAAGGTTATGAGCAATGCGCATCACCCACGATGCAAACCGATTGGCATCAACGTATTTTCCCTCTTTGAGGGATTTTATCACTTTAATAAAAGTTTCCTGAAAAATATCCTCGGCAACATCCTGTTTTTTAACAAGAAGCAGAATATAGCTGCAAACCCTTTTCTGATGTCGCCGGATTAAAACCTCAATTGCAGAATTTCTGCCTTTTACAAACTCCTCTACGAGTTCATAATCGCTTAGTTTATAAGCATCCACAACTACCTCCTAACTGTATTGGTTAATGGGTAGAGTTTCTTCGATAGGCAGATTATTAGTATGAGTTATTATTACAAATCAATTATTATGCAAATAAATGGAATTTTTCAAATAATCAAAGAAAATTTAATCTTAAATATCAAATCATTGCTGAAAAAATATCAAAATAATCATTGCGTTATATGTTTTACTGAATGATCCTGTAAAAAGTTTCATCGATAAGAACTTTGTTAATTAAGCGAACTCATCATACAAAACAGCTCAATTATTGTTAATAAACTCATACCTTTGCAGGTCAATTTGAAGAGAATGTCTCGGAAAGAATCAAAGAATATAATCGCCATTCGGGGTGCAAGGGTTCACAATCTTAAGAATATCAGCCTTGATATTCCTCGAAACAAATTAATAGTAATAACAGGACTTTCAGGCTCAGGAAAGTCATCCTTAGCATTCGATACTATATATGCAGAAGGTCAACGTAGGTACGTTGAGAGCCTTTCGTCGTATGCCCGACAATTCCTTGGAAGGGTTACAAAACCAGAGGTCGATCTTATATCGGGAATACCGCCTGCCATTGCCATAGAGCAAAAAGTTAATTCTAGAAACCCTCGTTCAACGGTTGGTACATCAACCGAGATATATGATTATCTTAAACTGCTATTCGCTAGAATTGGTAAGACCTACTCCCCCATCTCAGGCAAAGAAGTTAAAAGACACTCCGTTACCGATGTGGTTAACCATATATGCTCATTCCCCGATGAAACAAAGATGATTCTCCTTTCTCCGCTCAATTCTTGCGAGAACTGTTCGTTAAGTGATAAGTTAGCAGAGCTAGTAAGGGAGGGGTTTACAAGGATTGAAGTGGGTGATCAGGTTATTCGAATTGATGAAAAGGGTACACGCGATTTATTAAAGATATCAGGTGCTACCCTCAGAATAATCATCGATAGATTCTCAGTCTCCCATTCCGATGATTTCATTAGCCGTTTGGCAGATTCAGTGCAAACCGCTTTTGCTGAGGGTGAAGGCAAATGCCTTCTAAAAATCTACAAGGGTGATGATATCGTTGAGGAAAACTTTTCGAACCTATTTGAAAAGGATGGAATTGAGTTTGAAGAGCCAAGCGAGCATCTTTTCAGCTTCAATAATCCTTTGGGCGCATGCCCAAGGTGCGAGGGTTATGGAAAAATCATTGGCATCGATGAGGAGCTTGTAATCCCAAACAAGAGTTTATCGCTATACGAGGATGCTGTGGTTTGCTGGAAAGGTGAAACCATGAGCTGGTATAAGGAGCAGATTATTAAGAGTGCTCAAAAGTATGATTTCCCAATTCATAAACCCTACTATCAGCTTAGCGACCAGCAAAAATACATACTCTGGGGTGGAACGAAAGATTTTGATGGATTACATAAGTTTTTCAAGCATCTCGAAGAAAAAAAGTACAAGATTCAATACAGGGTAATGCTTTCGAGGTATATGGGTAAAACCATTTGCCCCGAATGTAAAGGTGGAAGGTTAAAAAAAGAGGCCACATACATAAAGATCAATGGTTTTACCATTCATGATTTGGTGAATAAACCAGTTTCTGAACTGATTACCATTTTTGATACTTTCAAATTAAGCGAGCATGATAATAAAATTGCAAAAAGGATTCTTACCGAAATAAAAAATCGAATCAATTACCTTGGAAATGTTGGGCTTGGATACTTAACACTTAACCGATTATCGGTTACCCTTTCGGGTGGGGAGTCACAAAGAATTAATCTATCCACATCATTGGGGAGTAGCCTTGTTGGCTCGCTATATGTCCTTGATGAGCCAAGTATTGGTTTACACTCAAGGGATACTCAGCTATTAATTGGAGTTTTAAAAGATTTAAGAGATTTAGGTAATACCGTTATCGTTGTTGAACACGATGAGGAGATAATTAAATCGGCCGATCATATTATCGATATTGGTCCTTTGGCGGGGAGGCATGGAGGCGAAATTGTTTTCGAGGGCGATATGAAAGATCTTCAAAAAGCAAAAAAAAGCCTCACAGCAGATTATATCAATCATGTAGAAAAGATATCGATTCCATCGCCTCGTCGTAGATGGTCAAATTTCGTTGAAGTTTTGGGGGCAAGAGAGAATAACCTTAAAAATATCAATGTAAAATTCCCATTAAACGTAATGACCGTAGTTACAGGGGTTAGCGGTTCGGGAAAATCATCATTGGTAAAAGGTGTTCTATACCCTGCCCTTTCAAAAATGATAACAGGATCGGGCGAACGACCAGGTCAGCACGATTTAATTAAAGGAGATTCGCATTTAATTAAAGGCGTTGAAATGGTTGATCAGAATCCTATAGGACGATCATCAAGGAGTAATCCTGTGACCTATATTAAAGCTTGGGACGAGGTTCGTAAACTGCTATCGGAACAACCATACGCAAAGCGTAGTGGCTATAAACCATCGCACTTCTCGTTTAACGTTGAGGGTGGTCGATGCGAGGAGTGTCAGGGAGAAGGGATTATTACCGTTGAAATGCAATTCATGGCCGATGTCACCCTTGTTTGTGAAACATGCAATGGAAAACGTTTCAAAGAGGATGTGCTCGAAGTAAAATATAATGGTTCAAATGTTTTCGAAATCCTCGAAATGACGGTAAATCAAGCAATAGAATTCTTTGATAGTGGGAAATCCTCAACAGAAAAGAAAATAAATGAAAGGCTAAAACCATTGCAGGATGTAGGATTAGGCTACATCAAGCTAGGTCAAGCATCTAGTACGCTTAGCGGTGGTGAGAGCCAACGGGTAAAACTCGCCTCTTTCCTTCAAAAAGATCAGGCTACCCAGCCACATCTCTTCATTTTCGATGAACCTACAACTGGACTTCACTTTCATGATATTCGAAAACTCCTTGATGCCTTCAATGCTTTACTACAAAAAGGGCATAGCCTGATAGTAATTGAGCATAATATGGAAATTATTAAGAGCTCAGATTGGGTTATTGATCTCGGTCCAGATGGTGGTGAAAAAGGGGGAGAATTAGTATTTGAGGGAACGCCAGAGGAGCTCTCAAAATCGACAAAATCCATTACTGGAACTTTTATAAAACAAAAACTCAACGAGTAGATTAACGTAAGTTCGATATAAAAATACTTGTTATATCATTATTTACTAGGAATTAAATGCTAGTATTATGTTTTTGGAGGATTGGAATAATGCCTGCCTGCCGGTAGGCAGGGAATATTGGAGTTACTTCTAACTTTTTTCTTCCAATATTGACTACGTCGAGTTCCGCTACGCTCCAGTTCCATTTTCCCATCATTGGCTACGCCGAACTCGCAAGCTCGGTTCCATTTCTCTCAACCAAAGTAAAATACTGATAACATAGCATTTAAATTGTTTCTTACGTCGAACTCACGTTAAATTAGGTTTTTTTTACTTGGAAGATTCAAAATCACCCTAGTTCCATTACCATGTTCTGAGAATAGGTTAATATCGCCATTGTGAAGTTTCATAACCTGCTTGGAGAAAGCTAATCCGATACCATTCCCATCAACTTTAGTTGTAAAAAATGGCGTAAATATTTGATTCATTTTATCTATGTGAATTCCATGTCCATTGTCAATCACTTCAATATGAATACTATCCGATAAGGCTCGTGAAATTTTTATATTTATTACTCCTTTTGGAGTACCCTTCACAGCATCAATAGCATTTTTAATCAAGTTTATCATCACCTGTTCAATCTGATACTTGTCAGCATATAGTTTATCCGCATTAGGGTATATCTCGCAAAAAAACTCAATCCCATTGGTTTTAAATTGGCTATCGAATAATGAGGTGATTTTTAAGAATAGATCATTAGTATCAATTTGAACCTTTTCTGGTTCAGGGATTTTTGATATCTTTTGAAAAGCATCAGTAAACTTAACAAGACCCGAACTTCGCTCAATGATTGTTTTTAAACCATAGCTCAATTTATCAATAGTAGTATTTTGCTCAATGCTCTTATCCTGTGCAATATCATAGAGTGTATGACTTAACGAAAGAATAGGTGTTGTTGTGTTTAGTATTTCATGCGATAGAACCCGAATCAACTTTTTCCATGTTTCAATCTCCGTATTCTCAACTTCAAGATTAATACTTTGGACGGAAAAAAGTCGATAATTCTCTTTTTCTATAACAAATTGGGAGGTTTGAAATAGCAGGATATTTTTTACCCCATCCATAGAGATGTCTATAGCCCTTTTCTCGTTAATTTTTATATCCTTTATCTGCGACCATAAGAATTCATGTTCTTTATTGATGGGTTGTAATTTACGTATTTTCTTTCCTGTTAACCCTTCAAACGATTTATTGACGAAAAAAACCTGCGATTTGCTATCAATTACAAGTAATCCGATTAGCGCTTCATTAACCAATGATTCGATAAAGAAAAGTTGAGCGAAATTGTCCTTTCGCAGCTTTAATAGTTTATTATTAAGCTGATTAACGGTTGTGCTTAAATCATTATAGGATTTAGTTTTTAAATTTTGTGGTAGCGAAATGCTATAATCATCCCATAGTATTGAATTAAAGAAATCGTTAATTCTTTGGTTGTTCCTATCCAGAAATTTTATGATTTCAACGATAATGATAATGGGAATAACAGCCGCATACGCAGCCCTTACGTATTGGTTTAGCCCAAATATTAGATAGGCCACAAAGAAGATGGATGCACCAAGTAGCAATATTCGGATGATTAGCTTGAGTCTAATGCTATGTAATTCCATGCTTTTCAAATCTACGATAAATTGCACCTCGTGTTAACCCCAATTCTTCAGCTGCTTTGGTAATGTTCCCCTTATGCTTTGCTAAGCAGTTAACTATTGCGTTTTTTTCTATCCGGTCCAAATTGTAGTCATCAATCAATTGCAAAGCTGTTGGTTCGCGTCTAAAGGTGAAATCATCAACAAGCAGCTCGCTTCCATCGTAAAGAATTACCGCTTTTTCAACTGAATGTTGGAGTTCACGAACATTACCAGGCCAATCATACTGCTGAAGCCTTTTAATCACCTGATTCGATAAGGGTTTAATTCTCTTCTTGTATTTAGCAGAATATTTTCCGACAAAGAAATTTGCAATAAATGGAATATCCTCAGGGCGATTCCTTAATGGTGGTATAATAATCTCTACGGTATTAATTCGGTAAAACAGATCGTTACGGAAAAGCCCAGTATTAACCATGCTGTAGATATCCTGATTGGTTGCACTAACTAGTCTGGTATCGATAGGAATGGCCTGATTGCTTCCCAATCTGAAAATCTCTCGATTCTGCAATACTGAAAGTAACTTATTTTGCAATATAAAGGGGATATTACCAATCTCATCGAGGAAGAGCGTTCCCTGATCGGCGGCTTCGAGTCGTCCAATCCGATTCTCCTTTGCATCGGTGTAAGCTCCTTTCAGATGTCCAAATAGTTCCGATTCAAATAACGTTTCCGAAATACTACCCAAATCAACATTGATAAACGATTGAGCTTTTCTGAGCGATTCTCTATGGATCATGCGAGCAAACAGCTCCTTCCCGGTACCATTTTCCCCCAAAATTAGAACATTAGCATCGGTCTTGGCAACCTTCTCAACCTTCTCGAAAATTCGTTTCATTACGGACGATTCACCGATAATCTTAAAATTTTCAATGTTTGAGGTTCTATTCAGCAGCGAGTTTTGTTCCGATAGCTGGGTAATTTTTCGTTTTGATTTTGAAAAGTTAAACGCTGAGGTAATCGTCGAAAGCATTTTTTCGTTCTGCCAGGGTTTTACGATAAAATCAACAGCACCTGCCTTTAACGCCTCAACGGCCATATTCACACCCCCATATGCGGTAATCGGTACAATGCTGATATGCTGATCGAGTTTATAAACCGTATTAATCCATTTTAATCCCTCTTCACCCGAGGTTTCTCCTGACGAGAAGTTCATATCAAGGATTAGCACATCAATGCTCGAATCGTGGATTACCGAAGGTATTTCGTCAGGGTCTTTTCTGATTAAAACATTGGTGAAATGCCTTTCCAAAAGCGATTGCAATGAGAAGAGGATGTATGAATCATCGTCAACTATAAGTATATTGCCTTTGATTTTCATTGAGGATTGTGAAGTTTCTTGCTAAGCAAATGTATGAAAAATAGTTTATCGTCCAAATATGGACGGTAAATCGTCCATAAATGGATGGTTAGATTGGATATTATCAATTGATAATAGTATATGCATCTGTTTGTCAGGATAGTATATTCAATGGCATATTCTTAGAATTAAAGTCTGCTATACTTTAAAAGTGAATTTTATGTTTAGAAATTTCATCGTTACCACGCTAAGAATTGCCTATAGGCAGCGATTGATAACATTCCTAAATGTTATTAGTATTGCCTTGGGTGTGGCTGTCTCCATTGTACTGATAATGCATATTCGATGGGAGCTAAGCTATGATAGTCATGTTCCAAACGCTGATAGGGTATTTCGAATAATATCGGAGAATTATGGCGACAACCAGATGTATTGGGCTAAAACCTCCCCACCCTTAAATAAGGAGATATGCGATTTTTTCCCTGAGATTGAAGCCGCTGTAAGGGTTTGCCCGTTGGATATACCCCCTTTTGTCATTAAAAAGGAGAATGGTGAAACGGTCAAGTTTGAGGAGAAGGGCGGTTTTTTTGCCGATTCTACAGTTTTCGATGTATTTGGCATCAAATTAATTGCCGGGAGTAAATCGGCGTTCTACACCGATTTGAATTCGATTGTTATAACTGAATCATTGGCTTTAAAGTTTTTTGGAAATGCTGATCCAATAGGTAAGCAGTTAGTAACCGAGGGTAATACTGATATATACATAGTAAGAGGCGTTATTCCCAATTGCCCAAAGAATACGCATTGGGAATACGATTTTTTGGTACCGTTCAGCTTGCTTAGGAGCATTATGCTCGATTCCAATAAAGAACTTTACAACTCTAGATGGTGGGCAGGGGTGTACACTTACGTTCGAATAGACGAGAAGGCTAAGCTCAATAATGTATTGGCTAGAATGGATGATTTTACGGTACAGTTCATGAGCGTTTATGGTGGTACACGTGAAGAGATATTAAGTAAACGAAAATATCGATTACAGCCATTGACCAAGATTCACTTTTCGAATTTAGAGCAGGAGATAGCGGTTAATGGGAATATTACCTATGTGTGGGTTTTTATAATATCAACCATTTTTATTCTTATCGTAGTCTCGGTTAACTACATAAATATTACAACCTCATTGGCGTTGAAACGCTTAAAAGAGGTGGGCATAAAGAAGATTACAGGCTCAACGCAGTGGCAGCTGAGATTGCAGATAATGGGCGAGTCAATGGCAACATCAATTGTTGGTGGGGTGCTATCCGTACTGATAGTCGATTTAATCCTACCATACTATAACGAATTTGCATCGCAGCAATTCATGCTCTCAAATATTTTTGTTACCGATAACCTGTACTATTTCATTTCAATAATCATTGGTTTGGGTATTGTTTCGGGTTTATATCCTGCATTAATCATTACTAGGTATAAACCGATGGATGCGATTAAAGGATTAAAGGATCCATCAAGCAAATCCAATAAGTTTCGGAAATCGCTCCTGATTGCCCAATTTGCGGTATCAATATTTATGATATTCTCAACCATAGGTATTTACCAGCAGATGAAGTTTTTTCAGAATAAAAAGTTGGGCTTTGATAAGGAAAATCTTGTAAGCATAGTAACTACTGGTGCGCTATCAAAGCATGTAAATCAGAACTCCAGCTCGTTTAAGGAGGAATTGGTTAAACTACCTGCGGTTGTTAGCGCAACATACTGCTCAAATATTCCAGGTAGTCGGCTGAGCGTTGAAGGGCTTCGCATACTTAGCCAAGATCCCAATCAACCAAATCCATCCATTCGATTTATTCGAGTTGATAAAGATTATGTCAATTGTATGGGGTTGAAGCTCATTGAGGGAATTGGGTTTACTGATGATAATCCACAGTCGAGTCGGTTTATCCTTAGTAAAAAAGCGGTTGATATCCTAAAACTCGAAAACCCTTTGGGCAAGAAGGGGGAGAGTATGTTTGGTGGAGAGGGCGAGATAATGGGTGTTATTGATGATTACCACTTCGCTTCGCTTCATCATGCCATAGAACCTGTTGTGCTAGAGTACAACATGGGCAAAAGATTGCGTGGGATGTCCACATACAATATTATTATGCGTTTAGCTCCCGGGAATACCCAGGATAACTTAAATCAAATCGAGAAAAGGATAAAAGAGATCGAGCCCGAAGCGGTTATAAGTTTTACGTTCATCGATGATTACCTGAATACGCTCTATATCTCCGAAACGAAAATGAGCAAAATGTTTAAGGGGTTCACGATATTCACGATCATTATTGCGTGCTTGGGGTTATTTGGTATTACGGGGTATAACGCCGAACTGAAAACCAAAGAGATAGGAATCCGAAGGGTTTTAGGGGCTTCGAGGGGTTCAGTTGTTAAGCATTTATCTTTAAAATTTGTCGGATTCATTGTGATTTCCATTTTAATTGGGATGCCGCTTGCCTACATTTACATAACGAATTGGCTGAATAATTTTGCGTTTCATACTGAGATATCGATTATCAACTGGATAGTAACGATCTTGATTACCATTTTGGTAACCTATGCCACAATTCTTTACCATGCGTTAAGGGTTTCCGGCAGGAAGCCTGTAGATGTGTTGAAATACGAGTAAAATTTAATGGCTAAATAAACTCATTCAATCTATTAAATCAAACCATTGTTATTTGTTCAGCTAGAGTTGTAGGCAATAAAAAAGTCGCATAATAAATGCGACTTTTCTGTTTATATTTTGCACTAATTATTCCGTTTTCAACCCAAACATAATAGCAACACAACCACTTGTTGGTATATCGGCATTATTTTCATCGCTTGGAATTTTAACAACAATGATCAACTGCTGGGTGGCTTCAACCTTAAAATCCCAAGAGGTTGAGTAATTGTTACTCGCATTGGTGTAAAGTAGTTTTTTATCAACATCAAAAACTTTAAACTCTACTTTAGGAAGAGTTTCCTCACAGCATATCGAGATTCGGTATTCCTGCCCTGCATAGAATGTTTTAAAAAGCTCTGCATCTTCCCCCTCGGTCAGAATTGCTGCATTGAAGTTTCCATCGTGAATATAAGGAGCAAGCTCCTGCTTGCATATCTTCTTTGCAAAATTCTTACATTGTGCACCACCGGTCAACGATGCGGCCAGGAAAATACTGACAATTGCAATGTAAGCCAATGATTTCATATCTAGTAATGAATTATTTAATAAGTATATTTATTACGAATCTCAACAACCTTGGCTTTGAGCTTCGTGAAGACCTCAGGGCTAACCGAGGTTACATTTTTTGATCGTAACGTTGTTACACCGCTTTTACTATTGGGTATAGCCTCAACGCCCGAAACAGAAATACTAACCTGATCGTAAATGGCTTTAATCTCGTTAACATCGGCTAACACCGATTTAATATCAGCGTTATCCAGATTCTGATTGAGCAGGTTAATAACAGTATTCAGCGATAGTTTCTGGTCGATTATCCTATTGATTAGCTCACTATTATCGGTTTTTGAGTTCTCAGCAAGCGTAATAGCAATATACAAACCCTCAACCCATCCACCAACCAAGATAATTGAGCCAACCGATACCCTATCGTTCTCCTCAAGGTTTGAGTTGGTGTTTAGTAGCGTTTCAGAAATAAGATCGAGGATTACATCCCTGTTATTTACATTCGCTTCAAGCCTTTCGATAATAGAATTATCAATAGCATTAAGTATGCCAAGCCCTTCAGCCATTTTCTTCGAAGCGGTCATGTAACGAATCGATGCTTGGGTTTGATCGAAAAGGCTAGCATAGCTAAGGTCGGTACTGTAGATACCCAAATTCAAGGCCATGCTTTTATTGGTATTATAGCGTGAGGTATTATCGGCAGAATTCAAAATCTCCTCGCTGTAAACAGCACCCGCTCTTTTTAGTATCATTGCTGTTTCTAAAGGAGAAGGAAGTGAATAGAAAACCTGCTTTGCCGCTTTAATACCTTTTAGGGCAAGGCTATCCTGCTCTGACGAGTTCATATCAACTTGCACCTTATCGGATTTCTTATTCTCAGAAGAACAGCATATAAATACGAGAGCTGTAAAAATAACGCTATATGCAAAAAAAGCTCTTACTCCTGTTAATCCCTTTAACATATCAAAATAATTATTTTGGTAAATATCTTGAAAACATTCTATATAACAAGTAAAATTAATATTTTTTTCAAATGCTAACACCTAAAACGACTTTATTATGTGTTAAATAATGTATGATGTATGTCATGTTCATTTAAACAACAAATATAAAAAACTGTTTTGCTGTCAGTTGCAAAATAGATGCAGTTTATAGAACTATTTAAATGATTCCTTAACTTTACAGAAATTCTTGAATAATTATGCGCAATATTCAACTTACTGAGAAGCAAAAGGCTATTATTGAAAGTCTGAAATCAATGAAAGACGAGCAAATAATATCGTTAATCCATGATTTTAGGGAAAACGGAGAACTCTTTATTGTCGATCCATTATTGGAATTGCTCTATTCTAATAGAAACCGTTCAGTAAAAGAAACGATATTGGAATTGGTTGGTGATATAAAGAATCAGGATGCTGTTGAAATCATTGCTCATTCCGTTCAGAATCATATCGGAGATCCCAACACTACAGGGTTGCTTTCAGCATGTTGGCAAAGTAATCTAGATTTCAGTAATTATCTGCCAGTATTTATCGAAATCCTTTGTAGTAGCGATTATCAAGCTTCATTTGAGGCTTTCACTGTAATTGAAAATTCAGCTGGTAGTATTGACAAGAAAAGTTTAGATCTTTACATTACAACCATTGAATCGAAGTTGAAAATCACGCCTATTGAAAAGCAGTCATTACTAACCGAAACAATTGTAATGCTTGAGAGTTTTAAAAGGAATGAGGAGGTTTAGGAGTTGTTTTGAGTTTTGGGTTTTGAGTTTTGGGTTAAGTTGACGCTCCATAGTTTCTATTACCAAAGATACTACTACCAACCCTTACCATTGTACTCCCCTCCTCTATTGCAATTTGATAATCACTGGACATACCCATGGATAGATCTTTGAAGTAATCATTTTGTGAGAAATCGCTTTCCTTTATCCTTTTGAACAAATCTTTAAGAGATTTAAACTCTCGACGAATATGCTCAGCGTTATCTGTAAATGTTGCCATCCCCATCAATCCAACGATCCTAATATTTTTCAATTGTTTAAACTCTGGGTTTGACAAAAGTTCGTTGAGCTCTTCGGCTGAAAGCCCAAACTTTGTCTCCTCCTCTGCAATATGAATCTGAAACAAACAATCAATTACTCTATCAATCTTTTCTGCCTCTTTATTAATTACATTCAACAATTTTAGACTATCCACTGAATGAATAAGGCTAACAAACGGAGCAATATACTTTACTTTATTCGATTGTAAATGACCCACTAGATGCCACTCTATGTTCTTGGGCATTGCCTCAAATTTCGAAACCATTTCCTGAACCTTATTCTCACCGAATATGCGTTGCCCTGCATTGTATGCTTCCATTACCACCTCAACAGGGTGGGTTTTGGATATAGCAACAAGCGTTACATGTGAGGGAATAGCTAATCTGATTTGCTGAAGGTCTGATGCAATGCTCATAGTCGTAGGTTTATTGCAAAGATAGCATGAACAATGAAGAATGAAAAACGAACCATTGAAATAGTCTTTTGATAGTCATCTATATTGTCATACTTCAGTTCTTTTCAATTTGACTAGCGAAGTCATCATACCAAATAAAACTGCCTATTACAAGCGCAATGCGCTTTTGGGTTTGGGCAGAAAAACCAATAACCAAAAGGAGAGCAAAAAGGGTTAATGATAGGCTTTTCATTGTTTTTAGCTATTTGAAATAAGAAACAAAAAGTATTGAAATTAAGTTGGATTATCAAATTTTCATTATCGTCAATTTGGTCGCTTCACTGTCCGTTTTTAAATTATTTTGGTTACTTTAATATATTTATTTATATTTGAAGAAAAATGGAGATGACAAATATAGATCGAATACTACTCCAACAAATCTCTAAAAAGATACAATCAGGGAAAGCAATAGTCCTACTCGGTGCGCGTAGGACTGGCAAGACTTTTCTTATAAACGAAATACTCAAACAATGCAATGAACCATATATACTTCTGAATGGCGAAGATTTTAGAACTTCAGAAATACTAAAAAACAAAGGGATTATTGAATACCGACAACTAATAGGAAACAATAAGCTACTAGCCATAGATGAAGCCCAAAAAGTTCAGAATATTGGAAGTATTCTAAAAATCATGATCGATGAAATTGAAGGTCTTAAAATAATCGCAACTGGCTCATCGGCATTCGATTTATCCAATCAGACTGGTGAACCATTAACAGGAAGAAAGTACACCTATTATCTTTATCCTTTAGCTCAATGCGAACTTACGAAATATGAAAACACTATTGAAACAAATTCAAATTTAGAACAACGATTAATTTACGGCTCCTATCCAGAGGTTTTTCGACTAAACGACAACGATGATAAGATACAATATCTACTAGAACTAGTAAACTCATATCTTCTGAAAGATATTTTAGTTCTTGATAAAATAAAGAATGCCGATAAACTTTTTAACATATTAAAATTACTAGCCTTCCAAATTGGTCATGAAGTATCATTAAACGAAATAGCCAAACAGGTTGGGCTAAACAAAATTACAGTAGAACGATATCTGGATTTACTTGAAAAAGTATTCGTAATCAAAAGAATAACAGCCTATAGCAAAAACCTAAGAAAGGAAATTTCAAAGAATTGCAAGTACTATTTTTGGGATTTAGGAATACGCAACACCTTAATATCTAATTTACATAGCCTCAATCTTCGAAATGACATTGGACAACTTTGGGAAAATTATATAATAACCGAACGATTAAAGAAACAATCGTATAAAATGATTATTTCGAACAACTATTTCTGGAGAACATACAACCAACAGGAAATTGACTGGATTGAAGAACGCGAAGGAAAACTGTTTGCATATGAAATAAAGTTGACCTCAAACAAGTTTAAAATACCTTCAGCATGGAAGGATAACTATGTAAATTCTGAATATCAACTTATTAATAAAGACAACTATTTAGAGTTTATCGTTTAGAAAGAAATGCCAGATTTTTGAAATCCAGCATTTCTTTTTAAGATACATTTTATAGCATATTACTCCAGCTCGTGAATCACCAACCCACTACGAAGTTTTGGTTCGAACCAAGTGGTTTTTGGAGGCATAATATTTCCGGTATCAGCGATGTCAATTAGCTGTTTCATTGAAACTGGGTAAAGGGCAAAAGCAACCTTCATATCACCGCTATCAACACGTTTGCTCAGCTCACCTAAACCACGAATACCACCTACAAAATCGATTCGTTTTGATGTCCTTAGATCTTTAATATCAAAAATAGGTTCAAGAACCATATTCGATAAAATTGTAACATCGAGAACCCCAATAGGATCATTGTCGTTATAAGTACCAGATTTTGAAGTCAATGAATACCATTTTCCCGCAAGATACATGCTAAAATTGTGAAGTTTGCTTGGGGTGAAAATTTCTTTTCCAATTTCTTTCACCTCAAAACTCTTATTCAATTTCTCGATAAGCTGGGCAGGAGTTAATCCATTAAGATCTTTAACCGTACGATTGTAATCAATAATTCTCAATTGGTTATCAGGAAAAATAACTGACAAGAAGAAGTTATACTCCTCGTTACCCGTATGATTTGGGTTAGCAGCCTTTTTCTCTAAACCTACCCTGGCTGCTGCTGCTGTACGGTGATGACCATCGGCAACATAAAGTGCTGGGATATTAGCGAAAATTTCGGTAATACGCTTATTTACGTTAGCATCATCGATAACCCAGAAATGGTGACCAAAACCATCTTCAGCCACAAAATCGTAAACTGGTTTGTTGTTTTTTACCACATTCTCAACAATCTGATCCATCTCCTTAACAGCAGGATAAGCGAAGAAAACAGGTTCGACATTAGCATTTTGAATACGAACGTGAATCATTCGATCTTCCTCCTTATCAGGACGTGTTAGCTCATGCTTTTTGATCTTACCGTTCATGTAATCGTCAACATTGCAGCAAGCAACCAAACCATACTGAGTACGCCCAGCCATTGTTTGAGCATAAACATAATACTTTTCAGTATTATCCTGTACCAACCAACCCTTCGCTTGCCATTTCTTGAAATTCTCAACTGCTTTATCATAGGCAGGCTGAGTATGCTCATCGATAATCGGATCAAAATCGATTTCAGGTTTGATGATGTGTAGAAGCGACTTCTCCCCTGCTTCGGCTTTGGCCTCGGCTGAATTTAGCACATCATAAGGGCGTGAAGCGACCTCTTTAGCCAACTCCATTGGTGGACGAATACCCTTGAAAGATTTTATTTTTACCATTTCTAAAGATTGATTTATTTTGTTAAAGAACTTTGCGTCTTTGTACCTTAGCGTTTAAATCTATTAACGCAAAGACGCTGAGACGCAAAGATAAAATAGAGAATTATTTTACTTATTTACCTGGAATGTCTTATCGCCATTCTTAATAAACTTAACAATCTGATTGGCTGAAGCCAAACCTGCATTGATATTAGCCTCAGCCGTTTCAGCTCCCATTTTCTTTGGGGTTGAGAATACCCTACCAGGGAACTTTTCTACCAATTCAGCATGGCAATCGGCCATAATATCGGTTGCGTACTTGAGATCGGTACGTTCTGCAAAAGCTTTTTTCAAACCCTCCTCGTCGATAACTTCTTTACGCGCTGTATTGATTAAAGCAGCACCTTTAGGCATCTTTGTTAGGATATCATAACCAATCGATTTTTTGGTTTTGTCGTTTGCAGGGATATGCAACGAAACATAGTCGCACTTGCCATAGAGCTCTTCAATGGTATCTACAACCTTTACACCATCCTTTTCAATAGCATCCTTAGAGACAAATGGATCGAAGGCGTAAACCTCCATACCAAAACCTTTACCATATTTTGCTACGTATTTACCAACATTCCCATACGCATGAATACCAAGCTTTTTACCCATAATCTCGGTTCCTGTACCCGGGTTGAAAAGTCCCCGAGCTAAATATATCATCATTCCTATTGCCAATTCAGCAACAGCATTTGAATTCTGGCCAGGTGTATTCATTGCAACAACTCCCTTTGCTGTACAAGCAGCAAGATCGAGGTTGTCATAACCTGCACCAGCACGAACTACAATTCTCAGGTTCTTACCTGCTTCGATAACTTCTTTGGTAACCTTATCGCTGCGAACGATCAGCGCATCGACATCAGCAACAGCTTTTACAAGATCATTTGGATCGGTGTATTTTTCAAGAAGAGCAAAGGTAAAACCTGCACCTTCAACAATTTTCTTAATGCCTTCAACTGCAACCTTTGCAAAAGGCTTCTCAGTTGCTACTAAAACTTTTGCCATGGCTATTATTGTTTTTAGTTAAAATGTACTAAATTATTTCGAACCTTATTTTAAAATAAAGGTTGAACAACTTCTGGTTGCTCAACCCCTTTTCGAATCAAGCTTTTTATTTACTAAGCATTCTTCTTTTCAAATTCTTTCATACAATCAACGAGTGCCTGAACACTCTCAATTGGGCAAGCATTGTAAATAGAAGCACGGAAACCGCCCACTGAACGGTGACCTTTAATACCTACCATGCCCTTTTCTTTAGCGAATGCCATGAAATCAGCCTCTTTTTCCTTGTACTGTTCAGCCATAACAAAACAAACATTCATGATAGAACGATCCTCCTTTGCAGCGGTACCCACAAACATTTTATTTCTATCGATTTCAGCGTAAAGCAAATCGGCCTTTTGGTTATTGATTTTGTGCATAGCAGCAACACCACCCAATGATTTCACCCATTTTAGGGTTTCGTGCATAACAAAGATTGAGATTACAGGAGGTGTATTGTACATCGAATTATCTTTGGCTTCCTCACCTATGTGGGTTCTATAATCCACCATGCTTGGAAGTTTTCTTTCAATTTTACCTAAAATATCCTTACGAACAATTACAAAGGTAACGCCAGCAGGACCTACGTTCTTTTGTGCGCCACCATAAATCATGGCATACTTCTTAATATCAACAGGACGGCTCATGATATCGGAGCTCATATCGGCAACTAGCTTAATAGGGCAATCGATATCTGTTTTAATTTCGGTACCATAAATGGTGTTATTGGTTGTGATGTGGAAGTAATCGGCATCGGTAGGGATTTTATACCCCTTTGGCACATACGAGAAATTCTTATCCGCAGATGAAGCTACTACTTCAACCTCGCCGTAGAATTTTGCCTCTTTTACAGCCTTTTTAGCCCAAACACCCGTTTCCAGATAAGCGGCCTTCTTACTTAAAAGATTTGCTGCTACTGCGAAGAATTGAGTTGATGCACCACCACCAAGAAACATCACAGCATATTCATTGGGGATGTTTAACAAGTCTCTCCATAGCTGCTCGGTTTCAGCCATAACCCTTTCCCAACCAGGGGTACGGTGAGAAATTTCCAAAAGGCCAATACCAGTATTGTCGAAATTACGAATAGCATTGATTGTGGCTTCAATGGCTGGTTCTGGAAGGATGCAGGGACCTGCATTAAAATTATGTTTTTTCATGTTTACAGTACTATTAGTTTGAAGTAAAAAAATTATTCCAAGGTCAAAATTCAAATTATTTTTTTAAATTTCCTAATAAAACCAAAGCGATATTATACATAATTCATTAAAACAGTAAGTTCTAATAAATTACAATTATATATTTAGAATAATTTAAACTGATTCTATAAAAAAGTAGGGGGAATCGATTTATTAAACCAATGGAGTGATGTGCAAACCGTTAAACATAGGTATAATTGATGTCAAGTTATGTGTAAAACAGTATTCGATCACATCGTCGAGCCCAAGTTTCTTTAGACGGTGCTTTTGGGCTATTTTCTCAATGTAAGTATCCATGCTATCCTTTGCTATTGCCCACATATCGATTGAAGCATTCACCGAATCGCATTTTGTATAGAAAAAGCCTGAGCCGATAAGGTTTCCTGAAATTGCACCTGCAAGTAGTGCATCCTCAATGCAGAATTTCCCTTTCCACCCAGAGCAAAGGATAAGTACATCCTTCCCCTGTTTTTCAAGGTAATTAGCCAAAGCTGTAAAGTTAAGGAATGCACCAATAACAACTTCATCGGCCTCGTTACCTACCGTTATGGCATTTGTACCGTTGGTTGTGCTATAAACAATGGTTTTACCATCAACAACCTCCTTGGTGAATAAAAAGGGTGAGTTTCCAAAGTCAGCAAAGTCGAGTTTCTCTCCATTCCGCTCTGCAACAACCATGTAGCCTTTTTCCTTATACTCCTTTGCCTCCTCAATAGTTTTAACCGGAATTATCTCCTTAACCCCATTGTGCATCATGGTGCAGATAACCGAAGTAGCCCTTAGCACATCGACAACAACAACTATTTTACCCTTAGGGTCGTAACATTTAAATAACTCGGTAGAAAAACAAACCTCAACAGTATTCATTTCTTTTTTTTGATTATTGCCCGCAAATGTAATAATTGTGAAACAAAAAAGGACTCCTACCAGGAATCCTTCTTTGCTATTATTCAGAAATCCTATTTGGCTAAGTGGAAAGGTGGTTTTACAACCTTTGCTTTCAACTTCTTATCTCTGATTCCGATAAATATCTCGGTTCCTTCTTTCCAAAATCCTTTTTTCAGGTAACCCATACCAATGCCCTGCTTGCTCATGGGCGACATGGTTCCTGATGTAACTTCACCAATCTCAACACCCTGAGCATCATAGATTAGGTAATGCTGACGTGGAATACCACGATCGATCATGATAAAGCCTTTAAGCATCTTATCGGTGCCCTCTTTTTTATGCTTTTCCCAAATATCGCGGTTGATAAAGTTTTTACCATCAACAAATTTGGTGATCCATCCTAAACCAGCTTCGATAGAAGAAACTTCATCATTCATATCATTGCCATACAAGCAGAAGCCCATCTCCAAACGAAGAGTATCACGAGCACCTAAGCCAATTGGTTTGATTCCATATTCTTTCCCAGCCTCAAAGACTGCTTTCCATAGCTTTGCAGCATCCTCGTTAGCACAGTAAATCTCACAACCACCAGCACCAGTGTATCCTGTTGTCGCAAAAATTACCTCTTTAATACCAGCAAAAGCAATCTTTTTGAAGGTATAATACTCCATATCCTCGATATGAACATCGGTTAACTTCTGCATGGCCTTGAGAGCAAGTGGACCTTGGATTGCCAGTTGAGCAATCTCATCAGAAGCATTATAAAGTTCCTTACCAACAGCTAAACCAAATTTAGGAGCGTGCACGCAAAGCCAGTTCCAATCCTTCTCCATATTTGAAGCATTAACTACAAGGAGGTAAGTCAAATTATCAACTTTATAAACTAAAAGGTCATCAACGATACCACCCCTACCATTTGGGAAGCAGCTATACTGAACCTTGCCATCGACAAGAACAGAAGCATCATTACTTGTAACATATTGGATAAAGTCTAACGCTTTGGGACCTTTCACCCAAATTTCGCCCATGTGAGATACATCAAAAACGCCAAGTTTTTCGCGTACAGTAATGTGCTCATCGTTAATTCCGCTGTACTCAATAGGCATATTATAGCCTGCAAATTCGGCCATTTTAGCCCCTAAATCGATGTGAAACTGTGTAAATGCAGTATTTTTCATTGTAATAGAGTTATATTTAAAAAATGTTTGAATTTGAAAAAAACATACAAAGCTACATTTTTTTCAATACATCAACGATACTTTACCCAAATATTAACCTCTGTAACTAAAAAAGAATCATTCAAAACATACTATTATGGTGTGCTATAATCCTAAAAACAAGATGATCTACATCATCTTCCTATTTTTTTTTAAAATTGATGACAATAAAATGGAATGTTAGCTTATTTTTGCCTATGGTAAATTATCATCTATCAAAAAAAAATTGACATTCTGAATTTAAATGGAGAACTTTAAGCACGTAAATATGGATTACCTCGATGAAATATCGGAGGGAAATCAGGATTTAGCGTGCGACTTAATTGAGATGTTTATTAAGCAGGTGCCCATTTTTTCTGAGCAGCTGGATAGTTTATATAGGAATGGTGATTTTGTTTTGCTCGGTAAGCTCGCCCATAAAATAAAGAGTTCCGTAGCAATGATGGGTATAACAGAACTAGCCTCCGATATGAAAACCCTCGAATTTATTGCAAGGGAGGGTAAAGAGATTGAAAAGTATCCCGATTATATATCAAAATTTAAAACCATTTCGAACGAAGCGATTATAGAGCTAAACGATATACTAATAAAACTAAAATAAAACAAAAGCACCATGCTTAAAGTAGATAATGTCGGAAATGTTATGGTTGTATCATTCAGCCAGGATAATAAAATTAACGTTACCGTATCGCAAAAAATTAAGGTAGAGGTAACTAAACTGATTACACCACATTCTAAACTAGTACTAAATCTCGATGGTATAAACTATATTGATAGTACTGGATTTGGTATGCTACTATCGATTCTACGCACATGCAAGAATCATCAAAGTTTACTTAAACTTTGCAATATTTCACCCGAAGTGATGGAATTGGTTAAACTACTTCAACTGCAAACGGTTTTTGATATCAAAGGCAGCGTTGATGAGTGTTTAAAGGGATTTGAATAAGAATAATTATTTGAAACAAAACGAAAGAGTTGGTTTTCTAAAACCAACTCTTTTTTTGCTCTTTTTGTCTTTAAACATATCAATATCAGATATTTCCATTTATTTTCAATATTCCTAATATTAGAAATGTTGTTAAGACAACTGCAACGAAAAATAAAATAACTGTCCCTTTTTTAATAATTCCTTCATCTTTCATTGATTGTTCCATTGACTCTGATTGTAGATCTTTTAGATATAGCTTCATTTTTTGGATATTCAGATATGCTGAGTATTTATTGATTGCATAAACAAAAGCAAACAAGAAGAGGTTAACCATTACGTAAGAAAACATATCGTTGATCCTGTATGTTCCGTTCTGATTATCGACAAGGGTGTTTATGCCAAAAATCAGAACAAGCATGCCAACAGAAAGAACCACAAGCCAAACCTCGTACTGATTCCTGAGAAATTTCAGCTTTGAATGAACTAGTTCAACTAGACTCCTTGAAAAGTTGTTTATCTCCCTTAATTTGATAAATATATAAACCCCATAAAATAAAAACAGCAGCGAAAGGGAAAGTAATCCTAATTCAATTTTAAACATTTTGGGATTCTCTCTATAAACATAGGTATTAATCGCCAGAACGATAATGCTTGCAATAAACGAAGCAATCGTAACAAAGATACTTACGTTAAACGATAAGTAAACATTTGATAATTTTGGTTTTAGATAATTTTCTATCATCTCTTTTGTGTCTTTTTGGTTAATATTAGAGCTATCCTGTTTATTATTTTCCCAAATTTTCATTAATTCATCGTTACTCATAGCATTTGTTTTTTGAGGATTAATTAAGCTGTTTCCTTAGCATATCTTTAATTCTTGAGATCTTTACCCCAACATTTTTTTCCGAAATACCAACTATCTCACCAATCTTTATATAAGGGTGCTGTTCCAAGTAGAGAAAGATAATTGCACGATCGAGGTTGTTCAACTTCTTAATTGCATTAAATAGTTTATCGTAAAGTTCATTTTTATTAGCATCAGATTCTAAGTCATCTTCGATATCATAATGGTTGTCTAAAAAGAGAGAATTGGTTTTGTTTTTTCGTTTAAAGTAAAGCGCAGTATTTAATGCTACCCTGTACATCCATGTTTGAACTTTTGAGTCATTTCTAAAATCTGGGTACGATTTCCAAAGTTGATAGACAATTTCCTGCCGAAGATCTTCAAAATCGGCCCTACTACTCGTATAGATATTGCAAATCTTGTTGATTATCCGATCGTTTTCAACAATTAATGATGTAAAGGTTTGTTTTAAGCTAATTGCTTCCATCAAATTGGTTTTACATTATTAGTAGCTAAGTTTTTAAAAAACTACATAATTTAAAGAATATTTTTTATAAAAACTTTCGTAACTATTCAGCCTCAAAAATCTATCTCACGCAAAGCCGCAAAGACACTAAGGTGTTCTGTGTACACAAAGAAAATTATACTAGAGAAATATAGCTGATAGTTCATTGGAAAAATGTTCTTTTTGGTAGTTAAAATCAATTCTTAAGCATGGAATTATGCTAATAACAACTGATTGGAACACAAAGGGGAAAAACTCAAAAGTTTTTTTCTTGGCGAACCCCGCCTGCCTTAGTACCTAAGTACGGCGGGCCGGTTAGCGACTTAGCGAGAACCTCGCAGGGCTCAACGAAGTTAAAAAATAGCGAGCAACAGTCTTAATGACCGAATCTTATAGGAGTCTACTAAAGAAAACACCTACAAAAAAATGTATCTGAATAGTTACAAATTTTCAAATAAATATTATCATATTGATTTACAGCTAAACAAAAAACCTGACTAAAAACTAAATAGTCAGGTTCTTAAACCGAATACACAATTTATTTATCTAAATATTAACTCGTTACCATCAAAATAGTCAATCGTAATTGTTTTCTCTTTATCCACTTTCCCTGCAAGGATTTGCTTTGACAACTCGTTAAGAATATACTTTTGCATCAAACGCTTCAATGGACGTGCACCATAAGCGGGATCGAAGCCCTGTTCGGAAATCCAATCGACCGCACTTTCGGTAATCTCAATACTAACTTCATTTTGCGCAAGCAACGATTTGATTTTGCTGAACTGCAAGGATACAATCTTTTTAATCTCCTCCTTGCTCAAAGGGGTAAACATAATGATCTCATCAACACGATTCAAGAATTCAGGGCGAATAGTCTGTTTGAGTAATTCAAAAACCAATTTACGTGAACGTTCAAAAGCATCATTACCATCCTTGCTGTTTACTGATGACAAATTCTCCTGAATGATATGCGAACCAATATTGGAGGTCATGATGATAATTGTATTCTTAAAGTCAACGGTACGACCCTTATTATCGGTTAGCCTTCCCTCATCTAGCACCTGTAATAGGATATTGAAAACATCAGGGTGAGCCTTTTCGATTTCATCGAGCAAAACGACTGAGTAAGGTTTATGACGGACAGCTTCGGTTAGCTGACCACCCTCATCGTAACCAACATAGCCTGGAGGTGCACCAATCAATCTTGAAACCGAATGACGCTCCTGGTATTCACTCATATCAATGCGGGTCATTAGATTATCATCATCAAAAAGGAACTCGGCAAGCGCTTTAGCCAGCTCGGTTTTGCCAACACCAGTGGTTCCAAGGAAAATAAAAGAGCCAATAGGTCGTTTTGCGTCCTGCAAACCAGCCCGACTCCTACGAACAGCATCGGCCACAGCAGCAATGGCTTCATCCTGTCCTACAACGCGCTGGTGTAGTTCATCTTCGAGTTTGAGTAATTTTTCTTTCTCGCTTTGAAGCATGCGGCTTACAGGAATTCCAGTCCAACGTGAAACCACATCAGCAATATCCTCGGCATCCACCTCCTCCTTGATTAGAGCAGAATCTGATTGGATTGCGATCAGCTCTTTCTTTAATCGCTCGATATCGTTCTCCGACTCTTTAATTTTACCATAGCGAAGTTCGGCTACCCGGCCATAATCGCCCCGGCGTTCAGCTTCATCGGCTTCAAATTTAAAACTTTCGATATTCTGTTTATTCTTTTGGATTGAATCGATGATGTTCTTTTCGTTCTGCCATTTAGCCCGAAGACCTGTTCTCTCTTCATTTAGATTGGCGATCTCCTTGCCCAGCTCATCGAGTTTCACTTTATCGCCCTCACGCTTTATGGCTTCCCTTTCAATCTCCAACTGCTTGATTCTACGCTCAATCTCATCGATATTCTCAGGCACAGAGTTCATCTCAAGCCTTAACTTCGAAGCGGCTTCATCGATTAAATCAATGGCTTTATCGGGTAGAAAACGATTAGTTATGTATCTGTGCGATAGTTCAACGGCAGCTATAATCGCATCATCCTTAATACGAATTGAGTGATGGCTTTCGTATCGCTCTTTTAAACCCCGAAGAATGGAAATCGCGTCCAAGGTATCAGGTTCGTTGACCAGTATGCTTTGGAATCGACGTTCGAGCGCTTTATCCTTCTCGAAGTATTTTTGATACTCATCCAAAGTAGTTGCGCCTATTGCACGTAGTTCACCTCTGGCTAGTGCAGGTTTAAGAATATTAGCGGCATCCATGGCACCATCGCCCCTGCCTGCTCCAACAAGGGTATGAATCTCATCGATAAAAAGTACAATTTCTCCATTTGAGGTAACAACCTCCTTAATCACTGATTTTAGTCGCTCCTCGAATTCTCCCTTGTACTTAGCACCTGCAACCAATGCTCCCATATCGAGAGAGAAAATCTGCTTTGATTTTAGGTTCTCAGGTACATCACCACTGACAATACGATGAGCAATCCCTTCGGCAATAGCCGTTTTTCCTACACCGGGTTCACCTATTAGTATAGGGTTATTCTTTGTTCGTCTGGTTAATATCTGCAAAACTCGACGAATCTCATCATCGCGCCCGATAACGGGATCGAGCTTACCAGAACGAGCCATCTCGTTTAGGTTTATTGCAAAACGGTTAAGGGCATTGTAGGTATCCTCCGCGGTTTGGCTATCAACTTTAGCGCCCTTTCTCAGCTCGGCAATTGCTAATTTCAACTCATTTTCAGTAATTCCTGCATCCTTCATCATCTGCGAAACCTGATCTCCAACAGCAAGTAATCCTTGAAGAATATGTTCAACCGAAACGTACTGATCTCCTAATTCTTTGCTAAAATCGAGTGATTTTTGAAGGGCACGATTTGCCGTTGAGCTTAAATATTGCTCACCACCGCTAACCTTTGGATAAGATTCTAATATTTTTGTGAGTACAGCATCAAAGGTTGATGGGTTAACAGCTAGTTTTCGAAGTATAAATCCTGTTATACTTTCGCTTTGGCTGATTATCCCTTTAAGCAAATGGGCAGGTTCAACAGCCTGATGGTTATAACCCTGTGCAACGGTAAAGGCTTGCTGAATTGCCTCCTGCGATTTGATAGTAAAATTATTGAAGTTCATAGCCTTATAATTATTCTTACCTCAAATCGTCAAATTGATTGCCAAATAACATTTTAGGTCAAAAAGTCAGCAGGAGTAATAATTATCAAGCCATACTGACAAAAAAAGCGATACTAAGTGTATCGCTTTTTTAAAAACAGACAAGATATTACTTACTCTTTTGGAGACATAACAACTTCAACGATATTGCCTTGGCTAAATATTTTATCGGCTAATGCTTTAACCTTTTCAGGAGTTAATCCATTTACCAACTCTTTATATGTGGAATTGATATCAATACCATTCTCGTACTTTTCGCGAATAGCATTTGACCAGTAGCCGTTCTCACGTTGATTTTGATCGTATGATTTAAGCATAAATTCTTTTGCTTTACCTAAGTTTACTTCGGATGGACCTGCTGTCATTAAGCTCTTAACCTCGTTGTGAATAATTTCAATCATTTTCTCTTTACGTGCAGGATCGGTATCGAAAGTAAAATTAGCTGTACAAGAAGGAATAGGGAATTTCCGAACACTGAACCTAACTCCTACGCCATAAGTTGCACCCTCTTTTTCGCGAATCTCCTCTATATACCTTGTATTTAATACACTCTTTATGACATCAATTAAAACCTTGTTCTCAAGAGAATAATCAACATCCCCAGTATATGAAATACTAATTGATGCTTTTGGATCTTTTAACGTTTTCTTAAAATGATTTTGAACTTTTCCTTTTGGAGGACGAACACCATTGTCTTTGGCTACCTCAACTCTTTTAATACTGGGTAAACCACCAATGTAAGTTTCTACAAGTGCTTTTACCTCATCCGCGTTAATATTACCTGTTAAAACAAATGTAAAATCAGAAGCATCCGCAAATCGATTCTTATAAAACTCGAAGCCTAGCTTGTAATCGACCTTACTTAAGAAATCAAGATTCATTGGCAATACTCTTGGATTTCTATTGGCCATCAAAACAGTAATGCTATCGCGAAATGCCATGCGGGGGTCAGATGCATTGTTTGCAAAAAAAGCTTTCATGCGATCCATGAAAGTATTTGAAGCGATCTCATCTTCACGTGGTTGGGTAAAATATAGATATACGAGTTGAAGCATTGTTTCAAAATCCTTTGGCGATGATGATCCTTGAAATCCTTCGAAGCTCTCACCAATTATTGGTTGAACCTGTACAACTTTCCCTGCAAGCATTTTCTCTAAATCGGTGCTAGTAAATTCACCAATACCCCCATTAGCTACTAATTGAGAAGCCATCGATGCAGAAGGAACAGTTTTAGTATCAACAAGAGATATTCCACCTGGACTAAATACATTAAGTTGAATTTCATCAGCCTTAAAATCTGTTTTCTTGAAAACAACTTTAACTCCATTGGAAAGCGTCCATTCTATCGTTCCAAAGACTTTATCCTCTTTAGTAGATGTAGTTTTACCAATAGCAGGAACTTTTTCAACTAATGGTTTATTAGATACTTTATCAATATACGCTTCAATTTTCTCAACCTTAACCTCTTGAATTGCCTTTGAGATTTCATCGACTGTTGGTATCTTAAAATTATCCTTCTTAGGGCAATTCACAGAGACAACCATATTCTGATCATTTATTAGGCTTTTAGCATATGTGTTAATTTCATCGATTGAAATGGAAGGAAGTATGCCTGACGCAAACATAAAATTAAACTGTATGCCAGGAATTGGTAGATTTTCAAGGAAATTATTTACGTATTCATTAACGAATTTTTCGTTTTTCTCTTTGTCTTTTTCTTTGAGTGAATTCTCTAGGCCACGAAGATAATCTGCTTTCATGCGCTCTAATTCAGTAGCAGCAAAACCAAACTGTTTAATTCGCTGAGCCTCACGCAGCAATCCTTTTACCCCTTCATTAATCTTATCACCATTTGCAGCTGAATATAAATAAACAACATCTTTTGTACGAACGATTGAACCAATTCCAACACCAGCAAAAACGAAGGGAGGATTTGGCTTTTGAACCAATTCATTAAAACGAGCGCTAATCATATTCGAAATTAGAGTCCTTTTAATTGAAGTTCTTAAATAGCCTAAATTCTTAGGTTCATTAATATTGGTAGGTTGTTTAATAAAAATAGTAACCATTGAGTTACGAGCTTCGGGATCGGAAGCAACTCCAATTAATGGCTCAACATTATCGGGAAGTTCATAATATGGACGAGGTGTAGAGTTCTCACGTTTTTTAATATCAGCAAATAGTTGCTTAACTTTTTGCTCAATAACATTAACATCAATATCTCCAACAATTACAATTGATTGCAAATCGGGACGATACCACTGATTATAAAAATCTCTTATTACCTTATGATCAAAGTTATTTATTACATTAATATCGCCGATAACATCACGTTTTGCATATTTTGAATCCTTATACATTATAGGCATTAACTCCTTACGCATTCTAGCCTCAGGACCACGACCAGTTCTCCACTCTTCACGAATAACACCTCTTTCATTATCTATTTCAGTACTCTCAAGTGAAATAAAATTTGACCAATCATGCAAAACTAATAAAGCAGAATCCACAATACCCTCACGGGTTGTTGGGACATCTGCTAAATTATAAACTGTTTGATCTAATGAAGTGTAAGCATTAATATTTTGCCCAAATTTCACTCCAATTGATTCAAAATAGTTTAATAATTTTTTACCAGGAAAGTTTTTTGTTCCATTGAACGCCATATGCTCAAGAAAGTGAGCTAACCCATTCTGATTATCCTCTTCGAGGATAGCACCAACATTTTGTGCAATATAGAAATCGGCTCTTTGTTTTGGTTCGGTATTCTTCCTTATGTAGTAGGTTAAACCATTATCAAGTTTACCAATTCTTACATTTGGGTCAACAGGAACAGGTGAATTCCAATCTATTTGCTGTGGCTGAGCATTTATGCCAAAAGCAAAAGAAAGGAGAATTAACATTGTTGAATAAATTCTTCTCATTTCGTTAATAATTTTTAGTTAAAATTGGGTTAATTAGTATCAAATGTAACCAAAAAACAATACGCTGATTCTAAATTATTAAACTTTAACATTTTTTGCTAGTCATAACAATAAGCCTAAATCAATAAATATTCATAATTGTTTATAATTTTGCACGGTGAAAAAGATTAGAGTAAATATTCTTGTAAACATCTTATTTGTAACAGTTGCATTATGCTTTATTGGGCATGAGGTTGCACCTCATCATCATCACGATATCCTCAAAGTTCATAATGATAGTTGCCATGGGAATGATCATCATAACCACAAATCTTCATGCAATATTTTAAATCATATCACCCCTGTTAAACAAGGCGTTTCAAGCACGATACGTTTTGATATTATTAAAAAAATTATCCCTATAGATTTAAACACGATTACAAATAATTTTGCAACAAACAATCATACATCTCAAATACTTAAAATCTTTGAATACAAACAGTTCAAAGATGATGATCAGTACATTTACACATCCCATTCGTTAAGGGCTCCTCCGGTGGCTTAATGTTAGCCCATCCATTTTTCTTTTCACGAACTTTCATTTTATAAATCAATTGAATAGCCATGAGACTATTAAATCATTCTATTACATTACTATATATTTTATTTTTAACAAGTTGCAGCGCACCTAGTAAACACGAGCATGAATCAGAATCAACAACTGAAAAAGTGGTTGAAAGTGGTGAGCATGATCATGCTAGTGAAAAAACTGAAGAATCTCAGGAGCACAATCATGATGCTGAGAACGTAAAGCAATCAATTACTGCATACAGTAACGATTTTGAGGTTTTCGCTGAGGCAGACCCATTTATTATCAATGAGGATGCAGAAATTTTAGCCCACTTCTCTTTCATATCAAATTACAAACCCGTTGAGAATGGCAGCATTACCGCAACATTGACAGTTAATGGCAAGAGTGTTAGCCAAAAACTCGATGAACCCACACGCAAAGGGATATACAAGTTTAAGATTAAACCCAACTTCTCAGGGAAAGGCAAACTCATTTTTGAGTTGAATAACGAAAAGGGGATCTTTCAAGTTATTGCCGATAACATTACTGTTTACGACGATGACCATGAAGCCATTCACGAAACGGAAGAGGCAATCATCTCTAGCTCAAATGGAATTTCATTCACAAAAGAGCAGTCGTGGAAAATTGATTTTGCAACTGCAATGATTAAATCTGAGCCTTTTGGGCAGCTAATCAAAACATCGGCAAGGATTCTTTCAGCCCCTTCGGATGAATTCGTTCTTTCAGCAAAAAGTAGTGGAATTGTTGTAATCACTAATAATTCCTTTACTGAAGGTACAAATGTTAAAGAGGGACAAAATTTACTTATGATTTCAGGTAGCCAATTGGCCGAAAATAATTCAACAATTCGTTATTCAGAAGTTGAAAATAAATATGAATTGACAAAAGCTAACTATGAAAGAAATAAAGAGCTAATTAAAGAAAGAATTATCTCTGAGAAAGAGTTTCAGCAATCGCAGAATGAATTTGAGAATGCTAAAATTGCATATGAAACTCTAAAGCAGAATTTCAACGCAAATGGTCAAACCATCTCAAGCACGGTAACAGGAACAATTCAAAAAGTTTTTGTTACGAATGGACAATTCGTTGAAGCAGGGCAACCTCTCTTATCCATCTCAAAAAATAAGAAATTAATACTGTATGCAGGGGTTCAACAGAAGCATGCAACACTATTAAATGCAATAGAAAATGTAAACATTAAGATTCTTGAGCAGAATAAAACCTTTAAACTAGATCAGCTAAACGGTAAATTACTTTCGATTGGCAATGCAACTGCAACTAATAGCCATCTTATCCCTGTAACATTTCAAATCGATTATACCGAGAGTTTTATACCTGGTGGATTTGCTGAACTCTTCATTAACACCCTCTCAAACGAGAGTTGTATTGCTGTCCCTAATAGTGCCTTGATTGAAGAGCAAGGGTATTTTGCAGTATTCGTGCAGTTAACCCCTGAACTCTTCGAAAAACGAGAGGTAGAGGTTGGTCAAACGGATGGGTTAAACACGAAAATCATCAATGGCTTAACCGACGGGGAACGAATTGTTACCAGAGGAGCCATTCTGGTAAAACTTGCTGCTGTATCCAACAGCCTTGATCCTCATGCAGGCCATGTTCACTAGAGTTTAAATCCGTTAATACGAAATTATGCTTAACAAAATAATAAAATTCTCATTAAGTAATAAGCTGTTCATTCTGCTCGCTGCTGTTGTGTTGATGGTCGTTGGCACGTTCACTGCAGGCAAAATGGACGTTGATGTTTTTCCCGATCTCACGGCTCCAACGGTTGTAGTAATGACCGATGCCCATGGAATGGCAGCCGAAGAGATTGAGCGATTGGTAACCTTTCCAATTGAAACGGCTGTAAACGGTGCAACCGATGTTCGTCGTGTACGTTCCGCCTCTATGCAAGGATTCTCCTTTGTTTGGGTTGAGTTTGATTGGGGTACAGATATTTTCAAAGCCCGACAGATTGTGAGCGAGAAAATGGTATCGATTGCAACCACCATACCAAGTGGGCTTGAACCTACACTTGCACCTCAATCGAGCGTGATGGGTGAGATTCTGTTTGTAGGGCTACAATCCGATACCACCTCGATGATGGATTTAAGAACCATTGCCGAATGGAATATCAAACCAGTGATTCTTGCCACAGGTGGAGTGTCGCAGGTAACGATAATTGGAGGTGATTTTAAACAGTATCAGATTTTGGCCGATCCTGTAAAGATGGATCATTGCAACGTATCGCTATCGGAGTTGACAGAGATTTGCCAAGGTATTAGTATGAACTCCAACGGCGGAGTGGTTAGACAGTATGGTAATGAGTACAGCGTGAGAGGGATAGCAAGAACCTACGATCTAGATCTGCTCGGAAAATCATATATCAAAACCAATGATGGCAAACCTATTTACATCAATGATATTGCAGAGGTTAAAATAGGTGATGCTATAAAAATGGGGCATGCATCGCAGAATGCGAAACCTGCAGTTATCATCTCCATTTCAAAGCAGCCAAACATCAACACGCTAGAGGTTACTGAGAATATTGAAAGAAACTTAGCGCAGCTAAAAAAGTCGCTTCCGAAGGATGTGAAGATGGATACCAAGATTTTCCGGCAAGCTGATTTCATCGAGACATCGGTTAGCAATGTACAAAAGGCTCTTCTTGAAGGATCTTTGTTTGTGGTGTTTATCCTCTTCATCTTTTTAGGTAGTTTTAGAACAACCATAATATCTGTTATTGCCATTCCCCTCTCGTTGCTAGGAGCAATCATTGTTCTTTACCTGCTTGGATTAAACATAAACACCATGAGTTTAGGCGGTATGGCTATTGCCATTGGTTCGTTGGTTGATGATGCAATTATAGATGTTGAAAACGTTTTCCGACGACTAAAGCAAAACCATAAAAAGTCTCAGCATGAAAGACAATCAACCTTTACGGTGGTTTTTGAAGCATCGAAGGAGATTCGTGCATCGATACTAAATGCAACATTTATCATTATCGTTGCATTTACCCCTCTGTTCTTCTTAACAGGCATGGAAGGAAGGATGCTGAAACCTCTTGGTATTGCTTATATAGTATCGCTTTTTGTTTCATTAATCGTTGCAATGACCCTAACTCCTCTTCTTTGCAAACTATTGTTATCAAACGATAAATACTTAGATCGAAAGCGTAAGGAGAGCTGGATAGCACGGAAGCTATCTGGCGTTTATGAAAAATCATTGGTTTGGTCGTTGAGACACAAACGGATTGTGCTAATCAGCACATTTGGCCTTTTCATAATCTCTTTATTTGCATTCACTTCGATGGGTCGTAGCTTTTTACCTGAATTCAACGAAGGCTCCTTAACTATTTCGGCAATAAGTAAACCGGGAATCTCATTGGATGAAAGTAATCGGTTAGGAAATCTTATCGAAAGGGAACTTCTCTCTTTACCCGAAGTGAATACCACTGCTCGAAGAACTGGTCGTGGCGAGCTCGACGAGCACTCACAAACCACGAATAGCGCTGAGATTGACGTGAACTTCACGCTGAAAAATCGTAGTCGTGAAGAGTTTCTTGCCGACGTAAGATCAAAAATGGCTGGTGTTCCTGGTATTGCTGCTACCGTAGGGCAACCGCTTGGACATCGCATTGACCATATGATATCGGGAACTAGAGCGAGCATCGCAATAAAACTATTCGGAACCGATTTGTCGAGAATGTACAATCTGGGTAATCAGATTAAGTCAGCAATAATCGATACCAAAGGGTTAGTTGATGTAAACGTTGAGCAGCAAACCGAGATCCCCCAAATTCAGATTAGAGCGAATAGAGAAATGCTTGCCGCTTATGGAATAACCGTTGAAGACTTTAACCAATTTGTTGATATTGCTTTAGCCGGAGAAAAGGTTGCCGATATCTATGAAGGGCAAAGAAACTTCGACCTAATTCTGCGATACAACAAGGATAATAACGAGAGCATTGAGGGTATTAAATCAGCATTAATTGACACCCGCAATGGAGGTAAGGTTCCCTTAGATCAGGTTGCAGATGTAGTTTCGGTTACAGGGCCTAATTCCATTAGCCGTGAAAACGTTCAGCGTAAATTGGTTATCTCTGCTAACGTTGCTGAGAGGGATATGCGAAGCGTGGTGAATGATATTCAAAAGAGCATCGATACAAAAATAAAACTTCCCGAAGGTTACAGAATTGAGTATGGAGGTCAGTTCGAGAGCGAAGCAAGCGCATCGCAAACGCTTATGCTTACATCTATTCTGGCAATCTGCATCATATTCCTACTCCTTTATCAGGAATTTAAGAATATTGCCCTTTCGGGGATTGTACTTTTAAACCTACCATTGGCCTTAATCGGTGGTGTATTCTCAATCTACTTTACCTCATCGGTGATAAGCATACCTGCTATTATTGGTTTTATAACCTTATTTGGGATTGCCACGCGAAATGGAATACTTCTGATTACCCACTATCAGCGCATTCGATGCGAGAACCCATCGTTATACGATACCATTATCTGCGGCTCGGTGGATAGGTTAAACCCAATTCTTATGACAGCCTTAACAGCAGCCCTTGCTCTTATACCCCTTGCTATGAGCGGTGATGTTTCGGGAAATGAAATCCAAAGCCCAATGGCTAAGGTTATATTAGGCGGGTTACTTACATCAACCCTGCTCAATATTTACATTGTACCAATTGTTTACAGCATTTTAAATAATCGTGGAATAATTAAAACCGATAAGAAATGAAACACTCAGCTATATTATTCACCGCAATGCTGCTGTTAGGCTCTAATCTTTTCTCTCAGAATACTATTGATAAAATTTTGACAGCGATAGAAAAGAACAACACAACACTTTTGGCTTTGCAAAAACAGGTTGAAGCGCAGAAGCTGGGGAATAAAACAGGTATATTCCCGAATAACCCCGAATTTGAGTTTAACTATCTTGTGGGTAATCCATCGGGGATTGGCAATCGAACTGATATTAGCTTAAAGCAATCGTTCGATTTCCCGACAGTTTATGCCTATAAATCTCAAATCGCCAATGCTCGTAACGGACAAGCTGAATACGAATTCCAAAAAGAGCGTAAATCAATTCTTTTAAATGCACGTTGGGTCTGCATTGATTTAGTTTATACCAACTCTCTGAAAGTTGAACTTGAAAAACGATTAGCTAACGCACAAAGCATCGCTAATGCATACAAAACGAAACTTAACGAAGGGGAAACGAATATCTTGGAATTCAACAAGTCGCAGCTATACTTTTTAGATACTAAAAAGGAAGTGGAAAAAAACGACATTGAACGAAACTCGTTATTATCTGAATTAGCTAGCTTTAATGGTGGAATTGCTATTGAATTTAACGACAATCTTATGCAAACAGCAGTAATCCCTAATGATTTTGAACAATGGTATTTACAGGTAGAACAAAACAACCCATTTTTAGGCTGGCTTAAACAGGAAATTGAGATTAGCCTAAAGCAAACCAAGCTGAGCAAAGCAATGAGCTTGCCAAAGTTTTCGTTGGGTTATATGAGCGAAAGAGTTGTTGGTCAGAATTTTCAGGGTGTTTCTGCTGGCATTTCGATACCACTCTGGGAGAATAAGAATACTGTTAAGCAAGCTAAAGCGCAAACCTTAGCCTTGCAGAGCATCGAAGCGGATAATAAGATAAAGTTCTACAATCAGCTAAAGATGCAACACGCTAAAGCAATTGCCCTGCAGAAATCGGCTATCGATTATCGTTCATCAATAGAATTGTATAATAATGCAGAATTACTTAAAAAGGCATTAGATAAAGGAGAAATCGCTTTGATTGATTATATTCTTGAACTTTCGGTTTACTATAATAGTTTAACTAAAGTGCTTGAAATTGAGAAGGAATTGAATAAAACTATTGCTGAATTAGAACAATACATCCAAAATTGAGTTAATTCATAAGATAATTGATTTATCGTGGAACACACTCATTCACACAGTCATGATATTAATCTAGGTAATGCCTTTAAAATAGGCATTACCATTAATATCATCTTTGTAGCTGTTGAAGCGTTGTTCGGTTACTTTTCCAACTCGATGGCATTGGTAGCTGATGCTGGACATAACCTTAGCGATGTGCTTGCATTGGCATTTTCGTGGTTAGCAGTAATCCTATCGCAACGGAAACCAACCATAAAATTTACCTATGGGTTTCGCCGTTCAACTATTCTTATTGCTTTGCTCAACACAATCTTGCTTTTAACAGCTGTTGCATTTATTGTTTGGGAAACCATCCAAAGGCTAGGCAAGCCCATCGAGATAAATTCCAAAAGCGTTATAATTGTTGCTGCCATTGGTATTTTTGTAAACGGTTTCACCGCTTGGCTTTTCCTTAAAGGCAAAAAGCACGACCTAAACATTCGGAGTGCCTTCGTTCACTTTATTGCAGACGCATTGGTTTCGTTAGGTGTGGTAGTTGCAGGTGTTATAATGACCTTAACAGGCATTGTCTGGGTCGATTCTTTGGTATCGTTGTCCATCATTGCGGTTATCCTTTACAGCTCATATCACCTGCTGATTGATTCTGTAAACCTTGCACTCGATGCTGTACCTGAAAACATAGATTTAGAGTTAATAAGAGATTTTCTAAAGGATATTCCTGAAGTCACAGGTATGCATGACCTACACATTTGGGCATTAAGCACAACCGATGCTGCGCTAACAGTACATCTTACAACGCACACACAAATCGATATAACTTTTATCACCAATATTCAACACCAATTGCGCGAAAAATTCAATATTGAACATGCTACTATTCAGGTAGAATATGGTAATTCAATTACTGATTGTGAAACGAATTGTAATGAGATCTAAATTGCAATAATATATTTGAAAAATGGAGCATACAAAACTTCTAAGAACCGCACTAATCCTTGCAATAATAACCGTTGTGTATAATATTGCCGAAGGAATATTTTCCGTTTACTTCGGGGCTAGCGATGAAACCCTTGCCCTGTTGGGCTTTGGGATTGATAGCTTTGTGGAGGTAATTTCAGGGATTGGAGTTCTCCATATGGTAATTCGAATGCAACATTCAAGTGCCGAAACCTACGATAAATTTGAAAGACAGGCACTAAGAATTACAGGAACTGCATTCTATTTGTTGACAGCGGGTTTGATTGTTGGCTCAGTTTTAAACATTATAAAAGGCCTTAAGCCAGAAACTACCATTGCAGGGATAATCATCTCATCAATATCGATTATTACTATGTTCTTTCTGATGAAAGCAAAGCTGAGCATTGGAAAAAAACTTAATTCCGATGCAATAATTGCCGATGCAAACTGTACAAAGACCTGTTTTTACCTATCGTTCATTTTGCTAGGGTCGAGTTTGCTTTACCATTTCTTTGGCATTGCTTGGTTTGATATAATCGGCTCGTTGGGAATTGCATGGTTTGCCTTTACCGAGGGACGCGAAGCGTTTGAAAAATCGAAAGCCGAGAAGATGGGATGTGCCTGCGGATGCCATTCAACCTAAACGCAAAGACACAACAACGCTAAGAAATAATTATCGGTGATTATCTGTTAAATCCGTGTCATTTGTGTTCCATTTTTTTTATATTTGAAATCATTCTAAATCAATAACTATGGAAACAACTGATAAAGTACTGAATACCCTGAAGATTTCAGGTAAACCCATGAAAGCTGGGGAAATAGCCGATGCTTCTGGGGCCGATAAAAAAGATGTTGAAAAGGCAATTAAAAAACTTGTAGCAGAGAGTAAACTACACTCCCCTACACGTTGCTTTTACGATATTAAGAAATAGTTAGTGTAGCAATTAAATAGATTCTTCTTTGTGTCCTTAATAGTATTGAAGGGCACAAGGTAATTCTTACTGCAATTTAAAGTACTTTGATACGCATATTAAGAAATTGTTTAGGTTTTAAAATATAAAAAACATTAACCACAACTTGTACTGCTTAAAACGGGAGAGTAAAATGAGTAAAGAACAGGGTGTTGAATATTATCATTCAGGTTCGTATCATTCTCCTTTTTGAAACATTTAAAGTTTTAGTAAGATTTCACTTTGCTCCCTCTACCTACCCTGCCTACCGGCAGGAGAATTAATTTTTTTTAAAATTATACCCATAATTATCAGAAATTTATTTCAAATTAAAAAAATCAAAACAATGAATCCTAAAATGTTAATTAAATCAATTCTGATCCTTTGTTTTATTGCTGGATGCAGTAAAGAGGAAAACAAACAAGAAATAACTAAAATAACAACTCCGAATTCAGGTATCAGCGGAATTCAAAAAGTTGATGAGTTTCCCTTCTATGTGATGTACTACAGCGACGATTATCATTTTGATGATTACCTAGAAACTGGAGCCTATCCTGTTTTTGCTCAGAACTATAGTATTAACGAGGCTAATTCTTGGGGTTGCACCTGCTTTGCGGCAATGTGTAACAGCAATACATCTTTCTTCGGTCGAAACTTCGATTGGCACGATTGTATCCCTATGCTTCTAATTACTAACCCTGAAAATGGCTACTCATCAGTTTCGATGGTTGACCTCGAATATTTGGGTTTTACAAGAAACAATTTACCCGATAATCCTTCAACCAATCAACGATTAAGCAGGTCACCTTACTTACCATTTGATGGGATGAACGAAAAAGGGGTTGCCATAGGCATGATGGCAATTGAAGCAGCGAATTGCAGTGTAGATCCGTCCAAGGTTACCATTGAAGAACTCGAAGTAATTCGCTTAGTATTAGATTATGCAGCTTCGGTTGACGAGGCTATACAACTTATAGGTAAATATAACATACGGTTTACCGATCCTCCTATTCACTATATGATTGCAGATAAATCGGGAGAATCTGCAATCATTGAATTCGTTAATGGCGAAATGAAAGTAATACCAAATAATAATCCTTGGCAAGTATGCACAAACTTTATTGTTACTGGAACAAGCGCTCCAAATAATGTTAGCTGCTGGAGGTATAATAAAGTTCACTCTGAATTAAAGGACAATCAAGGCATAATTAATCTTAATGAGGCCTTTAAACTTGTCGAGGATGTTTCACAATCAAATACAATCTGGTCAATGGTTTATGACCTAAATAATTGTACAGTAAACGTTTCTTTATCAAGAGGGTATTCACATTGGTATCAGTATAACTTTGCACTTTGAACATTTCAACCCCGAGAATTCGGGGTTTTTATTGTTAAACCATTATTTAGCTTTAAAATCAAATCAATAATTAAGTCAACTTGAATGTTTTACATCGAAATATTGCTAAACAAAATAGAAAATCATGAATCAACTAAAGGTTGCCTTAGCCCAAATATCTCCGGTATGGTTGAATAGGGAGAAAACCCTTAAGAAAATCGAATCATCAATTTCAGATGCAATAAAGCAGAATTGCGAACTTATTGTATTCGGAGAGGCATTGCTACCCGGTTATCCCTTCTGGATATCGTTAACCAATGGCGCTGAGTGGAATTCTAGAATTCAGAAAGAACTTCATGCCCATTATATTCGAAACTCAATTCAGATTGAAGCAGGAGAACTTGATTCTATATGCAAACTTGCGAAAAAAGGTAAGATTGCCATTTATCTTGGCATGATAGAGCGAGCTAAAAACCGGGGGGGACATAGCCTTTACTGCTCATTGGTTTATATCAATCAGCTGGGTGAAATAAAATCGGTGCACCGAAAGTTGCAACCTACGTACGACGAACGTCTAACCTGGTCGCCAGGTGATGGGAATGGGCTGCAAGTACACCCATTGAAGCAATTCACAATTGGCGGCTTAAACTGCTGGGAGAATTGGATGCCTTTGCCGAGAACAGCACTTTACGCAATGGGTGAAGATCTGCATGTAGCTGTTTGGCCAGGAGGCGATCATAACACACAGGACATTACAAGGTTTATCGCCAAGGAATCACGCTCATTCGTAATTTCTGTTTCAGCATTAATGACCACCAAAGACTTCCCCAAGGATACTCCTCATCTTGATAAGATACTAGAAAAAGCGCCAAAGATATTAGAGAATGGCGGTTCGTGTATCGCCGGACCCGATGGCGAATGGATTGTAAGCCCTGTTATCAATAAAGAAGGATTAATTATAGCAACCTTAGATTTCAATAGAGTGCTCGAAGAGCGTCAGAATTTTGATGTGGTAGGACACTACTCCCGCCCCGATGTAACTCAGCTAATCGTCAATAGGCAAAGGCAATCGATTATAGATTTGAAGAACGAATAAAAGTATTTGGTAGATTTGGTATTGTTTTAATAAATTAGGGCATTAATCTGTGCATATGGAAACAATCAAAACATACGATAGATTCCCTTCTTGGATTGTAGCTACATCCAACCTGCTATCATTACTAATTTATGGTTTAGGATTTGCAATTCTACTTCTTATCAATACTCTTTTGGCTTCAATTTATCTGGCTTTTGTTCTATCACTTGAGATTAGAATAATAAGAAATCATTGTATCAATTGCTACTACTATGGAAAAACCTGCGGTTTTGGCAAGGGAAGGATTAGCGCATTGCTATTCAAAAAGGGTGATTCATCGAGATTCTGTACAATGAAAATCACCTGGAAAGATATGATTCCAGATATGCTCGTGGTCATTATCCCTCTTATAGTTGGAATTATACTACTGATTAAAGATTTTGACTATAAAATTCTGATTGCAATTGCCCTTCTACTGTTTTTAGCAACTATGGGAAATGGATTTGTAAGAGGTACTCTAACTTGTAAATACTGCAAACAAAGAGAAATTGGCTGTCCTGCTGATAAACTTTTTAATAAGTAAAAAATAACATTATTTACATTTCACAACAAGGGGAAAGTGCATTTCAGGTATTTTATTATAGTAATTAATTTTAAAGCACCAGATGGAGAAAAGATTTTCAAAAATCTGTTTAAAATTTACGACAAAAACTAAAAACGTATGGAATGTAAGACCAAATCCAAATGATTATAGGATATTGACAATTGGAGTAGTGTATATAATTACCAACCGCTAACAATTGCTAAACTACTGTGGCTGATAATGCTTTGATAATTCTCCCCTTTTGGGTAGTTTTTACCACCAAATTTTCCGCTATGGATTTCATCATCAACTAATATTGGGGCATAGATTAAATAATAAAGAGGGTGTCTAAAAAGACCATTTCACGCAAAGAACGCTAAGATTTTCGCTAAGAACGCAAAGTAAATATAGTTACTAATCAATGCTTTGCGGTCTTTGCGTTTTCACTTTGTGGTCTTTGCGAGAAACTATGATTGACTTTTGAGACAGCCTCTTTACTTTGTTGTAATTATTTTAAAATACTATAAATTAAAACTACCAGTATAAGAATCTTTATACGATGGAGCAACGCTTACACCATGAGAGCTTGCCCATGATTTCATCTGAGTACAAGCGTAGCTGCAATCGTTCTCAACATAAATATAGCCCATTGAATCGAACCCTTTCATTTGATAGTAAGTAAACACGCCATTTTTCATTGTGGCATCACCATCATAAGAATATATTGTTGTATTTGATGCAACAGCAATAATTCTGCCTGTAGCGTTAAGGCTTGTAGCCATGGCTCCTATCTGGCAAGCATCGAAACTAAAAAACATCTTTGTGCTTTTTGCACCAGAAAATTTTGTTTTAAAATAGGAACTACTAATGTAGTATAAATCAGTTGAAATTATATTCCCGCTGCTACCATGACCGGAATAAATAAAAGTAATTTCGTTACCTGCTATTGCCTTGCTTGCAAGTGTAGTTAATGCAGATTGAATAGCATTTTTTGTTGCTGCCAAATCGATTAAAGAAGTAACAGTGTAACCTTCTGCCACCAAACGAGCTTTCCAATCGATAGCATCATCATCGCAATACTGAAGGTCATTTGCTGTACCTGAATAGTTCGAAATACCAATAACCAATGCGTACTTCACACCTTTTTCGGCATTTTCAAGAAGTTTCACAGGCTCGGTTTCAGTAATCTGGTGCAACGCTATTACATCAGCAGGTCTGTTATCCAATGTGGCAAAATCAGGTCTTACACTAAATGAAGTTTGCTCTTCATTTACTGGATTAAAATCATCCTTTTTAGAACAACCGATTAGGGTTAAAACTGCAAGTAATGCAACAAATGCTAGTTTTGTCAATTTTTGAATTTTCATAATAAATTTAGTTTAGGTTAGTTTGTAAAATCACTTTTTACATTTCCAAATGTCAACCATTCCTAAATCAAAGTCAATAGTGTCTCAATAATAATCAATTAAAAAACAAATACAAATAAATACATATCACTTGCTTATTGATACTTAAAAGTGTTTTACAAATAGTAATAATAATGAAAATCCAATAAATATAGTTTTAATCTATAAAATTTTTCATACCCGGTTATTAAAGATTGAGGATTTACTAATCTTATAAATCACTAAACCCAACCAGTCTTTGACTTTTCTCATCCCACAACCGTAGCCTTAACGACTTTAAACTCGAAAAGAAAGTAATTGGCTTTATGTCATGAAAAATTGAGTTCTCCCGATGGCATTTGGCCAACTTATAGTTTGGAATCTTAGGGCTAAGATGATGAATATGATGAAACCCGATATTCCCCGTAAACCATTGAAGTATAAAAGGAAGTTTAAAATATGAACTACCCTGAAGGGCAATCGTTTTATAGTCCCACTTATCCGAACGTTCCCATTGGACCGAATCGTACTGATGCTGAACATAGAACAACCAAACCCCATGAACCGATGAAATATATGTAATAGGAAGTTGAATAAGCAAATACTCTCTCCATCCAATTGCCCACATCATAAGCAGAACCATCGATGCAATAGCAATATTTGAGAGGTGAAGATAGAGATGATCCTTAGGCTTCATATAGGTTTTGGGTAAACGATACTGAATAATAAACAGAAGCATTGGGGCAAAACCTATCAAAAAAATTGGGTTTCGGTATAAACGGTAAACAAACTTCCTCCACTTCGTTAACCTCATATACTCCTCAATGGTCAAGGTATTAACATCCCCAACACCACGTTTATCGAGATTACCAACAGTAGCATGATGCTCCTGATGATCGTGGTGCCAACGATGGTAAGGGGTAAAAGAGAGTAAGCCCAGCGGGATTCCAACCATTCTATTCAGCAAATCGGACTTAAAAAAAGAACCATGTCCACAATCGTGGAAAATAATAAAAATCCTCACCAGAAAACCCGCAGCAAAAACCGAAAGCAGTAGCGTTAACCAGTACGATATCTCTAGGCTATATACCATTAAACCCCAAAGCAAAATGTATGGAACAACCGAATTAACCACCTGAACCCAGCTCTTAAAATTACTCGGGAAGTTATATTTCATAACCACCTGAACCCAGGTAGTTGCAGAATTATCTTTATTTAAACTCATTGTTGATTTAAGTATTAACATTAATACCTTATAAACAAATAAAAAGCGATTTTGTGCGAAATGGAGAAATGGAAAAAACTGCATTACTACAAAGGTTGCCTTTCAGCTTTGTTATGCCAATGAATCTTGCTTATTAAACGATACTAGTGTTATGTTATATTAACGTGAGTTCGATCTAAAAAACAATAGTAATACTTTAAATTGCAATTTGTTACAAATTATTTTATTGGTGATGGAATGAAGCCTGCCTGCCGGTAGGCAGGGAATGATGGAATAATGGGGTTTCTTCTAATATTTTTATTCCCTATCTGCCGACCTTGCTCCGCCGAAGCGGCTTCGCAGAGGCGATGCAGGCAGGCAATGTTCCATTTTTCCATTCTTCCAATTAATCATTAAGGATATAATGTTAATAAACAAGCAGATAAATCAAATATTACATCGAACTCACGTTATATTAAGCATGTATTATTACGTTTTTTTTAACCGACGGGTTAACCCGTCGGTATAGCCCTGAATGCTATTACATCATCGTATGATTAACATAACATTAGAAGCCAAAACCAGCCTATCAGTATCGCTCTGTACTGACGAAACCAAAGAATACCGAACTAATACTTGTTAATTAAATGATAAAGCGTAAATTTGTTTAAGAATACCCTATCATACTAATTCAACCCAACTTAAATGTATTAGTACAATTAAGACAGTTTAAGTTATTGGCGTTTAAATGGGTAACTAAGTTAATCTTGCATTATTGGAATTATTATAACGTGGTATGACAGAGATGGAGGCTAACATAACAATAGGTAGGCTTCCCAACGCCTCAAACTACGGGAACTTTAAGGGCAAGGCTTTTGAGCATTCACCGAGGTAATTTTGCTAAATATGAATTTAAGAATTCTACGATTCTTCTTTAAACGAAAGGGGACATACTTTCCTCGGAATTATTATTATGAAAGATTATTTGAAAAGTACACCGATGCGACTTCTTATCTCAGCATAGTAGCTAGCGTTCAAAGTAAGCAAAATATCGTTTCCCAGAGGTTGATATCATTTAATAAAAACGAATTCAAAAACACCACAAAACAGGACGTCTATAAGCAATATGGTAAGCCAAACTATCAAATTAAAACAAATAAAGTATTAAAAACAGAATTGTTCTTTTACCGTGTGTTTATAGGTGGGCATAGAGTGAAGTTAGATTTGCATTTTTATAATAATTCATTATTCTTTTATTCCTATACATTCTCCTATCTTAGAGAGGACGAAAAATATCAGATTGTTAATTTAATAGAGAAAAAGTATCTTGACGAAAAGCCATTTGATTATAATAACTTTGTTATAATTGATGGTAAGCAGTCCATTATAAATATTATCGACTCAATGGATTTTACTATCAATTACATTTGCTGCATTACTTCCAGTATATTTCAAAGAGTTGAAACTGCCATATCAAATGAAAAATTAGCTGCCGCAAAAAAACAAAAGATGGTTGCAGATGAATTATTTCAAAAACTTTAGAATTACTTCATCAATACTAAGGAACTGTTCCAGTTTCATTTGTTTTATAATTGTATCTATTACCGTTGAGTTCTCACCTACCGTAGGGCAGGTAGTTAACATCAATACAAATAACTTAAAATTCAAATAGTTAACCATATTTTAATTGAAACTTAAACAGTCTCTTAGGTTTTATGGAAACAAGGATAGAAAACATACTTACTGTTACCAAAAAATTGATATTGCTTTCAGCAACTACCTTGCTATCAATAGCGTTGATATTCGGAGCGACTCTCTTTTGGGGTAATAAGCTAATGATTTCGTGGATATGTATCATGTGCGGTATATTAGGAGGGTTTGTTAGTATTCAACAAAGAATAAAAAAAATTTCCAGTAAAGAGTTGCAATTATTATCTAAATCTTGGTTTCAGATTCTGCTTATACCCATTTATGGAGGTATTTTTTCTTTGATTCTTTATGTGATTTTCTTATCAAATATGCTCAGCGGTCAGTTTTTCCCATCTTTTAATTTCCCCTCAATACCAGAATCAGGGGTTGATACTGTCTATTTACAAAATTTCTTAATTAATACATATCCCCAATCCGGTCAAGATTTAGCAAAATTGATTTTTTGGTGTTTCCTTGCTGGATTTTCTGAGAGATTTGTACCTCAAGTAATTTCTAATATTTCAAATGAAACTGAACAACCAAAATAGTACAAATTTTTGTTACAAGTAAACTAGTGTTATGTTAATCATACGATGACGTAATAGCATTCAGGGCTACAACCGACGGGTTAACCCGTCGGTTAAAATAAAAATGTAATACATACTTAACATTACACTAAATCATTAAACCACCGCCAACACACGCTAATATCCTGCTGGGTAGAGATGTCGCTACCATAACTTCTCGTAACTTAGCTTTTATGGAGGATATCCCTCCACCAAATCCCTTATCACTACTGAGGCGATAAAACAGTCAAAGATAGGTGGCATATAGGAGATAGTACCAACACCTTTTTCTTGTTATCCCTTAATGATATACCTAATCAAAGTGCCTATTTTAGGCCGTTTACCCTGAAAAATAATGGCTGACCGAAAAATACGAGCACCTGCCCATACGCAAAAAAATGTGAATAGCACAACGCCTATCAAACCTACTATTGGTTGCCAAATGGGAATGGTCACAGAAGTTGACTGTCGTAAAAGCATAATCATAGGAGTCCATAGTGGGAAAAGCGATAAACCAGTGGCTAATTTACCCAGTGGATCCATAATCACTGGCATCATGAAGAATAGTGGTAGAATTATTGGAAGCATTGCTGGGAACTGGATTGCCTGAGCATCCTTTGAGTCGTTACAGGAAGCCCCAAGTGCCGCCATGATAGAGCCTACCATTATAATATTGAGCAACATGTAAGCAAAGAACCAAGGTAATACATCATATGGAATTACATCACTCATTCCCATTTTTCTTAGTGTAATAACTGCCCCTAAAACATAGATTGTAGAAGTGGTAAGCGAAACACCTAGGCCTCCAATTATTTTTCCCATCATAAACTGCCACGGTGTAACTGAACCCAATAACACCTCTGCAACCCTTTCACTTTTCTCCTCCATAACAGAAGAGAGAAGTGGAACAGCTGACATCATCAGCATCATGAACATCAAAAAAATTAGGAAATAGGGAATAAGAATTGCCTGCGTCTCGTTTACCTCTTTGGCATCAATTACCTTACCCGTTTTGCTATCAACCTTTAAAAGGCCCATACTCTCAGTACCAACCCAGTAAAATAGGTCATTAATCTTTTTCGGATCCACTCCAAATTCAACAACCCTCATCTCGCGTATCTTATTGTTAATAACATTACTAAGCCACTCTCTGACATTATCAACCGCAGAGTTCTCAGCAAAGTAAAATATCCTTGATTGTTCCTCTCCAAAATGAGGGTGTACTACGTCAACCCCAATCTGTAAAAAAGCATGGATTTCTTTATTGCGTATCCTATTACTTAAATCCAACTTCTGTTGTAATGGGTTTACTGTATCAGGGTGAACAATTTCGATGAAATACAGTGGCGAAATTTGCTCTTTCTTATCATCGTAAATATTGTTTTTATTCCAGTTCTCTGCTGTTTTTATAATATGCTCACCCATCAAACCCGAATAGTCCAAAACTACTACTTTCTTATCCGAGAGATCGATCTTGTCCTTAAACAGCGTTAGTACAATTAGCCCCCCTCCCATAAAAACTGGGAGAAGAAGAAGAGAGATCAGAAATGCTTTAGTTCTGACCGCTGCACGATATTCGCGCTTTGCTATTACAAATGATTTATTCATAACCTCCATTTTTTTCAGGTCTGGCAATTCGGATAAAAATATCATTCAATGAGGGTGAGGCAATTTCAAATTTTGTCACCCTTGTTTTTGAGATAATGTCTGATAGGATTTGTTGCGAATCAGTTCCTGGAATCATTCTAAGTTCCTGAATCTGTCCAAAATCATTTATTTTTTCTATTCCAGCAATCCCATTAAGCATAGAGACCCCTCCTTCCATTTGAATTCTTATGGTATCCTGACCAAACTGCTTTTGTATTGATTCAAGGGTACCATCAAGAACCTTTTTCCCTTTATAGATCATAGAAATAAAATCGCACATCTTTTCTGCTACGGACATATCGTGAGTACTGAAAACAATGGTTGATCCTTTGGCTCTAAGATCGAGGATTACCTCTTTGATAATTTCAGCATTTACTGGATCCAGCCCGCTGAATGGCTCATCAAGGATAATAATCTCGGGCTTATTGATTATTGTAATGATGAATTGAACCTTCTGGCTCATTCCCTTGCTTAGGGTCTCAACCTTTTTCTTTGCCCAATTCGACAGGTCGAATTTTTCGAGCCAATAATCAGCTTCACGCGAAGGGTTGGATACATGTTTCAACTCTCCGTAAAAACTGATCAGCTCTTTTACCTTCATTTTTTTGTATAACCCTCTCTCTTCTGGAAGGTAGCCAACCCTATCCAGAAGGTTTCCTGCTTGCTCACCATTAAAGACTTTGATTATTCCGCTATCGGGGTAGAAGATATTCATTATCATCCTAATGGTGGTTGTCTTCCCCGATCCGTTTGGACCAATGAATCCGTAAATGCTACCCTCTGGCACATCAAGGGAAAGATCATTTACAGCAACATTTTTACCAAAGCTTTTCGTGATATGATTCAACTCTATGACATTCATAATTCAACCGTTTTTATTGAATAATTATGTATTAGTCTCGATTACATCAAATTCAACTAGAACATTTACAATATCAACTATTTCAGGGGTATTTAACACATCAATACCTGCTTTATTCATAATTTCCTTTATTGTGATATAATCCGCGCTAGGGAAAGGAAGATGGAATAAGAACTTACCCTGTGGAATTGAAAGGTTAATTTTTCTCTCTTTACGATCGCGACCTTCACCTACCCAGATTACAATATTGCTTAAATAATCGTTACTTCTGGATGTTGTAAATTTCACCTTTGCATTCTTTTTCTCCCTGATCTTCAGGCTAATTCTCGAATCAGAAAAGTCTTCGTCCTGACAAAGCAGTGTTAAATCGATATCCATCGAGATTTGCTTAACCTTTAACCAATACCTAAAATAGGGTCTCTTACCTTCATAAACCTCTTCCTTATTGAGTATCTCAAGTTTACGCATATCCTCCAGAAAATCCTGAACAGTTTTAATATGAAGATTAAGTCGTGATGCCGCCTCAGATGCTGAAATACTTTTATATGTTGCAAGAAGCCGGAAGAGATCTTCGGCATAATCCTTTGAAATATAGGAACCCAGTATCGCTGCTTGTTTGAAATCCATTAATTGAAATTAAATCTGAAGTTCATTGTAAGATTAACTCAATGTAGTTATTTTGCTGATTTTAATTCTGTTACTATTCTTGATTCGAGTCCTTTTTGATAATAATCAAGAAATCTTATAAAAATATTGGCCATTGATGAGCATAGCTGATCAAAACTCAACCGCTCTTTATAATCTCTATAATCTTTTTCAGAAATCTTTACCCTGATATTTCCATTATAATCGAGAATAATATGACTCACTTCCGTAACCTCTTTAATAGCCAAAATGCTAGTATTCATCGAAAATGCAAGAGCAATATAGTTCTCATAATAGAAAGGACGGGCAACATAGTAGCTATGTAGAATCCTTGCAAAACCTAGCAATTCATCCTTACCACACTCAACCTTTCCAGCAGAATAAAGACGTTCAGTAAACCCTTCGCTCGTTTGACATATCCTCTCAGAGGCAAGTCTAAACAACCTACGCGAATTAATTTCAAACCGTTCGTGGCAGTAAAAAGATTGCCAGTTTATTACGACAAAGAGTATAGTAACAATAAAACATACTAAATAAATAGCTTTGAAAATGGCAGAATGACCTGAAAAACTAAATGAAGCAAAAAATGTAGTAACTCCCATTAATATCCCTAGAATTGGGTATATCCAATTTTTGTACCTAAACCACTGAATAACTCCAAATACAATAAAAAATAATCCAACAAGCGATATTGCAAAGTATGGAGTTATAATAATCTCATACCCCTTTTTTATTAAATATTCTCTTATGACAATTTCTACAAGTGCAATTATGTACGAGGTTAATACTCCAATTGGATAAATCCATCCAATCGATATCCTTATTTTTGATTGATAACTCATGATAGTTAATGTTTTATATACTTCATTTATTTTGAAGTACACAAATATATAACTATTAAACCATAAAAGTCAAGTGATTTTGAAAATATTTTAAAAATATATATAAGATCCTGTGCAGATGTAGATTAATAAAGAAACGAATAAAAATCTTTAGGAATCCTTGATCAGGTATTGAATATTTTAACGTGAGTTCGATATTAGAAATGATAATAATTTTCTAGTTTGCAATTTGTTACGCATTTATATTCTGTGTTGGAATGATGGAACTGGAGCGATCCGGCAACTGCCGGACGACGAAGTCAATATTGGACCAATGGGGATTCTTCTAGCATTTTTTCTTCCAAAATTGGCTGCGCCGAACTAGCTTCGCTGAGCTCACTACGTTCGGTTCGCAAGCTCGGTTCCATTTTTCCCTGCCTACCCTGCCTACCGGCAGGCAGGCGGCAGGCAGGCATTCTTCCAATTAATCCATAATGATATAATATAAACAAGCAGTTAAACTAGTTCTTGCATAGAACTGATGTTATTTTAGCTATTCAACTCTACTATGTTTTATTAAAATTAAAAAAGGGTAATACTTTTTTCAGTATTATTGGGAAATGAAGAATTGAGTGCAATCCATTTTGTAATATCTTTTCTCAGGATTACTCAGCGCTAAATTTTTAATAGAATATCACAAAGGAATCTATCCCTCCACCAAATCCCTTATCACTACTGAGGCGATAAAACAGCCAAAGATAGGTGGCATATAAGAGATAGTACCAACGGTTGTTTTCTTGTTGGGTTCGCCCACGCATGGAACCATTACCTCATCGGGTACCGGCTCGGAGGAGAATACCACCTTAAACCCATCGCGAATCCCTAATCTATGAAGTCGTTTCCGAAGGATACGAGCAAGTGGACAGTTATGCGATTCGGAGATATCGGCAACTTCGATCAGCGAAGGGTTAACCTTACCCCCAGCGCCCATTGAGCTTACAACCCGATGACCATACTTTATACAATCGTGAATAAGAAATATTTTGGGTGAAAGGGTGTCAATTGCATCTACCACGTAATCATAGGGGTGAGCTATTACCTCATAAATCCTATCATCGCGAATATACTCCTGAATAATATGTAGTTTAAGTTCAGGATTGATATCGAGTAACCTTTTGCCCATGTACTCAGCCTTTGGCTGTCCAAGTGAGCTAGTTAATGCTGGTAATTGGCGATTTTTGTTGGTTATGTGGATAGAATCCCCATCAATAATGGTCATCGCCCCCACTCCTGCTCTACAAATCTGTTCAGCGGCATATGCTCCAACGCCACCAAGACCAACAATAAGAACATGGCTATTTTTTAATTTCTCGATTTTTTCAGAACCTAAAAGTAGTTCGGTCCGCTCTAACCAATTCATCGGCATCCAAATAGAGTTTTTGGTTTTTAATTATTTCCCTTATGAGTTGGATTATTCACACGATAAATTACTACAACGCTCCTATCTTCCGACTCCTGCCTCCTCATCAATCACTTTTTAAAAAACTCTGCAAAATTATAATTAATCTGCTCGTCTAGATCGCGGTAAGTAACACTTTTTATCTTTGATACGGTTGTGTACAAATACTTCAACGAGACATCAGCATCGTCGGTTTCAATAAAGATTCTATCTAATGGCACAGTTCTGATTGCTTCTTGCAAACCCTCCGAAGCATTCAGGGTCTCTGGTCCAAATGATAGGTATATGCCAAAATTTAGTAATTGCTTCGCAAGTTCGGATTGTCCACGAAACCCATGAATGGCCCAGGGCATTGAGGGCTTTAGCCGTTTCCTCACATCAAGAAGTTCAACCCATGCCCTAACGCAATGGATAATAACAGGTTTTTGCGATTTCTCGGCAATCAGCACCTGCTTTTCGAACATCTCAATTTGTTTCTCGATTGGAGCTCCACGATGCTTATCCAGCCCAACTTCACCAATAGCGATTACATTATTACGCTTTACTAAATCTTTTAGTAACAACAGCTGTGAATCTATATCGCTATTTTCTGAATACCAAGGGTGAATACCTACCGTAAAAAGATCATGTGGGGTTATCTTCTCTACCTCTGAAATCATTAAACTACGAACTGACGTGACAGTATCAGCAGGGGTTTGATGCGTGTGGAAATCAATCATTTTCTGCTATTTAGTGGAGGGTAAAGGTAGTACAATAAACCCATCAAATCCCTCTTTTCCCTAAATAAGAATGTTTTAAGTAATTTTCATTGTTCTGCCGAATCGTTATCGTTTGATTTTATTAAATTTACGAAAAAGGAGCAATGAATAGAGCATTAATAAATAGACTAACGAACTATTTTGCCAACCAGCCCATAGAACGGGCATGGATATTTGGGTCTTATGCCCGCTCTGAAGAGAATTCGCAAAGCGACATTGATATTTTGGTGAATTTTAGTCCTGAAGCAAAAATAACACTTTTCAAATACATTCATATTGTCAATGAATTGGAAAGATTAACTGGGAAGAAAGTGGATTTGGTTGAAGATGGTCAGCTGAAACAATTTGCTATTAAAAGTTCTGAAAACGAAAGAATACTAATCTATGAGAGAAAAGCCCAGGGATAGAGAACGGTTGAATCACATGATTGAATCCATTGACAATATTCTTGAGTTTGCCAAAGGTAAAACGTTTAACACCTATAAAAAGGATAAAATCCTTCGATTTGCCATAATTAAAAATCTTGAAATCATCGGGGAAGCAGCCTACCTACTGACCAAGGAATTTAAATCAGACCACGATGACGTAGAATGGAATGATATGATTGGAATGCGTCATATTCTAGTGCATGGCTATTACCAAATTAAAGATGAAATAATATGGCTACCATTGAAACAGAGCTTATTCCACTAAAAGAATAAATCACTCAGTTACTTTTATTAGAATAAAAAAATTGGCACCTATTCACCACGAACCTGCCATCATGCAGTCTGGCTTAGCATTCTTTGCATGAACCCTAGTTAGCGTCTCTAAGAAAACTCAATAAACCTGAAATTCCAAATACCAAAACTCAAAAAACAATCAAATCCCAATTATTTAAGTGCCAAATATTCAAATTGTTTTGAGATTTTAAGTTTTATCATTTGGGTTTTATTTGTAATTTGATCTTTGCCTACCTTCTCTGTCTGGTCGGTAGGCAGGGCAAGCAGGAAATTTGGAATTTTCTTATTGACACTAGTTAAAATCTATTTTGAAACGTATAGCTCAATAATCTTCAGCATCACCTCCGATGCTTTTTCCATACTATCAACAGGGACAAACTCATACTTCCCGTGATAGTTTAAGCCACCCGTAAAAAGATTAGGGCAAGGTAATCCCATATACGATAAGCGAGCACCATCGGTTCCCCCACGAATGGGACGAACCAAAGGCTTAACCCCTACCTGCTCCATCGCCTTTATGGCAGTGTCAACAATATGATAAACTGGTTCAACCATCTCACGCATATTGAAGTACTGATCGGTCAACTCTAGCTTTATAGTTCCCTCACCATACTTTGAGCTGATGAAATTGGCAATTTTTTCGACGTACACCTTTCTTTCCACGAACTTTTCACGTGAATGGTCGCGAATAATATACTGGAGCATAGCGTTCTCAACATCACCCTCCATCTTGGTTAAATGATAGAAGCCCTCATAATCCTGAGTATGTTCAGGTCGTTCTGTTACAGGCAACAACGAGTTAAACTCCATGGCGATATGCAAAGCATTCTTCATCTTATTCTTTGCGTATCCAGGATGTACATTTCGGCCCTGAATATAAACCTTTGCACCCGCAGCGTTGAAATTCTCAAACTCCAGTTCGCCAATCATTCCGCCATCCATTGTATATGCAAAATCAGCGTTAAACTTCTTAACTTCAAAATGGTCAGCACCACGACCAATTTCCTCATCAACGGTGAAACTGATTCTGATTTTACCATGTTTGAACTCAGGGTGATTAACCATATACTCCAACGAGGTCATAATCTCGGCAATTCCTGCTTTATCATCAGCACCAAGCAGGGTTGTACCATCGGTAACGATAAGGGTTTGCCCGATATAGTCTTTTAGCTCAGGAAAATCCTTAACTCCAAGAATTACATTATTCTCCTTATGAAGAACAATGTCTTTCCCATCGTAATTCTCGATTAATCGAGGATTCACATTGGTTCCGCTCATATCGGGGGCAGTATCCATATGCGCTAAGAATCCAATGGTAGGAATAGCCTTATCAGTATTTGCTGGCAAAGTTGCCATTACATAGCCCCACTCATCAAGCGAAATATTATGTAAACCAAGCGTCTCCAATTCTTTCACAAGTACATTTGCTAAATCGAATTGCTTTTTGGTGCTCGGAAAAGTTGTAGAATTGTCGTCGCTCGTGGTATCGATTTTTACGTACCGGATAAAGCGGTCTATAAGGGATTGTTTGTTTATCATAGTTAATATAGTTAACAACTTATAGTTAACACCTGCCTACCGCAGGCAGGGTTGACAGAATAAATAGTTCTAACTTGATTTTTAAACTTCTAAATTATACAATTTACATTAACGAAGCATAATTCCTGCCCCAAATCGTCCTCTATCCCCTGCTCGTGCCGAGAAAAAAAGGTTGTTATTACATTTTGTACAAACGCCAGCTATCTCGATATTCTCTAACGTTACTCCTGCCTCAACGAGAGTAAGGCGATTTGCCTCCCAAAGGTCAAAGACAGGCTTGGTGAACTTCTTGTTTTCGAGAATAAGCCCTTCCGTTGAACCAAAAGAATTTTTAACCATAGCCACAACCTCATTACCCACTTCGTAGCAGCATGGACCAATTGATGGACCAATCCCAACGATTAAATCGGAAGGGTTTGAGCCAAATTCAGTAATCATATTTTGAACAACCTCAGCTGGTATTTTAGCAACCGTTCCTTTCCACCCCGCATGAGCAGCACCGATTGCCTTTTTAACTGGGTCGTAGAAAAGAATGGGAACACAGTCAGCTGCTTGGGTTACTAGGCAAATATCTTTTCGATTGGTAACCATGGCATCAATATCGCATAAATACGATGAGCGCTCAAAAGCCCCCTTGCCCCTATCCTCGTCCTTAACAACAGCCACTTTATTGTCATGAATCTGCGATGCAAAAACGAACGAATCGGCTGAAATTCCTAATTGTTTAGCTAGATTCTTTCTATTCTTTAATACAATATCATTTTCGATTGCACCATTCAATCCAATAGTAAAATAGTTACACGTCGATGGCGGTAATGATTCATTCCTTGTGGATACGAAATGCACCAAATGACTTTCGAATGGTTTAAGAATATCAAATTGATATAAGGGAATAGGTTTATCTTCATCAATATACATAGGGAGTTACGCTTACTTTTTATTCGACAAATAAACGAACAAATAGCTTATTAACTAAAATAATTTCAATTATTCTTGATATATATAAGTTTCTTATATATATTTGCATTGTATATATATTGAAATAAAATCATAAAATAGAAAATTATGGTACAGAATAGTTTAATCAAAGGGACGCTCAATCCAATTATCCTGAGACTTTTATCAGAACGGAAACGATTGTATGGTTACGAAATCACTCAGCTGGTAAAAGAGATATCGGATGGTAAGATTGAGCTTACGTTCGGAGCATTATACCCAATCCTGCATAAACTTGAGGTGGATGGCGTAGTAAAAACTGAGTCGGAGGTAATAAATAATCGTAATCGAATTTATTACTCGCTTACCGAAACCGGAAAAAATACAGCAAAGGAGAGAGTTGCGGAGCTAGAAGATTTTGTAAATACTTTAAGGGTATTGCTTAAACCTAATTTCGGGCTTGAATATGCAATCGCTAAATAACAAACAAATTGAGCTTATCATTTCGGATGTTGAAGAAGCAAGAATTACCTTTTCGCACCTTGCCGATGATCTGATAGACCACATCTGCTGCGAGGTTGAGAATGAAATGAGTTTTGGAAAAACCTTCGATGAGGCTTATGATATCGTTAAGCAGCAAACAGGGATTAAGGTATTACAGAAAATTCAAGAAAGTGCACTTTACCTAATCGACAAAAACTATAGACGTATGAAAATGACTATGAAAATCACTGGGAATCTCTCCTTAGCGATGCTGGGAATAGGTACAGCAATGGAACTATCTCACTTGGCGGGAGGAAGTCTTCTAATTATTTTCGGCTTTGTTATACTTTGCCTCGTTTTCTTCCCTGCGGCAATCTATACAAACTATAAGGAGATGAAAGTTAAAGGGTCGAAAATACTGCACCTTTCAATACTTATTGGAGGTATCCTATTTATGGCAGGGGTTTTATTCAAAGTAATGCACTGGCCCGGAGCCTCTAACTTACTTTTTACTGGATGGTTGTTTATCCTTTTTATTTTCCTACCAATCTTGATGTATATAAAACTTAAGGAAGCAACTACGGCCAAAGAAAAATCAATTATTTTGATTGGGATTGCAGGTTTGCTAATTTTTGAGCTATCTACCATGTTTAAAGTATTTCACTGGCCTGGGGCCGCGGTTTTGATGATAGTTGGGTCAGTACTACTGGTTTCGATATTTCTTCCGCTTTTCACCTATTCGAAGTTTAAGGAAACAGGAAAGATTACGGGTCAATTCATCTACATACTAATAAGCGCAATGTTTTTTATGCTGCTTAGTATACTGTTAGCAATAAATGTGTCGACCAACGTTCTTGATGTATATGCACAGAATGAAAGCAATGCAAGGAGTATAGGCAATTACCTGAATGTAAAGAATCAAAAACTATATGCTGATATCAACGGAAAAGCTGATAGCATAAAGACTAAAGCGTCTGCTATTAATATCGGTACTCTGAAAGTTTGCTCGCTAATTGATAGCATTCGGATTGAACTGGTTATGGCCTCAGATTTAGTAGATAAGCAAATCGCCGAGAAACTATTACTTGATGTAAATCATATTTCGAATAAAGCTGATTTGAAAATCACAAACAGCTTGATGATTGGAGAAAATTGGAATGGAATGGCTTATCGACTTAAGCAGGCGATAATCAAATATCAACAAACAATCCAATCGGAAATTACCTCAAACGCAGAATTAACTAAAAACATCAATATTGTTTTAAACACTTCTGATATCTCAATAAATCAAGAAACCCAAACATGGGAGCAGATTACGTTTAATGAAAATATATTGATTGGTACACTTTCCGTTTTATCGGATATAGAGAAGAGAATTAGAATGGTTGAATCACAAACCATACAATTCATTAATGCTCAAACAAAATAACTACCTAAATCTTATACCTATGAAAAAGTTAATATATATAACAGGCATAGTCAGTGTGAACCTAATGCTAATTGGAGCTTTATCAAAGGTTTTACATTTACCAGGAGCTAGTTTTCTATTATTCCTGTCAATTACCATTTTCTGTTTTGGATTTCTTCCTTTTGCCTTAACAAGCAGCTATAAAAGTCAGAATAAGAGGAATTACAAATGGTTGTACATTGTTACTTTTCTTGTATTCAGCGTTGTTTTAATGGGCTCGCTTTTTAAAATCCTACATTGGCCTTATGCTGGAGCATTTATGTTAATTGGACTTCCTTTACCTTTCGTTCTATTCCTGCCTGTTTATCTTTACCAAACTCGCAAGAACAAGGGAAATTCCCTTCTTAATAATTTAGGAGTCATGTTTGGGTTGACTTTCATTGCTATTTTTAGTGTTCTTTTAACATTAAATGTTAGTTCAAATGTTTTAAATAGCTTCGCTCTGAATAGCTTTAATAGTGACAATTCGGCAAAATTTAACCAATCAATTGCAAAGAATTACGCTGATAAGGATAACATCAAACAAAAATCGGATGAGATTTGCGCATACATTGATGAACTTAAATGTGAAATTTTGATTGCGACAAATAACCATCTATGTACAAATGGTAAATTAGATGTAAAAGATAATTCATCTTATCCATTCAGTTTAGATAACAAAAGCGCTCAGGTATCAATTCTGTTTGATGGTGGAAATCAAAGTAAAATCGGGGTCTTAAAGAATATGCTTACTGAATATCGGATGGCAATCTCAAAGCAAGAAAAGCTAAGCAATGAACTAAAAGAATTATCGAATATTCTCTTAGAGCCAAGTGAAAGAGAGTTTCCCTCTACTCATCTGACCTTAATTCTTGATGTTCTATCGCGCATTCAGAGTAAGGTAAGGTTTATGGAGGTTGAATACCTATCATCGCTGTAGATAATAAAATCTAAAATCCCCATCTTCAGCATTCATGTTGAAGGTGGGGATTTTTCATTAATCATTATTCATTTTATATTACTTCTCCAACCACTCCTTAAATTCCCCTACCCTTTCGCGGCTAACAATAACATCCTCATCGGTGGCAACGGCCAGCTTAAGCTTTAATCGGCTATTGGAATAGGCAATAATATCTTGGATTGATTTAATATCAACAATAAATTTACGGTTTACACGAAAGAACTTCTTAGGGTCAACTAGACTTTCAATCTGCTCAAGGGTGAAATCAATTCCATAATCCCTCCCATTGTAGGTTCGAAGAAAGGTTGACTTCTCCATGCTGATAAAAAGGGCAATATCATCAACCTCAATCATCCTCAGATGCTCACCAACCTTAACCAAAAACCTCGATTTATACGTATTGGTAAGCTGAGAAAGAGCTATGGCAATGGCCTCATTCTCAATTCTAATCGGCTTATTTGAATTAGATTGAAATTTCTTAACAGCACCCTTCAACTCATCCTCATCGACAGGTTTCAGAAGATAATCGATGCTATTCACCTTAAATGCCTTAATGGCGTATTCATTGAAGGCTGTTGTAAATATTACAGGAAACTCAACGGATACCTGCTCGAATATTTCGAAACTCAATCCATCGGCCAGCTGAATATCAAAGAATGCTAGGTTTGGGTGTTGATTGGTTTTAAGCCATTTTACTACGGAGGATACTGAATCAAATGTTTCAATATGATTGAATTCGGGCGCAATAGCCCTAATCATCGATTTCAGCCTAACCGCTGTTGGCTTCTCGTCTTCGGCAATGATATAGTTCATAGCGAATTGGTTTCCATAATCCTTTTTAGAATTGGGATTCTTACTGTGAAATACTTGTCATTATGCTCGATTTGCATAGCCCTCTTCGTGAGGAATTCGAATTGCTTACGGATAGTATCGAGCCCTACCCCACCCGACTCATGAATGGCTTTTCGTTTCTGCAGGTTATTTTGAACCACGATGTAATCGTTCTCCCTCCATACTCTAACGTTTAGCGGTTTCTCCTCCGATATCACATTATGTTTAAAGCAGTTTTCTAATAAAATTTGAAGCGAAAGCGGAATAATATAGCCAGAATTATCATCTACCTCTATGCTAACCTGTAAATTCTCTCCGTGCCTTACATGATGTAGGCTTGTAAAAGACCTAATAAAATTTACCTCCTCAGCGAGAGGTGCTAATTCCTTTTCGCGCTGCTCAAGAACGTAACGGTAAATGCTAGAGAACTGCTGAATAAATAGTTTCGCTTTTTGTGTATCAGTATCAACGAGAGAGCTAAGCACGCTAAGGCTATTGAATAGGAAATGGGGGTTCACCTGACTCTTCAGCGCATTGTAGCGAAGCTGGATGGCCTCCTGCTCCAATTTCGCCTCATTTACTACCAGAATACGCCACCATTTGAAAAAATAAGATACGTAAAATGCAATGGTTATTAACATCGATATTAGCAGCACAAAAAACAGCTGGGGAACAAATTTCGCAAAATCATCAAAGATGTTGGTATCGTAAGCCAATCGGTGAACAAGGTAATGAACTAATATGATTATAATGACCGAGTAGCCGAATGAGCCTGCAAGGGCAACAGTCATGGTCAACTTTGGCTTCAACCGCCAGGGATATATCCGCCCCGATAACCAGCCAATTACCTGGTTGCCCTTCCAAAGAGGGTAACCCACATAAAAACCAAATATTGTATTAGTAAACAGATAGCTAAAACTCGAAAAGAGCTTATTACCGATAAGAATGTATGATATTAATACGGCAACAAGATACACCAATACCATATCCATTAGCTGGTGTAGTACGAATCGTATTCTTTCCCTATTGGTGTGGTTCATTGATCGAGGTTTAGTATTCCGAATATAGCTATTATTACCGATTAAATGGCTGATTTTACATAAAAAAGAGCAATCATATCAAAAGAGCAACTCCTACCTACAACGCATTAGTAGGGCAAACGCTTCTGCAGTCATCGCATAGAATGCATTCCGGGTGTGAAATCTTTTTTCCGTTCTTCACATAGCTCATCACATCGATGTCCATCGGGCAAATCTGGTTACAGGCATTACACTCAATACACTCTTTTCCAGTGGGTTTGACTTTAATTAGGCTAATGCTGCTTGATGGTATCATAACCAGCGAAACTGGGCATAAGTATTTACAAAAGAAACGCTTATCAGAGTATATAAATGCCAAGGGCACGCCAAGCAGGTAGTATATACCATTGCCCACAAACATCCAAATCAACTCCTGGTGATGTATATAGTCTTTTCGCACATCATAGTTTAGAACAAAAACGAGGTATGCAGGGAGTAAAATTGATATGCCCAGGGTTAAAAAACGTAAATGTTTAAGTTGGGATGAAATGGGGGGGTTTCTTTGATTTTACAGGAAGCCAATCGAGTATAGCGGCAGTCCAGCAAGCCCAACCGCAGAAACCGCGTCCCCAAATTAGCGGGCCAAAAATCTTGGCGATGGCATAGTGAATAAAACCCTTACCAAAGAAACCAATCATAACGATTAGAGCAACACCTTCAAGCTGAAAATTCTCACTGTTTACTATTGGAACGAATAGAAGCAAACAGGGTAGAACCATTAAGATTGCAACTTTTCTGCCAAGTATTCGCTTTTTACCCTTTAACATTGAACGGATTAGCATACCAGTTGAAATGGAAAAACCTATCCATGGAAATATCACCCAAAAACCCCACCATCGAAGGAAGGTATTTAGAATTATGGCGATGGATAGCCCTATTAAAAACGGAAGAGAAATTCTGAATATTTTTGCCATCATACTTTGTTTACTTTAAATTTGCCCATCACTTACCCTTCGCATAATCTCCATATCAAGGGTAACAGGTTCGTAGATAAACAGCTCACGCAGCAGTTGACAGTGACCCCCCGTGAACTAAATTTTTTGACATTTTTGTAATTATGGAGTAGTTATAAAAATAGTTTGCTTTAACGTGAATTCGATATAAGACAACTCGTTATTTTACTGTTTGTCAATGCGTTAAAATATATACTATATTTTTGGAAGAGTGGAATAATACCTGCCGATAGGCAGGTAGGCGTAGCGTAGTTCAACGGAGTCACCGAGCTTGCGAACTCAACGAAGTTAATAAAGCAGGTTATATGATTGCTCATGGATAGTTCATTTTAAAAAAATCAAGTAATGCTAGGGTAAATAGCAAAATCGTTCCAAATATTAGCCTGCAATATCAGTCTTTCTAAATGATGGTTTAACCAGTTTTCCACTTTTTACCATAATATAGTATAAAGTAATTGCAACAACGACAACAATGATAATTGCTACAACAGAATTTTCTATCCCAAACTCTCCTCCAACTAACCATTCCGGTCCCTGCAATTTACTTTTAAACCCAGAATAAACCGAAAACTCACTTAGCCCCGACAGGTTGGTTCCATAAAAAAGCTGCGAAAAGTTCCAGCCAGTATGCAAGAATATGGGTAGCCATAATCGTTTGGTAGCACTATAGGCTAAGCAAAGCATTATGCCGCCAAAAATTGCAGAAATAATACTAACCAGATTTGCGCTATCGTTTGGCATATGGGCAAGTCCAAAGAGTACAGCAGAGATAATTAGCGCCATATTGGTTCCCAACCACTCTTCGCATATTCGGTAAATTACTCCACGGAAGATTACCTCTTCGACAGCAGCCAAACTAGTTAAAACAATTAAACCAGCCAGTAAAGAGGATATACTAAGGTTATTCGATAGGACTTGGTAATAGCCCATTAACGCAAAAAAACTGATTGTAACAGATACCATTAACGCTCCAACCACCAATCCAAGTAATCCATCTTTAGGTAGGTGGATAATTGACAGCTCCATTACCTTTCTCCTTTCGTAGTATTTGAACAGTAAATTATAGCCGAACAGGAGTGCTAAAAGAGCAATAATAGCCCTCACAGGCCTGCCAATGGTTGCTTCTGGCTCTATAAATCCTGTAATGGATTTAATTAGCACGCTGAATAAGAAGTAAATAAATCCCATTATAACAGTTCCAATTATGATTCTTATGAATGGAATATGAAAAAACTTGGATATTGTTTTTTTAGAATTTGATTGGTAATTTGCTTCTGTTGATTTTGTCATAATTTTTTTTTAAACATACAATCTAGATTATTGCAATTTTTGTTGTTGAAATATGCAAAGCCAAGATGGTAGTTAGTAGTTCAAAAAACCTGCCCGTCATTGCAAGAATCACACGTCCTACATCTGTCAAGTAGATGTAGTTATAAAAAACACACAAAAGTTATTCCCTTCACTTTTAGGGCAACTCCGAACTACTGTATTTTTGATTAATATCCGTATAAATGAGTTTTACCCTACTTGCGTTAAGTTTAACGAGAAATAGTTTCAACCCCTGTCAGGGTTTTGAACTCTGACAGGGGTTGAGAACCAGAAGGTATAACATTTTATACTTAACATAGCACTGGTGGGTAATTCGACAATGTAAATTATTTTGGACATTATAAACCTTTACTTATTAATATTCGGCCATCCATTTGATATTCCAAGCAACATCATTGTTTCAATACAAATATCTATTCCATTTGCACTATTAGTCATTATTACAGCACCTTCCCCTAAACTTGGATAACCAGCTAAACAGGAGCCCGCTCCTGGTGTGTTATAACCTATTCTAAAAATAAATAACCCTTTATCTGTTACTTTGACTTGTAATCCCATAGCCTCGCCGAATTGTATTCCACCAAAAATATCCGGATCTAAATCCACCTCCCCCTTACATAATCGCTCCATCATTGATTGAGAAAGTATTTTATTGGACATTCCTTTATACGATTTCATTAACTCAATATGAAATTTTGTTAAATCCATTGTTGTTGTAAGTAAACCACCTTGTGCGTAAGCTTTTGGATGAAGGAGCGCTATTTCAACCTCACCTTGTTTATTATGGGGTACAGCTTCATTTTCTTTATAAATACTCTCTAACGGGTAAGTAAAAGTACTATGATTCATCTCAAGGGGATCGAATATTATTTCTTTTACGATTTCAGGAAAAGGCTTTCCCAAAACATCCTCAAGAATAAGCTGGACAATGATATAACCCATATTGGAATACTCCCATTTTTTTCCTGGCGAGTATTTTATCGCAGCCTTATCGTTTATTGCTGGTTTTTCTCCATTCAAAACTTCTACCAAAGATGGAGAACTTCCGTTCTCCCAATCCAACCCACCATCTGGGGCATTAAAACCTGATTGATGTGTCAATAAATGAAATAAAGTTATTTTCTTGTTATCTAAAAATTCACTTTCAGGAATTCTCCATGACTTCAAGTATTTATTTACATCCTCTGTTAAGCTAAAAACCCCGTTCTCAACGTAGTGTAATACTATTGTAGAAACCAAAAGTTTAGTTGTGGAGGCTGCCTGAAAAATTGATTCTGAATTTACGACCTTGTGAGTCTTGTTATTAATAACACCGAACGATCTAGCCTTTTTAATTTCATAATTACTAATTACAGTATAGCTAAGACCAGGTACATTATAATGCTTCATCCTTTTTTGAATAACAAAATCAGCAATAAAATGTCGTAGCAAAACAGCAATCAGGATAATAAACATCAATCCTATTAATACGCTTAGAATAATTTTAGTAATTTTTTTCATCTTTATTCCCTTAATATTGTTTGAAAACAACTAATATACGCATTATTAAAGTGCGTTTCTAAAATATTGATAAATTCACACTTGCTTTTTTCATGTTTTTTAATATCACTTCAACTCATTGCTACAAACCACTCAAAGAATGAAGTAAGTACCTTCTCCGTACCGCCACTCATGATATCAACCCGAACTTTAATGGTTACTCTCTTTTTAATCCTTAGCTCATTAACGATCTCGCTAACATTTGAATCAACAAAACATGCCTTTGAATAAACAGCACCCTCAACAGGTTTACTATACTTTACTTCGACCTTTCGTACAACTGGAATTACGTTTAATTCAAATGCCTTGAATTGAACCAACAGAAACTCTCCGCTAGAAGCCTCGGCAAGTGCAAATAGAGCACTTGCATGGACGGATCCCAGATGATTAAGATATTCACTTTTGTGATCTAATTTAAGGAGATAATCTTTATCAGAGTCTGCCAATTGCAACCCTATAAATTTGTTGAAAGGAATATCTAGTACATTCATGGGAGTTAGGTTTTTATCGTTTTACAAAATCTTGAATCTTTAAGTAGGTTAGGCTACGCCACAACCACTCAAACGGTCCATAGTTAAACTTCTTAAGCCACCAGTTGCTAAAAGGTATTTGTAGCCCATAAATAGCAATAGTGAGTAATATTCCTTGCCATATTTCTATTTTTCCGAAAAGCCCAAAACCATAGGGGAGAAATAGAGTAGTACAAATTATAGAATGCAATAGGTAGTTAGTAAGTGCCATACGACCCACTGGGGCAATATATTTAGAAAAGAATGCAAGTTTTCCCCTATAAATCAATAGGACTATTGATGATACATACAATAAGCACATGCTTATACCGCTAATTATATTCATTGATGTATTAAGGAATCCCCAAAGATTTGGAACTCCCATTTGCGCTTTCGACCAAGCATAGGTGTATAATACTGTGGAGGGGATACCAATAATTATTCCCTGCCAGAAAAGCTTACGAAAGAGTGGTATCTTTTCCTGAAAGTTTTTCAGAATATTATTTCGAGCAGCCCAGGCACCAAGCATAAACATAGCTAACACTGTGGGGTAAAATACAACGAGCCCAGGGAGAAGCATTTTCCACTCGCTCAGCCTTACTGAAACAATCTCGCTAAAAATACCTGAGGAATAAACCTCAAAGTTTTTCTGATATATCTGTCGAAGGAATTGATTACTCCCCTCAAAAACTCCTTGCATAGCAGTTTGAGTTTCAGAATTAAGAGAAGCAATAGCAACGATTACCCAACCCAATGCCGGAATAATTATGGGAACCAAAATTAACCCAATCACCCATTTCATTAAACCCTTGTTGGACTTATTACGGAAGAGAAGAATGACAAAACCAAAAAGGGCGTAAAAAAACAGGATATCGCCTGCCCATAGCAACAGGATATGGGAAATACCGAAAAGTAGTAGGGAAAAGACACGTCGTCTGTAAACGGTGAAAATACTTCCTTTCTCAACCGTTTTGTTTATGAATAGCCAGAAACCATATCCAAAAAGCATTGAGAAAAGGACATAGAACTTACCCTCGAAGAAAAGCTTAATAAAAAACTCTCCGAGTAAATTAGAATCACCTTCAATAACTCCCACACCGAGAAGCATAGAGGTAATGGGATTCGAAAATAGGGGCATGTTAACCATTAATATCCCGAAAATGGCAAACCCCCTCAACGCATCGAGTATAGCAATGCGCTGATTAGGGGTAATAGGTGCAGATACTGTTTTCATGTTTTTTTTATCATCTTTTGTTATAAAATTTATTAATAAATATAATCGTATTAACTAATAATCTGCACTTTAACCAATGATTAATCATAAATTCTGGATAACTTAACAAAAATCAAACCACAAATAATGATATTTTATTGATTCACCATAAATCTGCAATAAAAAAATTATAACTATTCACCACGGAGGCACAGCCCGTCCCGATGTATCGGGAGAGATCACAGAGGGTTGCTTCGTTGACCGCAAAATAATAATCTTGAAGTTTTTCTGTAGCGTACAAAAAGATTGTATGAGTTTTAGTTCTAATAAATTCTCTATGTTCCCTGCCTACCCTGCCTACCGGCAGGCAGGCGGCAGGCAGGGTAGGCAGGTCTGTGCCTCTGTCGTTTTTCTTCATTTTGTTTACTGCTGAATAGTTACAAAAAATTATTTGCGGATTCGATTACGAGAATCTAATTTTTTCAAATTTCACTTAACTCTCTTTCAAGGTGATTTTACAAATCGTAGTTAGCCATAATAGCCACAAGCATTTCATTCCCTTATGGAATATCTGTTCGATGTAAGAAACAATTAAATGCTATATTATCAGTATTTTACTTAATTGGGAGAAATGGAACCGAGCTTGCGAACCGAACGTAGTGAGCTCAGCGAAGCTAGTTCGGCGTAGCCAATGATACCTGCCTGCCGCCTGCCTGCCGGTAGGCAGGGTAGGCAGGCAGGCGGCAGTTCCATCATTCTAGCCTTCCAAAAAAATTAATCTTGGCATTAAATTACTAATAAATAGTTATATAATAAGCACTCTTAAATCGAACTCACGTTAATTAAGCATTCATAGAATTCATTTACTCCTCATTACACTTCTCTATCATGCTGCTATTGGATTTTGAACCCCATTTGGGATTAATGCCTGTTTTCCCATTCTCCTTCTCATACTTCTCCTTCGCTATTATAAAATTGGGGAGAGCATTTTTGCAACCACCTCCGAACATTTTAGGTGTGTTTCTATAGTTTTGACCCAACAGGTAGTATGCACGTGGGTTATCAGGGTTTTCGGCAATAGCCTTTTCCAAAATTTCGGAAGCCTTGACCGAGTATGATTGCCCACGCATCATGGGACTTACCTGAATTCTTCCCTGATATAGAAACCCTTGCAGTGTGAATAGCTCCGATTTGCTACCTCCTAGATAAATAGCTTTGTCGATACTATTCTGCGCCTCATCAAGTAATGCATCCTTCCTATCATCGTCCTTTTCCTTAAAACTTAGCTGTATTTTCAAGAAAGCAACATAGTAGTAAGGTTCCCATCGGCTACTTTCCGCCATCGCGATACGCTCGAATCGGCTTACCACGGTTTGCATTTGGATTCCCGTTTTTGCGCTATCCAATTGGGTTAAACCATCCATAATAGCCTTCTCAAAAGGTGTTTGAGCATTAAGTATAATTGCCACAGCAATTAACATCGAAGATAAAAGTAAACGTTTCATTTTAATTAAGATTTAGTTAATAGTATTGGTATAATGATTAATCGAGAGTTATGAATACCCCAAAAAGTATAAACCGTTTGGACTCAGAGCGAACAGGGATTGACTCGTAAACACCTGTTGAATTTTGAGTTGAATAATATCTGTACCCATATATATTATCTCTTCCCAGAACATTGCTCATGGATGCATATAGTATTGTTGATTTACCAAATAGTTCGCATAGATGGCTTACATTTAGGCTTATATCCATATAGTCAGAGGTAATTTTATCCATAAATTTGGTGCTATTGGGGTCGTGGTATGGTCTTCCGCTCGACCATGCGAAGGTTGCCCCAAACAGAGTGGTTATCTTCTGCACCCATTGCTTAGCAACAACTGTAAAGTTGTGCGTTGATGCGAATGGTGGCGTTACATACGATGGGTAACCCCTATACTTCCGTTTTGAGTCGATGAATGAGTACGAAACCCAGTAATCGAGGTTCTTGAAGGTTTTTCTATCACGATAATAAACATCAATACCCTTTGAGTCGCCATAACCAGAATTATTATAATACAAAGGCTCGTTGAAAAAATGAGTGGTATCGTATGCTACAAAATCATTGTATTTCTTATAATAACTTTCAACCCTTAAAATCCGATTATTCTTCTCATACTGAACATTAGCAATATAATGCTCCGCCTTCTCGTAGCCCAATTGCGGCTTAAACTTCATTGCCGACTCCTCGGGGGTTTGATAAAATGTACCATAGATCATCGACAATTGAATATCTTTACTAATTAGCCATGCCGCCGAAGTTCTTACCGCTAGCTTAGCATCGTTAATGATCGATGCATTCTCGCCACGGAGCCCTGCTCTTACCACAAGACGTGATAATGGCCTAACCTCAACCTCAGAGAATATGGCGGAGTTAAAATCCTTCACAGTTCCTTCAAACAGGATGGTTGGTGAAAACTCATGGTATTTTTCGTTGAAAAGGTTTACCGTTTCCTCGCCGCCCATGTTCAACGAAAACCTATCGCTAAATTTTCGTTTCATCGAAAATCGGAGCTGAAAATTCGTATTGTAATCGTTAACCTCAAAGGCTTTCATTCCGATCAGGTTTTCATCGTAAGTAAATGCCACACCACCTTTAACCGACCAGCTATTTATACTCCGGTTGTAGTTAATGTTTGTATAACTATTCTTATTATCAAGTTTAATATTCTGCATTGCACCAGGGGTAGTCATTTCAGGGTATCTCAAGCCGCTCAACGCTGAACTATATGTTGAAAATATCTTCAATACACCATCGCCCTTGGTTCTGATCCTTGAGGTAAGTACTAGCCCCAGCGATTGAGGAAATCTATTCCACTCAACCTCCTGATTAATAATGCTAAAATAGGGTTTAAGATTATAGTATTCAGCACCAATGGATAGTGACGCATTTTTCCCTGCATAGGTCTGTGTTGCACCAACCCCAACAGTCATAAGCTGAATGTCGGTTTGCGTTTTCTTCGGGAAAGCGTTTGTGGTAAGGATCAATGCCGATGAAAGGGCTTGACCGTACTCTGCCGAATAACCACCTGTACTAAAAGTTGTTCCGCTGAATAGGGTTGGTGAAAATCTTCCCCTCGATGGCAAATCGGGAGTATTGGATGAATACGGTTTTTTAACGAGCAACCCATCAATAAAAGTCTTCGACTCGTACCCATCGCCACCACGGACGAAAAGGCGACCATCCTCACCCACCATCGATGCACCAGGCAAAGTGGTTAACGCACCATAAATATCGCCAGCTGCGCTTGGGGTAGTTAGTATATCAAGGGGTTGAAGGGTTACGCTCTTCTTCCTGTCGGATGTTTCAAAAGTACCTGCCGAGATAACCACATCGGCTATCCGATTCGACTCCTCCTTTAATGAAAAACTTAACTCGATAGTTGCCCCCAATAGCTCTACCTCCTTCTCCTGAATGGCAAAGCCGATGAAGCTTACAATAACAATCTGCTTACCTCTCTCGCTTGTAGTAAAGCTATAATTCCCAGTAGCATCAGTTCCAATTCCATCGTAGGTGCCCTTTAGCATAACATTAGCTCCAGTGAGTGGTTGTCCATCGGAGTCGGTAACCTTCCCCCTAATTAGTGTTTGCGAGTATGCCTGTGTGCCAACTAACACAATAGCTAAAATTAGAATAATCTTTCTCATACTTTTTTTGATGCAAAATTGACTCTCTTTTTATTGGCTAAATTTTCCATTCTTGCTGAATTACGGGTCAAAGATTACTCCTCAAAAAGGTATAAAAAATAAAAACCCGATGAAGTGTAAATTCATCGGGATGAAATGCAAAATGCAATAGTTGAGCTGAACGCTCGGGCTAATAAAATCAATATCAGTTCCACATAATGGTAATCTTCGAGGTAAGGTTTGCCCCTTCGACATGGTTATCAACATCAACCTTTAGTGCCGATTTCAGGGTAATCTCAAGGGTTTTCTCAATCCAACCCGCAATACGATTCATTATCAGCTTTTCGGTGGGATGAAATTTTGATAGCTGAAGTACAGCTTTCTTTTCAGCACTCTCAATAACTCGTATTTCTGAGGGCTGATAATAGGTTGAGAAAATGCTCGAAGCACGGCTCAACACGAATTGTGGCGAGCTAACCCGTACAAAAATCTTATAAACCCCTTTCAAAGCCACATCGGCGCTATAACGACCAATCTCACTCGCTGCTTTGGCGCTATTACCAGCATAAAACAGCTCGGCAACCTTCTGGGTTGGAACAATAACAGAATCGGTAAGCGAATACCATGTGGTTGCGTAAATGGGCTGCTCAATAATATTTTTCGATTTTTCGGGTAATAATTTCACCCATTCGTTATAACGTGCACCAAATTTCTCTTTAACAAAATCGGGCGTTGCTTTAACAGCAGAACCTTTTATTTCCATAAATAGTATGTTATTTTTTTGTAATTCAAGTATCAATGTCGTTTAATTAAGGAATTTAACGCTAGCATGTCCTGCGGACTATGCTAGGTTAATAAACATTCCAACCCCGCATGGCGAGGTGGAAGAGTTGATTTAAAAAACGCTAACTAAACGACATTGATTCAAATATAGTGAAAAAACACGAAACTTCAAAAAGTCTCTACCCCTCGAATCAAACTAAATGTTCCTTCGCATTTTTTACTTCATTCATTTTTCCTATATTTGCAATCCGAATGTAAATAGTAGTTAAACATCAACAAAAAATTACAATCATGGGAAAAGGAGATAAAAAAACCCGCAGGGGTAAGCTTTTTATGGGTTCGTATGGCAACACAAGACCCAAAAGCGGTGCGGCTAAGGTTGAAAAAGCAGTGGTAACCGAAGCACCAAAACAAACACCAAAGGCAAAAGCAAAAGTCAAGAAATAGCGACATTAATCGTTCTTGTTTACAACAAAAAAGGCTAGGTAATTCTAGTCTTTTTGTTTTTCATAAAACTATTCAGTTTTCATACCCTAAATCTGCTTAAAAATACTAATTTTGCTAAAAGTATTAAGGTTCGATGAATCGATATTTACTATACAAGTTTTATTTTTCATTACTCCTCCTTCTTACAATCGGAAGTTGCTATTCTCAGGTAGTTAATACGATTAATGGTTCAGAAAATTGTTTAAGGGATGATTCGATAGAGGTAGCTCGTTTAATTAACCAGATTGATAGTTTTTACAACCATGAAGATTTTCAAACAGCATCGCAATTACTTGCGCAAGCCATACCCTTATGCGAAAAACAAGGCTTTTCAAGCAAACTAGCCGATCTATACAAAAAGAAAGGCGATATTTATCGCTCTACCGATGATTACATAAAAGCGCTTGAGGCGCTCTCCACCTCCTTGGACTACTACAAAAAAATGGGCGATAGCAATGGGATTGCTAGCATTAAAAACCGGATGGGTGCTGTTTACAGGCTTCAGGGGAAGTACCCAGCAGCATTGGAATTCTATTTCGAATCCCTTAAAATCTGCCAATCAACTCATAATAAAACAGGCATTTCAGGAGCATTAAATAATATTGGTATTGTTTACCTATACCAAACCGAATACGATAAAGCGCTGGAATACTACTTCAGCTCGTTGAAACTTGGAGAAGAGATGAATGATGAAGAAAGTATATGTATCTCCAACTTAAACATAGGGCAAGCCTATCAAAAGAAGAAAGAGTATAGCAAAGCTATCGATTATTTTTTAAAATCATTAGTCATCGCGAAGAAGTTGAAGAACTTGGACGAGATTGGTGTTAACTACAATGAAATTGGGGCAATTTACACCGAACAGAACAACCTACAACAGGCCCAAACATTTCTAAACCAAGCGCTAAAAGCATTTGTTGAATTAGGCAGCAAATCGCGACAAGCCGAATGCCACCTCTACATGGGGAATAACTACTTTAAGGGTAAAGAGTACCAACAAGCTATAAGTCATTATCAAAGGGCGTTAAACCTATCAAAAGGAACTGGTGCAAAGGAGTTGTATTCAAATGCGCTATTTAAGCTAAGCGAAGTTTACGAATGTATCGGCAATACAGCCCTTGCGCTTAAATATTACAAAATTTACATTGCCACTCGCGACAGCTTATTCAATGAGGAGAATACAAAACGTTCGGTTCAAGCTGAATTACTTTACCAATTTGAAAGAAAACAGGATTTACTTAAGGTGATTCAAGAAAAAAAAGACGAAATGTTTTTAGTGAAGGTAAAGAATCAGAAGATGGTTAAAAACTCTTTAATAGCCATTCTAGCGATGCTTATTATACTTATCGCATTCGGCATTTCGGCCTATAGAGGCAAACAGAAAGCCAACTCAATTCTGACCAATCAGCAAAACGAGATACTAGAGAAGAATGAGGAGCTAATGCAGCAGCAAGAAGAAATACTAGCCCAACGCGATGAGATTGAGCAGAAAAACCAAATACTTGAACGCTCAAAGCAAATTATTGCTGCAAAAAACGAAAGAATCATTAGCAGCATCGAATACGCTCAAACAATTCAACAAGCAATACTACCTCACGAAGAGCAGCTGAACGATTTATTCAAGGATCAATTTGTAATTTTCCTTCCCAAGGATATCGTTTCAGGTGATTTCTATTGGGTTAGCGCAGAGCAGAATATCGTTTTTATTGCGGTGATCGATTGTACTGGACATGGAGTCCCCGGATCGTTTATGTCTCTCATCGGCAATACAATTCTAAATCAGATTGTAAATGAATGGCACACGCACGATCCTGCTCAAATTCTCGAACTCCTTAACCAGAAGATACGTAAAGCCCTGCAGCAGGATGAAAACCACGGAAAGTCTCATGCAAGCATGGATGTATGCTTAATAAAGATAAACAGAGCCACCCAAAGAGCTACATTTGCTGGAGCAAACAGGCCTTTGCTTATGATTCAGGATGGCAAGTTGGAAAAAGTTAATGGCGACAAAAAATCAGTAGGCGGATACCAACGAGAATCGAACAGGTATTACACAAATCAAGAAATAAACCTGAATAACAGCTCGTGCCTTTATTTAACTACCGATGGTTTTATTGACCAAATGAATTCAGAAAAAAGAAAGTTTGGGCAGAAACAATTCTCCGAATTATTATTGGAGCATCACACCAAACCCATGAATATTCAGAAAGAGATACTTCTCAACATACTTAACGACTACAAACAGGAGGAGGAGCAAATAGATGATATCTGCATACTCGGAATAAAAATTTAACTTTCACTTTAGCTCGAATTCATTCAAGATGAATAACAACACCCGCTTTAAGGACTCTAAACTCGAAAAGATTTGTAAATCCATTAAACTCCCAACCCTTGCAAAAACAGAGGATATTTATTTAGATATGCTTGAGATAATAATCTCACAGCAGCTATCGGGAAAAGTTGCCAAGGTGATCTACAACCGTTTCCTTGAACTTTTTGAGAATAAGTACCCTGCCCCAAAAACTCTTTTATATACAGACGATAACGTTTTAAGAAGTGTTGGCCTATCGCAGGGTAAATCCAGCTACGTTAAAAACCTTGCTGGGTTTGCTTTGTCAAACGATTTAGGAGTCAGCCGTATAGAATCGCTTAACGATGAAGAGATAGTTACGCTACTCACCCAAGTGAAAGGAATCGGGAGATGGTCGGTTGAAATGTTATTAATCTTTTCGCTTCAAAGACCCAATGTATTCCCATACGATGATTTGGTGATAAGGAAAAGTATGATTGATATTTACAAATTTAAAACGGAGGGTAAAGCGCTAATTGCAGAAATGATGTCAATTGCAGAAAAATGGGAACCCAATAGAACGCTAGCATCACGATACCTTTGGGCATACCATGGGACGAAAAAAGACATAAATAAAAAGAACTGCTAATGTGTTGTATTCCTGTTCCCTGAAAAAACCCTTATTTAAATGCAACCCTTAATCAGAAAATCTTAAAACATTCATAGCCCTTCACCTCTATCGGTGTTGCTTCGCATTTGCTCACTTTCGACTGAGGTGATCCCTTCTTACAATGCTCAATAAAAACCTCCATGGTATGGCTATCGCACTCAGCCTCAACAGATATCGACCCATCAGGCATATTCTTTACAAACCCCTTTACCCCAAGTTCACTAGCAAGACGATACACATAATACCTAAACCCAACCTGCTGAACCCTGCCTTGTAGATGAATTGACTTCCCTTGAATGCTCATAACAGCATAGATTAATAAAAAAATAAAAATAAAAAAAAATGACACCAATAAAATACCATAATGCTGGTTGTAACATACCACACTAAAAACAGGGTACAAAAACAAGAAAAGATGTTACCTGTAAGTAATCATAAATTGAGATAGAACAAATCTATATCTGAGGTTCAGCCGCAGTATTTTTTCGGTGAGCGTTGTTCACCTTAATGTTTCGACCATTAACCTGAGTGTCGTTTAGGGCACGAATAGCATTCTCAGCCTCCTCATCACGTTCCATCTCAACGAATCCATAGCCCTTAGACTTACCTGTTTGTTTATCAACAATGATTTTAACATTAGTTACATTACCATAAGCTATAAAAAGTTCTTTTAAATCCTCAATAGTCATGGTATAGGCAATGTTTCCAACATAAATTGTCATAGTAAAAGAGATTAAAATTACATTTAATTAAAATTACGGCGATTTTTAGTAACCACAAAAAAAAAGACAGCTTTTCGCTGTCTTTTTAATCTATTTATTATAAAATTATTGTCCCAATGTTGCCACCATCACCGCTTTAATAGTGTGCATGCGGTTTTCAGCCTCATCGAAAACTATAGAAGCATTCGATTCGAAAACCTCTTCGGTAACCTCCATCGCCTCAAGGCCAAACTTTTTGAACATCTCCTCGCCAACAACCGTTTCGCGGTTATGGAATGCTGGAAGGCAATGCATGAACTTACAGTTTGGATTACCTGTTAAATCCATCGCTTTCTTGTTAACCTGATACGGCCTTAACAGCTTTGTTCTCTCCTCCCAAACTGAATCGGGTTCGCCCATCGACACCCATACATCAGTATATAGAAAATCACAACCTTTAACCCCCTCCTCAACGCTTTCGGTTAGGGTGATTCTCGCACCCGTTTCCTTGGCAATCTCACGGCATTTCGCCACCAGCTCTTCGGATGGCCAACAAGCCTTTGGAGCAGCGGCTCTAAAATCCATACCCATTTTAACAGCACCTACCATTAACGAGTTACCCATGTTGTTACGAGCATCGCCAAGGTAGCAGAAAGCAACCTTATTCAGCGGTTTATCGGTGTGCTCGCGCATGGTTAGGAAATCAGCAAGTATTTGGGTTGGATGAAACTCGGTTGTTAAGCCATTCCATACAGGAACCCCTGCGTACTTCCCTAGCGTTTCAACAATATCCTGCGAATATCCACGGTACTCGATACCATCGTACATACGACCAAGAACACGTGCAGTATCCTTCATCGACTCCTTCTTACCCATCTGTGAACCAGCTGGGCCAAGGTAGGTAACGTGTGCACCCTGATCGAGCGCAGCAACCTCAAAAGCGCAACGGGTACGGGTTGAATCCTTCTCGAAGAGAAGGACGATATTCTTACCCTTTAACTTCTGCTGCTCAGTCCCAGCGTACTTTGCAGCCTTTAGTTCAGCCGATAAATCAAGCATGAACTGTATTTCTTTTGGAGTAAAATCCAAAAGTTTTAAGAAATTACGATTCCTTAAATTGAAAGCCATAGCAATTATTTTTAGTGGTTATTTTAATCTTCGTACTCTAATGTAATTTTCGTTCCATAGCTCATGTCCTCAAGCTTTGTTGCCTCGGTAATAACGCTCATCCTACCGCCATTCTCAACAAATTGTAAGCAAGCACGAATTTTAGGAGCCATATTCCCTTCCCCGAACATGCCCTCTTTCAGGTATTTATCGGTATCGGCCTTGTTGAGGAACTCCAACTTCTTCTCACCCGGTTTCTTATAGTTGATATAAACATAGGAAACATCGGTTAAAATATAGAATTCATCCGCATTAATTCGGTTAGCAAGCAATGATGATGCAGAATCCTTATCGATAACCGCCTCCGATGGACGAATATCGCCAACCTCATCGATGTAAACAGGTACACCACCACCACCCGATGCAATAACGATAATACCCTGACGCACCAGCTGATTAATAACCTTTTCGTTAAGTATTCCTATTGGTTTTGGCGATGGAACAACCCTACGCCATCCGCTACCAGTGTCTTTTATCTCTTCCTTAAACATCCAACCTTTCGATGCAGTAAGCGCATCAGCCTGAACCTTAGTATAGATTTTACCAACTCGTTTGGTAGGGTTCTGAAATGCAGCATCATCTTTATCTACAATAACGGGGGTTACCAAGCAGCACACCTCCTTGTTGATGCCATGCTTACGAAGTACATTGCGAAGCATACGCTCAATCATATAACCAATACCACCCTGCGAATCGGCAACGCAAATATCCAACGGCATTTGAGGGATACCATACAACTCTTCACCTGCATCATTACGCATAAGAATGTTTCCTACCTGAGGGCCATTGCCATGGCTAATCACCAAATCGTATCCCTCCTTAATGAGATAGACTAAATTCTCAAGAGTATCGGTTGTGTTCTGTTCTTGTTCCTCGATAGTCCCAACCTGATTTCCACGTAGCAGGGCATTACCTCCCAACGCTACAACCGCTAATTTATTCATTGTCAAATTATTATTTATATCAAAATCTAAGAACTGCAAAGCTATAAATTTTTTTATTTTCCAATATCTTTCCTACCCATCTTCTGCTATTTAACATACCTTTTTAAATATGTTAAGAAACATGTTTTTAGAAATAAGTATAATAAACACAGGCAATACAGCCTTATTGTTTTTATAATTGAATTACAATCTACTTTACCCAAAATAAGTTTGACAATATTCAGGTTATCGTTGATGATTTTCAACAACAAAACCTATTCGATTAAAAACAAATCCGTACTTTTAGCAGTTCAAAATAGACTATTAATAATGAAGCAACATACACGTTTCTATCTCCTTGCGTTAGCAATTCTTGTTTTAGCAAGTTGTAATGAAAAATCCTCAAAAAATACTTCTCGCACAGGCACTATTGAGTACTCCATACAATTTAAAGAGAACAATGAATCAAAAGTAAACACGAGTATGCTGCCCAATAGAATTACGATTAAATTCCGGAACAATAGCACTTCAAATAAAATCGAAGGGCTTTCGGGTAGCGTTAATCTAACCTTCATCAATAATGTTGAAGAAAAAAGCAGCATCGTACTGGTAAATCTATGGAGCAAGAAGCTCTATTTCAAAGACTCGTCGCTTAATAAAAATTTACCAAACCCCTACGCAGGAATGTCAGATATTTCAATAGAGAAAACCGATGAAATAGTTCGTTTCAATGGGTTTAACTGCAAAAAAGCAATTGCCCACTACAAGGATTCATCCGACTATTCTTTTGACATACTCTACACCAACGAAATTTGCATTGCTAACCCAAATGCAAACACCCCCTTCGAATCGATTGACGGGGTTATGCTGAAGTTCAATATCAAACTCAAAAAATACTTGATGAGCATTACATCAACCTCTGTCAAATTTGAAGAGGTATCAGTGGATGAATTCACTGTACCTTCAGGCTACGAGAAAGTATCGAAAAGAACCATTGAAGATCTCGTGTTCTTAATGCAATAGTAAACTCTTTACGCTATTCCTGTTACAAAATCAGAATAATTCCATTACTTTGCATTCGGATTCAAAATCCGATTCATATTACCTGCATAACGAATTACAATGGCTAAACAAGAAGAAAAAACTAACGATAAAAAGGCTGAGCCAGAGATTCAAGAGAAATCATTCTTCAAAGATGAACGCGTAAGGTTCACAGCGGGTGTATTCACAGTTTTTTTTGCTATTTATTTATCCATTGCTTTTACATCGTACCTCTTCACTTGGCAGGTTGACCAAAGTTTTGAGTGGCAGAATATTTTTTCAGGCTCCGATACTCGGGTTGAGAATTGGACCGGAAAAATAGGTGCATCATTCGCCGCTCAATTCATGAATCGTTGGTTTGGTGTTTCATCGTTTAGCGTACCCTTTATAATCGGCTTATTAGGTTTACGCTTACTAAAAACTAGACCTCTCCCATTCAGAAGGACCACCTTCAAGCTAATAATTGGCACAATTCTTATATCTCTAGTCCTTGGATTTTGTTTCCAAACCACAGGGGGGTTTTTAGGAAGCGGCCTCGGCGGTGCTCATGGATTGTTTATATCCAGTTGGATTTCGGCCCTTGCGGGGAAAGTTGGCACTGCATTCTTTCTTTTACTATGCTGTATTGCTTATACAATTTACATTAAGCCCAATTCGTTACACTGGTTCAATCGAATAGTAGGTGAAATAATTCTCCTTTTCAAATCGAAGAAAATTGAACCGTCAAAGGCACAATCAGATGTTAATGCAGTAAAGAAAACAACGATTATCAATAGTAACGGCGAAACCATTGAAAGTGTAACCGAAATTAACGACGATGGTTCAACAGAACCAGAGATGACAACAACCCATCAGGTTATTGAGGATAAGCTCATCGATGAATCGGACGATGTTATAGTTGAAGAGGAAGAAATTGACGAGCAGGATACCGATTTGGTCGAAGTAGTGCTTAACACCAATGCAAATGAGGGCTCAAGCGCTATTCATCAGATACAGGCTGTTATAGCACCCGATAGGGAGGGTGATGTGGAGCTAACCATTGAATCAATCCAAGAGGCAGAGGCAAACGGGGCAGAAATAGACAAACAGGAGCTCTACGATCCAACCCTTGAGCTATCGAGCTACCAAAGACCACCCATTGAAATTCTTGAGGAGTACAAGAACCAAACATCTCCCGTTTCAAACGAGGAATTGATAGCCAATAAGAACAAGATAGTTGAAACCCTTGCCAATTATAAAATTCAAATCGATAAAATTAAGGCAACCATTGGTCCTACCGTTACGCTCTACGAAATCGTTCCAGCGCCAGGCGTTAGGATTAGCAAAATTAAAAATCTTGAAGATGATATAGCCCTTAGCCTTGCAGCGTTAGGGATTCGGATTATTGCACCAATCCCTGGTCGAGGGACAATTGGGATTGAAGTACCTAATCAAAAACCAGAGGTAGTTTCGATGTACTCAATCATTAAATCGGCTAAATTTCAGGAAAGTAAGCACGAACTGCTGATTGCCCTTGGTAAAAACATATCGAACGAAACTTTCGTACTCGATCTCACAAAGCTCCCCCATCTTCTTGTTGCAGGGGCAACAGGACAGGGGAAATCGGTGGGTTTGAACGCCATAATTACCTCCCTACTTTACAAAAAGCATCCATCGCAGCTGAAGTTTGTGCTCATCGACCCCAAGAAGGTTGAATTAACTCTATACAGCAGACTTGAACGCCATTTCCTAGCAAAACTCCCCGATTCGGAGGAGGCAATTATTACCGATACGCAAAAGGTTATCTATACGCTGAACTCCTTGTGTATCGAAATGGATCAGCGATATGAACTACTGAAACTAGCACAAGTAAGAAATATCAAGGAGTACAACGATAAGTTTACGGCTCGAAGGCTGAACCCCAATAAGGGGCACAAGTATTTACCCTATATCGTTGTCGTAATAGATGAGTTCGCCGATCTTATTATGACTGCTGGCAGAGAGGTTGAAACCCCTCTTGCCCGATTGGCGCAGCTTGCCCGTGCAATCGGCATTCACCTGATCATAGCCACCCAGCGTCCATCAATAAATATAATAACTGGGGTAATCAAGGCGAACTTCCCTGCAAGAATAGCTTTCCGCGTATCATCGATGATCGATTCACGAACCATCCTCGATCACCCAGGCGCCAATCAGCTAATTGGTCGTGGCGATATGCTTGTTTCAACTGGGAGCGATATGGTAAGGGTTCAATGCGCCTTCGTTGACGTACCAGAAATTGAACGATTAACCGATTTCATAAGTAATCAGCGTGGTTACGCCACCGCCTTTATGCTACCCGAGTACTCACCCGAATCGGGCGATGAACCTTTCGAGGTTGATCTGCGTAAACGAGACGATCTTTTCGATGAAGCGGCAAAACTAGTAGTGCAATACCAACAGGGATCAACATCGCTTATACAGCGCAAGTTTTCCATAGGGTATAACCGTGCTGGCAGAATAATAGATCAGCTTGAAGCAGCGGGTGTAGTTGGCCCATTTGAAGGAAGTAAGGCACGAAACGTTCTTATCACCGACGAAGGATCACTTGACCAGATTATTAATAGTTTAAAAAATCAACAGTAATATTATAAACGATGAAGAAGTTAGGATTATTTCTAGTGAGTTTTTGCTTTTCGTTGGCAATCTTTTCGCAAAGCGCTCCACTAGGTAAGGATGTGGTGAATAGTTTTAGCGTTAAAATGCAAAACCTCACCTCGCTTTCGGCCAAGTTCACATTTACGCTTGAAAACTTAAAAGAAAAAATAACTGATACGCACGAAGGCGATATCGTTGTAAAGGGTAAGAAGTACAATTTAGAATTGATGGGCATGGAAGCCTATTTCGATGGCAAAACTAAATGGCAATACGTCAAAGAAGCGAATGAGGTAACCATTTCAGAACCAACTTCATTAGATGGTGGTTTTATGGAGGATCCCACTAAACTATTCAAGGATTATGAAAAGAACTTCAAATCGAAGTTCATCGGTGAAAAGGTTGAAAAGGGACGATTTATATATGAACTCGAACTTTACCCAATCGATTTAAAAACACCTTACTCCAAGCTCAACCTTAAATTCGATAAAAAAACCCTTGAGCCTGTCCAGATTAAGTATCAAGGTAAGGATGGTAATAACTACATCATTAAGGTAAAAGTATTCCGCTCGAACGTTCCGGTAAGGGATGAACGGTTTACCTTTGAACCAAAGAAGCATAAGGGGATTGAGATTGTGGATATGAGATAATAAAACAGCTGGCAGTTAGCAGTAAAAGCGAAGAGTTCCGAACTGATCAAAAGTTCGGAACTCTTCGCTTTATGCTGTTATTATTGAAAACACTACCTCTCATCGGGGTACTCAACCCTTGAATGGTATATATTCTGTAATTTTCTCTTAAATACCGATTTTATTGTTGTTATATCCTTAAAGGTGATACTGGCATCGTTAAACTGCTCCTCAGCTTGTAGGTTATCAATAATCTTATCAACCAATTCGTCAATTGCCTGTAGGGTGATCTTCTTAAAACTCCTCGATGCGGCTTCAACCGAATCGGCCATCATCAGAACTACTATCTCCTTGCTATTCGGACGAGGGCCCGGATAGCTAAACCGAAGATCATCTTCAATCGTTTCGGTGAACTTATCCTTATGCATACGATAAAAATACTTAACCTTATTCGTTCCATGGTGCATCCGAATAAAATCGATCAGCTGATCGGGAAGCTTATTCTTTCGGGCAATCTGAATCCCTTCAGTAATATGCTTAATAATTATCGCTGCACTCTCCTCGTAATCAATATTCTGATGCGGGTTGAAGTCCGTAGGTTGATTTTCAATAAAATAGAACGGATTGCTCATCTTACCAATATCATGGTACAGGGCACCAGCCCTAACAAGTAGAGGATTTCCCCCAATCTTATAGGTTGCAGCTTCAGCCAGATTGGCAACCTGCAAGGAGTGTTGAAACGTGCCTGGTGCAACCTCTGCCAGTTTTCGAAGCAAATCCTGATTCGTGTCCGAAAGTTCAATTAGAGTGGCATCGGAGAGGAATCCAAATATCTTCTCAATTAAATACACTAGCTGGTAAAGCGCAAGCAGAAGTAATGCGTTTACGGCAAACCAAGCCAGGGTAAACCAATTCACAGCAGCAAGCGTACCATCCTGAACAATTACCAAACTTAGGTAAACTGTTAGATAGGAGATTAACACCAACGAAACGGTGTAGAATAGGTTTCCGCTTCGGTAGAGGTTGGTAAGACTTGCAATTGCAACAACCCCTGCTATAAAGTTTATTAGCACAAACTCGTAACCATTCGGCGCAAAGAAACCTATTAAAAAGATAGTTACAAGATGAATGAAAAGGGCTAGCCGTGCATCGTAAAAAGCGCGAATAAAGATTGGCACAATGGCAAAGGGAACCACGTAAAGGCTAATGGAATTGCTCCTAAGAACGAACGATGACAGTATAACAATAAATGAAATCAAAAGGAGTATGAACAGTATTTTTGAGTCATCGGAGAGTATCTCGGTTCTAAAGTTTAGCAAAAACAGGTAGAGCATAAAGAACAGGATTGAAACGATAAGGAATTGCCCGATAAGAATGGTGAAAGTATTCTCCTGCCCTAACCTTCTTTCTGATTCTCTTTTTAGCGATTCAATCACCTGATACCTATCCCCTTTAATGACCTCATTTCGTGAAATTACATGCTCACCTGCCTGAACCATCCCCTTGGTAAGCGAAACATTGGTAAGTATGTCCCTCTTAACCTTCTCGGTTGTTTTTTCATCGAACAGTAGATTTGGGTTAATGATTCTTTGAAAGCTGAAACTCTGCCAGAACTGTAAAACTAACGGATCATCCTTCTCTGCCTCCTGCAAAATCTTTTGCTGAATATGCTCAATGGCCTTAGGCATTGTAAAAACCTCTCCAATCTCGGTATCAACAGCCTTACTATCAACAAGTAATGTTACGCTAAGCGATGGTTGAGAGGATATTGTTAATAAATCTGAAGCATCAATAACCCCTTTTTCGTAAATAAACCTGATATCTTTTTTAATTAAAGTCTCATACTTCAGCTTTAGGGAAGCAAAACCTTGATTTGTGTTTAAGCTACTCTGCAGGACCTTCTGATCTCGATTTAATGTTCTTATCTGAAAAGTACTCCACTCCTTACTAAAATCGGATTGAAATTGAGTTAACGCAGTGTTTAAAACTGTTTCATCAAAATTAAAATAAGGCTTAAAATCCTTTAGAATAAAATTCCTCTCCTCAAAGAGCTCTGCTTCGGTTTTATAAATGGGGAAATCGAAGGGGGCGATCAGGTCCTCGTGCATCCAAGGTTTACCCTTCTGAAATTCATACTTAAATTTACCCTGCCTAGGTAAAAAGAAAACGATTACGATGATCGCAATCAGAAAATAAAGGGATCTGAGTATCCCACGATAATAAATCTGAAAAAAGCGAAATATCTTTCTCATCAGTTCATTAAATAATCGTTATTACAATAACAAGTATAGCAAATGTAACAACTTTTACATTAATATGTTTGAATGCTAACCCTAAAGGCATAAATAACACATAACACTGATCAATGGAAACACTATTTATGTATCAATGTTGTTTAATTAAGGTCTGCTGATTAAGTGTTAAAACACAGAAATATAAAATATTACAACAATTTTTTGTTGTGTAAGCGCAAGCACTTTTTATGTAAAAGCCTAAAATACGTGCACTTGTTATTCTAATTTTAAT
>RPRQ01000009.1 GCA_003818205.1 Bacteroidales bacterium
CAAAGGGATAAAGGGTACTGGGCTTTAGCCCAACATCGATTAGAATACGAATGACAGAGTAAAATGAACTCAACATTTATCATCTTTTTAGAATATTCCTTAAAAAGGGATAAACAAAATGTATGGCTAAAGCCCATCGAACTTAATGATTACAGCCTCCGCCTTAAAACCTGCCGGACGGTAGGCAGGGGCTGAGTTATTGATTCAACCCTTAATTCGCATTAATAATAAGAAAAAAGGAGCAATTGAAGAATAACCTTCGAACCAATAAACTTCGAATCATTCGAAAATAACATAACATTAACTTAACATGAAAATGCTGTATTAGCATAACTTTGTAGCTAAAATCATACCTTCAATAAGTTACATCAAATGTCAAAAAAGAAAGAGTTAGTAAACCGCGAGCTCAGCTGGTTGTCTTTTAACGATAGAGTTCTTCAGGAGGCTGCTGATGAGTCTGTTCCATTGGTTGAGCGGTTGAAATTCTTGGGTATATTCTCGAATAACATGGATGAATTCTTTCGAATTCGGGTTGCCACCCTTCGAAGACTTATGGATTTTGAGAAAGGAGCGAAGAAACTTATTGGTGATAAGCCACGAAAAATTCTTGAAAAGATTCAACAATACGTACTCTGCGAGCAGAATAAATTCGATTCAATCTACGAGAAAATTTTAAAAAAACTCGCCAAGGAGAACGTCAACATAATCAACGAGAAGGAGCTCTGCCCTGCTCATGCTACGTATATTCGAAATTTGTATAAGGAGGAGATTTCAACGCTGCTCTCACCCATAATGCTAAACTCCATAAGCAAATTTCCTGAGCTGACCGACCGCTCCATCTATCTTGCTGTTAAATTAACAAAAAAATCTATTCTGGGTAAGCAGGAGTATGCTTTAATAGAGGTTCCTACCTTTCAGTTCTCGCGGTTTATCGTACTACCCGAAATCGATAGCAAGAAAAGTATCATCCTTCTGGAGGATGCCATTCGCTTCTGCCTCGATGAGGTATTCAGCATTTTCCCTTTCGATAGTTTTGAAGCATGGATTATCAAGATTACCCGCGATGCCGAACTCGATGTCGATAATGACATCAGCGAGAGTTTACTCGAAAAAATATCAAAAGGGGTTAAAAACAGGCATAAAGGAGAACCCGTACGATTTGTTTACGACTCGAAGATAGCCCCCGACTTGCTAAAGTATTTTATCAAAAAACTCGATCTTGACAACGAGGATACGCTGATACCCGGCGGAAGATATCACAACTTCAAGGATTTCATGAACTTCCCGAAGTTGGGTAACCCTAAACTGGTTTACGAGCCCCTCATCCCTGCAAGAATACCTGAACTTGAGAATACAAAAAGCATCATTTCGGTTATTGCGAAGAAGGACTTCCTACTCCATCACCCTTACCATAGCTTTGCATACTATATCAAGATGCTTCGCGAAGCAGCCATTGACCCCAATGTTGAATCGATAAAGATTACCATTTACCGAGTGGCTGCCGAATCGAAGGTTGTTCATGCTCTAATCAACGCTGCTCTGAATGGGAAAAAGGTAACAGCAGTTGTTGAGCTGAGGGCTCGATTCGATGAAAAATCGAACATCAACTGGTCGCGCCAAATGGAGGAGGCTGGAATCAATGTAATTTTTGGTGTTCCAGGGCTAAAGGTTCATGGTAAGTTGACCCTTGTAACCCGTACAGAAGGTAAGAAAGTAATCAACTATGCGGTGGTAAGTACTGGAAATTTTCACGAAGGGAATGCAAATCTCTATACCGATATCAACCTTTTCACTGCCGACAAACGTATAACCTCTGAGGTTGAAAAGGTCTTTACGTTCCTTGAGTTTAACTATCGTACCTTCAGCTACAAACACCTGCTCGTTTCGCCAACCAATATGCGACGTAAGCTGTATGCGCTGATTGATAAAGAAATTGAGAATGCAAAGAAAAAATTACCTGCATATATGCTCTGCAAAATCAATAATTTGGTGGATGAGGAGATGATTCATAAACTCTATCAGGCAAGCAATGCAGGGGTAAAAATAAAACTTGTTGCCAGAGGAATATGTTCTCTTGTTCCAGAAATTACTGGTCAAAGCGAGAATATTGAAGTGGTTAGCGTTATTGACCGACTTCTTGAACACTCTCGTATTTTTATCTTTTGTAACAACGGCGATGAACGATATTTTATTTCATCGGCTGACTGGATGACCCGAAACCTCGATTACCGAATTGAAGTAGCAACACCTGTTTATGATGATAATAATAAAAAGGAGTTAAAACGTATAGTGGAGGCAGCACTTAACGATAATGTTAAGGCACGAATTATCAACCAAAAACAGGATAACACGTTTAAAACGACTAACCCAAAAAAGCCCTATCGTTCTCAGATGGAGCTCTTCAACTATTACCTGAGCATGGAAAACAAAAAAAATGAAAGATTATAGAATTTGAAACTACTTAAATTTGCTGCTATCGATATTGGGTCAAACGCAGTTCGCTTACTTCTAGCAAACGTTATTGAGGATGAAAAGAAAACTTCCTTTCGCAAATCATCACTAATACGTATGCCCGTAAGGCTCGGCGAGGACTCATTCAATACTGGAGCTATTTCTGAACGAAGAATAGAGAAACTATCCAAAACAATGCTTGCTTTCAAATATTTAATGGAGGTTGAGGATGTTATTGCCTATAGAGCCTGCGCAACATCGGCAATGCGCGAAGCAAGCAATGGTCAAGAGGTTGTGAAACGAATTAAAAAAGAATCGGGGATTGAAATTGAGATAATTGATGGTAAAGAAGAGGCTGAAATCATATACTCCAATCAGATAGTCGAAATGATTGACGATTTAAACCCTTACCTCTACGTTGATGTTGGCGGTGGTAGCACGGAGATTAGCCTTTTTGCTGAGAAGAAAAGGGTTGCCACCCAATCATTCGACATCGGAACCATCCGAATCCTCAACAATAAGGTTGGGAAAAAAGATTTTAAGAAGATGAAGGATTGGATTAAAGACCTCAAGTTTAATGGTAAAGAGGTTAAGTTGATCGGTTCGGGGGGTAACATCAATAAGATTTACAAGACATCTGCGAAAAAGGAGGGCGAACCCTTACTCTATACTGAGTTAGAGGAGATTAATAAATTTCTTAACTTTTATACCATCGAAGAACGAATCAAGATTCTTGGGATGAACCCTGACCGTGCGGATGTTATTATTCCTGCCTCAGAGATTTTCCTGAAAATCATGAAGTGGTCAGAGGCTACTCAAATTATAGTTCCAACCATTGGGGTTTCCGATGGTATTGTACGTCAGCTGTATAAGGATTATAGCAGAAAGAAGAAGGTAAATGGCATAACCAACCTTTTGTGAGAAAGATTGTTTCTAAAGCGTAACTAAATGGGTGTTCTACTCCTCTTGTTCACGCTTTATTTCCATTTTTTCATTGTATGTTTGCACGCTTTTTAACATTATCATGGAATCTACCAAAAGGAGAGTCGCTTTTTATACACTTGGGTGTAAGCTGAATTTTTCCGAAACCTCAACCATTGCCCGTCAATTTGAATCGTTGGGTTTTGAGAAAGTATCGCCCGAAACACCGGCAGACATTTATGTAATCAATACCTGCTCGGTTACAGAACATGCTGATAAGAAGTGTAGACAGGCAATCAGAAAGTTTATTACCAAATCACCCGATGCTTTTATTGCCGTTGTAGGATGCTATGCTCAGCTTAAACCTGAGGAGATTGCCAACATGGAGGGAGTTGATTTGGTACTCGGCTCGTCAGAAAAATTTAATATTCCAACCTATATAACATCGGAAACCAAAAAAGAGAAAGCGAAGATATATAGCTGCGATATTGATGTGCTACACGACTTTTTCCCTGCCTACTCATCGAATGATAGAACCCGTTCTTTCCTGAAGGTTCAGGATGGCTGCAACTACCATTGCAGCTACTGCACCATTCCCCTTGCACGTGGGCACAGCCGAAACATGCCCATATCAAAGGTAGTTGAACAGGCAACCGAAATAGCATCGAAAGGTATTAAAGAGGTTATCCTAACAGGTGTAAATACAGGTGATTTTGGGAAATCAACCGATGAATCGTTTCTGAGCCTAATCCAAGCCCTTGAAAAGGTTAATGGAATTGAGCGATACCGTATCTCCTCCATCGAACCCAACCTCATTACCGATGAAATAATTGAATTCTGCTCAAAATCAAAAAAGTTCCTACCCCATTTTCATATCCCGTTGCAATCAGGCTCAAATCGTATCCTCGGGCTTATGAAACGTCGCTATAATCGAGAAATCTTTGCAGAACGATTGAAGAGAATTAGGTCAATAATCCCAAATACCTTTATTGGGATTGATGTGATTGTTGGTTTCCCGGGCGAATCGGATGATGACTTTATGGACTCCTACAATTTTCTCCAACAAGTGCAACCATCGTTCCTACACATATTCCCATACTCCGAACGACCCAACACCCCTGCAATCGGATACGAAGGAAAGGTAAAAGCAACCCATGTAAAGCATCGTATTCAGCAGCTAACCAAACTCTCGGAGAACCTTCATCATGAGTTTTACCTGAGAAACATTGGGGTAACCGAAGAGGTGCTTTTCGAATCAACCCGAAAGGGTGAGCTGATGTTTGGGTTTACTAGAAACTATATCAAGGTTGAATCGCCTTACGATAAATCGCTTGTAGGGCAAATAGTTAGCATTAACTTAAGCCGCATCAATCAGGATGGAAATATGGTGGCTGAAATTTTAAAGAATAAAAAAGCATAGATCAATATGAATCTCGAAAAAATTTGTGAACAGGTAGTTGAAATATCAAGGGTTACAGGTAAATTTATTAAGAATGAGCTAACTACTTTTTCGCAGCAACATGTCGAAACGAAAGGCATTCATAATTTTGTCTCCTACGTTGATAAAACTGCCGAAGAGAAGATTGTATCTGCCCTAACCGTAATCCTGCCCAATGCAGGATTCATTGCCGAGGAGGGAACAGGAAAACCCTCTGAGAATGGGTTAAACTGGGTAATCGATCCCCTTGATGGAACTACAAACTACATACATGGGTTGCCCCCTTTCGCCATTAGCATAGCATTAATGCAGGGTGAACAAGTAATCCTAGGCGTTGTTTATGAGATTAGCCTCGATGAGTGTTTTTGGGCATACACGGGGAGTGATGCCTTTTTGAATGGCAAAAAGATTAATGTTTCTAATATTGAAACAGTAAACGACTCCTTGATTGCCACCGGATTTCCTTACTACGATTACAATAGAATGGAACCTTTCCTTAAATCCATCGAGTATTTTATGCGAAACTCACACGGGCTTCGCCGTTTGGGCTCTGCGGCAACCGACCTTGCCTACGTTGCCTGTGGACGATTCGAAGCATTCTATGAATATGGGCTTCAATCGTGGGATGTGGCAGCAGGATCGTTAATTGTTCAACAAGCGGGAGGCAAAGTAATTGATTTTACGGGCAAGAAAAATTATATTTTTGGAAAAGAAATAATTGCCAGCAATTCAAATATTTTTACCGAATTTCAACGTATTACAAAATATTTCATGGTTAAATAATTTATTCAAAATGTGCATGATTTCATTCTACACCTTTTATATATTTACTTGGCTTATCGCACAACTTCCCATAAAAGGTATGTTTGTAATCTCGAACATTGCCCGTTTTTTAACCTATTACGTGGTTAGATATCGTCGAAAAACCGTTGCTTTCAACCTAAAAAATTCATTCCCAGAAAAAACTGAAAAAGAACTTAAGCGAATTGAGAAGGCTTTTTATAAGCATTTCTGCGATATGTTCTTAGAGGTTTCCTACTTATTCCATGCGAATGAAAAGAAACTCTCAAAAATGTGTACGTTTACTAATCTTAATATTCTGAATAAGTATTATTCAGAGGGTAAAAGCGTGGTAATTGCTCTGGGGCACTATTCTAACTGGGAATTTCTTAGTTTCATTTCATCCCAAATGAATCATACTCTTTTAGGCATTTACAGGCCGGTTACAAACAAAAGATTTGAATTTTTTATCAATAAATCGCGTGCTCGATTCGGAGCTGTTCCAGTACCAAAGCAAGATGCATTTAGGACTGCACTTGAATATAATAAAAATGGGGAATTGTTCTTTCTTTGCCTAATTGCCGATCAATCCCCCGCTCATGTCGAAATTAACTACTGGACAAAATTCCTGAATCAGGATACTCCTGTTTTTCTTGGTGTTGAGAAAATTGCAATAAAAACGAATCAACCTGTTCTTTTTTGCAAAATGCAAAAGGTAGCAAGGGGTAAATACGAGGTTGAATTTATTCTTTTATGTGATAATCCTAAGGAAACAAAACCTTTTGAGATAACAGAACTACACGTAAGAACTCTCGAAAAGATCATTCAGGATAAACCTGAATACTGGCTTTGGTCACATCGTAGATGGAAATACCAGCGGGTGGACAATAAAATAGTAAAACAAAAGATTAGTTAAACTAAAAAATCACAATGCTCTGATATATAATAAATAGCAATCATTAAGATCATGTCAAATGTAGAAGTCAACAATAACTCTGCTAATTACTCAATAGACAAAATGAAAAAAAATGATATTAATGTTTGTAAATATTATATTTTTGGGTGAATACTAATTATTGCCGAACAAAGTTTTATATTGATTTTTACAATACAAAAAAACATATTCCTCTATGAAATCAATTTTATTTTACGCCTTCTACATTTTTTCATGGCTTATTGCTCAACTCCCATTAAAAGGAATATTGTTCCTCTCCAAAATAACCTACCATATTTCATATTACATTATTGGATATCGACTTAAAACCGTCAGATACAACCTAAAAAATTCTTTCCCAGAGAAACCTGAAATAGAACTCAAACGAATAGAAAAAGCTTTCTACAAACATTTTAACGATCTCCTATTCGAAACGTTCTACCTGCTCCATACGAACAAGGAGAACGCCATCAAGATGTTTAAATTCAAAAACATTGAGATACTCCAAAAATACTACCCCTTGGGCAAAAGCGTTATTATAGCCACGGGACATTACGGAAACTGGGAAGGTTTGAACCTTTTTGGCTACTATCTTGACCATAAAGTAATTGGCGTATATAAACCCCTTGCGAATAAAAGGTTCGAAACATTTCTCAATAACTTCCGTGAGAAGTATGGAGCGATTGCCGTCCCTATGCCCGATACATTTCGTACGGTGATGTCGTACCATCAACAGCATAAGCCATTTTTTTTAGGCCTGATTTCCGATCAAACCCCTGCACAAGCCGATATAAGGTACTGGACAAACTTCCTAAACCAGGATACCCCCATTTTTTTAGGTGTTGAAAAGATCGCTGTGAAGATCGACCAACCTGTCTTCTTCTGTAGTATGCGTAAGGTAAAACGGGGTAGATACGAGATTGAGATAGAACTTCTATGTGAGAACCCAAAGGACACAAAGCCCTTCGAGATTACAGAGATGCAGGTTAGGGCTCTTGAGCGATTAATCCATGAAACCCCCGAATATTGGCTCTGGTCGCACCGAAGGTGGAAATACAAACGGGTTGGCAATAGTATTGAAAGACAAAAGCTTGGGTAAATGCAAAAAGTAGCAGTAGTAATCCTTAATTGGAATGGGGAAAAATTCCTCCGGAAGTTTTTACCTAGTGTAATCAGCAATTTTTCAGCCTTTGACGTTGAAGTAATTGTAGCTGATAACGGTTCTTCCGATGGGTCAATACCCTTTGTACAGAATGGCTACCCATCGACAAGAATCATCAGGTTAGAAAAGAATTTCGGATTTGCTACAGGCTATAATCTTGCCCTCAGGCAGGTTGAAGCTGAATACTACGTTTTACTTAACTCCGATATTGAAGTGCCACAAGGTTGGTTAAATCCGTTAGTTCAGTTTATGGACCTCAACCCCAACGCAGGGGCTTGTATGCCAAAAATACTTGACTACAGTAATCCAGCACAATTCGAATACGCTGGAGCGGCTGGAGGGTTTATCGATTATTTAGGATACCCATTCTGCCGTGGAAGGATTCTATCAAGAATAGAGGAGGACAAGGGTCAATACGATACTCCCCTCGAAGTATTCTGGGCAAGCGGAGCTTGCCTGCTTGTCCGTTCGAAGGTTTACTGGGAAGCTGGTGGTCTCGACGATGATTTTTTCGCCCACATGGAGGAGATAGATTTGTGCTGGAGGGTTAAGAATTTGGGGTATTCAAACTGGTGCGTACCATCATCTAAAGTTTACCATGTTGGTGGGGGTACGCTGCCGAATAATAATCCCCGTAAGCTATATTATAATTATAGGAATAGCCTGTTTATGCTCTTTAAAAACCTGCCTGGAAAGAGAATTGTATTTACTATACCTATACGACTTACCCTCGATGGTTTATCTGCAGTTGCATATCTTCTAAATGGAAAGTTCAACTTTGTAAAAGCAGTATTCACCGCTCATATCGATTTCTATAAAAGCATTGGAACCCTCCGGAAGAAACGTAAAGCAGTTATAAGGCGTAATCCAAAGGATGATAGCCAAATGTTTAAAAAATCAATACTTATGGAGTTTTTCCTCCATAAGAAAAAAACCTATAGTTCGCTATAGGTTTTAGTTTGCTATATTTTCAGCATCGATTCAAGGTTATAAAATCTATCGAAATAGTCCTCCATCGACCTACGAATCAAGTCGTGAGCCTCTTCAATACCATATATATGTGTTATCTCGCATCGACGCTTTTCACCGGGAAGATCCTTATAGGTTAAAAAGTAATGCTTGAGCCTATCAATAACTAACGGGGGGCAATCGTTAATATCAGTATATTCACCATAAACAGCATCCTGATTCAAAACGGCAATTATCTTATCATCGGCCTCATCATTATCAATCATTCGAAACCCGCCTATCGGCCGAGCCTTAACAATAATATCGCCATGGGTAATATCCTTCTCGGTTAGGATACAAATATCAAGCGGATCATTATCCCCCTTAATGCTCGTATTACCGGTTTTCTCACGGGATAGCTCAGCTACCTTCTCACCCGAAAAGGTTTGGGGAAGAAATCCGTACAATGCAGGTACTACATTCGAGTACTTTTGAGGTCTATCGAGCCTCAGATAGCCTGACACTTTATCCACCTCATACTTAACCGTATCCGTTGGTACTACCTCAATAAAGCAGGTAACCACTTCGGGCGACTCATCGCCAATATCAATACCATGCCAAGGGTGTGATTTATAACGTAACCCCATCAGCTTCCCTACAATGGGATCCATTATCATACTATTCTTTTTAGCCATTTATGAAAATTTAAAACATTGTAAATTCAATCAATTATCCTAACTTATTTCTCGAAGAAATGTTCATTAATTAATGTAAGTTCGATTGTAATGCTTGTCATCTAGCGGTTTGCGTATTTTTTGTGTTTGGAAGCCTGCCTACCAAAAAGCGTTAAGAACTCCAAATGCGTCATCAGTCCAAATACAACCGAACGGAGAGAGCTCGGCGAAGCCAATAAATACGCTGTTGGGCTTAGTGGTTTTGTATTATGACTTTATCTCTATTCCAGTCCTTTTAATCTCAATAATAAACGGACTATTAGAATTAAAATCTTTTTTGGATATTGGGTGTGGTTCTATTCGTGAATCGATTTGAGATGCAAGTAACATTAGTTGAACTTGTAAATCAAACTTGTCACTATCATTTAGTTTATCAAAAATTAAAGCTATGTCAATATCACTATCCAGCCTCTCATTATTCTTGGCATACGAACCAAAAAGAATAGCTCTTTTTATCCCTTTATGATTCTTTTTGATTAATGAAATATATTGGTTTATTGTAATATTAATTCCTTTATCCATAATCGTTGAGTTTTAAGTTCATAAATCCATTTCGTCGTGTATTCTAAAGTGCACTTCTTTTGAAAACTCAATTTATAGTCGTCATACCTTGCATTAATATTGAAAGCTGTAACTGTCACAAAAAATACTTTTTGTTCATCAGTCATTCCCATTTCAGCTAATTCGGCTAGCCTGAGTAGGTTGTGAATAAAAGGAGGAATGTCTTGTTTGGATTTCACGTAGTATGCTTTCAAAAGTTTCTCAATCATAAGATGCCCAACAAACAATGACCAGTTAAATCGTTTGGTTTCAAACATAGCCATCATTGTCTCAAAATCATCATCTGAGGTTTCAATCCAATATTTGATTACCTTTTCAATATCCATTTCTTTCTTCCCCATAGAGACAAAATTAAGGAAATTTTATTTCTTGACAATATTCTGTCTAACGAGGATGCTTTTCCTTAAGTCGTACGCTGTTGTAAACCGTTTTTATATTTTCTAGCACCATAACTTAAATTGATACAATTTATTCCTTTAGTACCTATCTCTTCGATTTTCCCTTTCTTACAATTTGCTCTCCATGCTCTTAAAACATTAGGGAAATATTCAATATCATAATTGTCTGTGTGAAATAAAGCAATAATCTCAGCATCTTGTTTTTCATTCATTCTACACATTTGATAACATATGTCAGAGCTATCTTTGGAAATGATTATTTCAAGAAAATCATGTATTTTATCATTATTAACCGAGAAAAAATCAAATTTCAACCAATCATCAAAAGTGTAATCAGAATTATTCCAAAAAGTGATAACCTTTTTTCATATCGTTAGTTATTTGTAATTTCTTCATAAAATGGTTTACAACTATTTATTAGCACTCTAATACTAATATTTTGTTTTTGGAAAACTTGAGCATACATTTAAATTATTTCTTACGTCAAATTCTAAAATATTAATAATTATAATCGCTCCATGACCTTTTCGAGTTTCACTCCCCTCGAACCCTTTAGCAGTATAAGCGCATCTTTGATTGGGTTTTCAGCTAAATATTTTGCACAGGACTCCGAGCTGTTAAAGAATAGAAAACCCTTTGAATCGTTCTCGAACCCTTTTCCAATAAATATGGTTTGGTTAAAATCGAATGTCTTAATCAAATCAGCTATGCGCTTATGTTCAACATCTGAATATTCACCCAGTTCAAGCATTTCGCCAACGATAATCACCTTGTAGCGATTACCAATCGAGGCAAAATTCTTAATGGCAACCTCCATGCTCGAAGGGTTTGCATTGTAAGCATCGAGGATAACCTCATTGCTCTTCGTGCGAACCAGCTGCGACCGACTGTTCGAAGGGGTATAACCTTCTATGGCTAGTTTGATGGATTCAATGGGGACTCCCATGTAAAGACCAACGGTAATTGCCGCCAATACATTCTCGAAATTATAGTCACCCACCAGCGATGTTTGAACAGTAATGTGAGCCTCTTTATTTGGCAGTTTAATATCCAAGCGCAAGAATGGGTTTTTGCCGGAACGATCAATTGAAATGCTATCTAAACCATAACCATAAGGAATCGCCTGCTCAGTGAGCCGGTTCTTCTTTATAAGCTCTTCCAGAATAGGGTTTTCAGGATTATAAAACACACAACCATTCTTTTCCGCAATATTCTGGTAAAGTTCTCCTTTGGTTTGAATTACCCCATTGAATGAGCCAAAGCCCTCAAGATGAGCCTTCCCAATATTAGTTATTATACCATAATCGGGTTCAGCGATTGATGATAGGAATCCGATTTCCCCTGGGTGATTTGCGCCCATTTCTACAACCGCAATATCGATATCCTTGGTAAGCGAAAGCAGCGTTAGTGGAACGCCTATATGATTATTCAGATTACCCTTTGTTGCATATACCTTATATTTTTTAGAGAGTACTGCATTGATGAGCTCCTTGGTAGTAGTTTTACCATTTGTACCTGTTATGGCCAACACCCGAACTCCTAGTACAATACGATGAATGTTCGAAAGGCTTTGAAGCGTTGCTAGAACATTCTGAACATAATAGCATTGTTTATCCTTTATACAAGGATCATCAACCACTGCTGCTATACAGCCCTGATTAATTGCCTCTTGTGCAAATTTATTGCCATCAAAGCTATCGCCTTTTAGAGCAAAGAAAATCGAACCCTTTTGTACATTTCTACTATCAGTAGTAATTAAGGGGTTTTTAGAATATAGCTGATATATTTCCTCAATTGTTGTTGTCATAGTTGTAAATAAAAAAACCTCATTCATCATGAGGTTTCTTTTGTAATTATTTAGAATTTTAGCGATCTTTAATCGATTGTTTTCCAACAGCTTCCATTGCGCAACGGAAACCTAAATCGTTGGTTGATGAAGCCTCATCGAGGAATCTACGTGTACCTGGACTTAACCAGTAAGCTCTATCTTTCCATGACCCCCCTTTATAAACCCTAACATGGTCGTTGATAAGTGAGGTCATCCCTTCATTCGCTCTGTCCTGACGTTTTGTTTCGCCTTGGAAGTACATTCTGTTGGAAGAATTTTCGCGAGATTCCTCATTAAAGTTTGTACTTGAAGCCAAATCACCATCTTTATAGTTAATGTAGTAGGACTTGTTGTAATTCCTTCTGGTTGCGGCTTCCTCCTCGGTAACATCACGATATTTTAGCCGTCCTAAACTGTCTTTCTTCGCATAAGTACCATCATCGTTGGTAACAACTGTTTTAAACACATTACCACGATAGGGTCTAAATTCATCCATATCTTCAAAACTCAATGGACGATAAACGTCAAGCACCCACTCGTTAACGTTACCAGCCATACAGTACAGGCCATAATCGTTAGGCCAGTATGATTTCACCTCACCAGGAATAGGGTTATTATCGTTTAGCGCACCAGCAGTACCCATATAGTCACCACGGCTACGAACGAAGTTGGCCATCATCTGACCACGGCTCTTCATATCGGGGTTTCTGACGTTATGTCCATTCCACGGATAGATTTTACGTTCAACCATTCGCTCCTCGTAGGTATTGCCAATTAGCCCTAAAGCTGCGAATTCCCATTCGGCTTCAAGAGGCAGGCGGTATTTTGGAAGAAGGATTCCATCCTCAAAGGTAACCTGACGACCTTCCGGTTGATCGGGTTTTAAGCTGGGCAGATTTTTCTTAACCGTTCCAGTGTATTGAGTCGCTAGATAAGCGTCGGTATTAAAGTTATCGTCATCCTTTTGGTTCAGCTCAAGTTCAAGTATCCCATCATTTACAAGTAACATTTCATTCACCCTATCGGTACGCCATAGACAATAGTCGCTAGCCTGTAACCAGCTAACGCCAACAACAGGATACTCATTGTACGCTGGATGTCTTAGGTAGTTACTAACGAAAGGTTCATTATAGCCAAGTGGAGTCCTCCATACCAATGTGTCAGGTCTTGCTTTACGGTAAACCTGGGGGTATGATGAGTAAACTCGTCTTAACCAGTATAGATATTCACGCCAGTCAACGTTCTTAACCTCCGTTTCATCCATGTAGAAAGAAGCTACAGTAACACGGCGTGGAACGCTATTCCAATCGTACATAAGATCCTGCTCAACACGTCCCATGATAAAAGTACCACCCTCAATAAAAACTAGACCAGGGCCTGTTGTAGGTTGATAATCGGTTACAACCTCAAAGCCACCACTATTGGGATCGTTATAGCTCCAGCCTGTTGTTGTTGATTCGTTTCCTCCACCTCCACTGCTTTTTTTACCGCAAGAGGTTAAACCTAATATGCCTGCGAAGGCGAATAGTAATAATTTATACTTTAAGCTCATAGCCTTAATTTTTACCTATGATTTCAACCAAAATTAAATTCAAATATATTAATTATTTATCTCAATGCTACTATGTATAACGTAAAAAACTAAAATTTCGGACATTTTATGTATCTAAATTTTTTCTTCCCCTTTTTATACTCAAAATTCCATCCAAAGGTTACTTCATGGGTTGAGGTGCCTAACCCTCTGAATCCTTTATCGTAAACGCCAAAATCGTAGCTGTAACCAAACCGGAACTGATCGTTTGAGTAGCCTCCAGTAAACACAAACGTGTGGCTCTTCAAATCTAAATTTTCTCGTAACCACATGCCTGCCACTATTTGATAGCGGGTAAAATATGCCCCTAAATTCAGCTGCTGATATTCACCTTGACGGATATAAATTATATTAGGTGAAAAAAGGAGCTTCTGCTTAAACCGGTACCATTTATAAAGGTTAAATTCGCAGCCTATGTGGAGGGTGTATTTTCGTGGAAGATACACACTATTCCCTTCCACCTCGTTCTCAACAGGCTGGAATAGGTGATGTACTGCAAGCCCACCATAGAAAATATCATAATCGCCTGCAACGCCTGCGCTAAAATCGTACATTAGATTAGTACTTCCAGCCAAACCCGAAGAACCGATAATATTCCCATCGGGATCAATCATGTCAGGGAAGGTCAGATTAGAAAAGTTACGATTCTTCATTATCAAGCTAGCCTGAATACCACCTCTAACATGTGAATTAAAACCGGTTTGAACGCCATAGGCATAAATAAAATCGGCTGAGGTTCTCTGTAGAACCCCATTCGATTGAACATCGTTTATAATATTTATGCCTATACCGCTTTTTAAAGCACCCTGCATTGTTCGATCGTAACTAACACCGTATGTAGTGTATGGCATTTTTGCCGACATCCATTGGTTTCGATACACTAAGCCCAAACGAATGTACTTACTAGCCCCCGCATAAGCAGGGTTTAGGTATAAATGGTTGAAAAAGAGTTGCGAAAAGCTGGGATCTTGAGCACAGAGTCGTATATTTGATAGCAATACTATAAGAGCCACCAATACCATTCTATTTAAATGTTTTAACATTTAATCCCCTGTAGAATTGTTCAAGTTTAATAATAATAACCCTTGCACCACGTTTTTATTGTGCAAAAGAAAAGTGTTTAAAGGTAAAATAAAGTTTTGTTTATTTGCAAAAAATATCATTAGATGATTAAGTACTATAAGTCGATCATTACTATTCTATTTTTTATTCCGCTGAATATCAACGCTCAAGATTTTCAACGGGTTATTAATTGGGAAAATTACAAATTGCAAAACCTCAATGCTGAAGAGGGGATACTTTACCTTCCCAATGCTGTTTACGATGATCGTGAAACAATGGTTCCCTTCTACTTTGAACTTTTTCGAATTCCATCCTCAGTGAATCGCTTAGAACAATTGCAAATTTCCATTGAGAACAACACCTACACCAGGCTTACCGAATCGGAGAAAACCGGAATTAAAAACCTGAATAGCATCAATCAGCTTAAGGCCTACTATAGTATCCAAGAAATGCGAAATCAGAATTATCTTACCGCAACAATTCCTTGTGTTAGAACCAATTCAGCTGGAGAACTAGAGAAATTGACCTCGTTTTCGCTAAAGATAAGAGCTAACAACACATCAAAAGCACAAGGCTTTGTCCAAAATTCGATTAAAGCAGAATCGGCTTCTGTTTTAAACACAGGGAAATGGGTTAAGATAAAAGTTAACGAAACAGGGATTTATAAGGTAACCTATGCGGAGTTGCAAACCTATGGGCTATCAAATCTAGCCAATGTTAGCGTTTGGGGAAATGGAGGAAGGACGTTACCATTAATGAATAACGTTTCAGCCCCCGATGATCTTGAACAAATTCCAATTTACCTAGAAACCGGAGGCGATGGAATATTTAACCAAGGCGATTATATCCTGTTCTTTGCCGAGGGGCCATTAACATGGACATACGAAGAGGTGAACACCTTCTTCAAGCACGAGATTCATCCCTACTCGAAGAGCATACATTACTTTATTACTACTGACAACTTATCGCCCATTCGAATTCCTGATATCCAGAGTACAGCAAGCCCATCGACCTACCAAACAAACGCCTACGATGAGCTAATCGCTTTCGAGAAAAACGATACTAACCTAATTAAATCAGGTCGCGATTGGTGGGGTGAGTCATTTGATATTTACACAACCCAAAACTTCGATACCAAATTGAATAACCATGAGCCTGCAGGCTTAACAAAAATTAGGGTAAGGGTTAGCTCACGCTCATCCTTGAATAGCAGCTACGCTATATCGGTTAACAATTCGACTATTGGAAATATATCGCTGGGTAGCGTTAATATAGGTGACGAAGAAAGTGATTTCATAAAAGCTGGTGAACAATCATACTCAATTGCCACGCCTAGCGGAAACCTCTCAATTGCCTTAACATTTAATAAACCAAGTTCGGCCGCAAATGGTTGGCTCGATTACATTTGCGTAAATTCACGTCAATTGCTCAGCTACCAAGGAAAGCAACTCTTTTTTCGTGATTACAAATCGAAAGGTATAGGAAAAATTTCTCAATTCAATATTCAGAATGTACCAAGCAGCCTGAATATTTGGGATGTATCGAATATTCATTACCCTCGAAGAATAATAAATGCAGTAAGCGGCGGTGCTGCAAGCTTCACACTACCAACCGATACACTGAGGCAATTTATTGCTTTTGAAGCCGATAAAGCATACTCGGTTAGTTTAGTAGGCGATGTGCCAAACCAAAACCTACATGGGCTACCCCTTGCCAAAATGGTTATTATTGCTCACCCTTTATTTTTAAATCAAGCCAATGAGCTAGCCGATTTACATCGAACAACCGATGGGTTGACAGTTAATTTGGTAACTACAGAGCAGGTTTATAATGAATTCTCATCTGGTAACCGAGATGTTTCAGCCATAAGAAACCTAATGAGGATGTTCTATAATCGTCAAAGCATAAATGATTCTATCCACTATCTACTTCTTTTTGGCGATGGCTCGTATAACAATATAATCGATTCGAAAACAAATACGAATTTTATTCCCACGTATCAGTCAAGAGAATCGATTAACAAAAGCAGCTCATTTGTAAGCGATGATTTTTTTGGATTGTTAGGGAATACCGAGGGTGAGGCGGATGGCGGGTTAGATATTGGCATAGGAAGGCTTCCGGTATCTTCAGCAGAACAAGCAGCTACGGTTATCAATAAAATAAAACAATACTACAATCAGTCTTCGTTAGGCGATTGGAATAATCAGCTCTGCTTTATAGGCGACGATGAGGATGGAAATTTGCATATGGAACAAGCAAACATACTTGCAAACTATGTCAAAGCTAACCATACCATTTATAATACTCAAAAAATATTCTTCGATGCGTATCTCCAACAATCCTCACCAACAGGGAATCGGTACCCTGATGTAACAAATGCCATTAATAACAGGATGAATAGTGGCGCATTGATAGTAAACTATACAGGGCATGGGAACGAGCAATGGCTTTCGCACGAGAAGGTTTTGATGCTTGATGATGTAAGATCGTGGAGGAATTTCCAAAAATTACCACTCTTTGTTACCGCTACCTGTGAATTTAGCCGTTTTGATGATTACAATCTTACATCTACGGGAGAGATGATTCTATTAACCCCCAACGGTGGAGGCATTGGGCTGTTATCAACCACTCGCTTGGTTTACGCAGCACCCAACTTTACCCTAAACGAACAGTTTATTCATTCCGTTTTTTCCGAGAGGGTAATCACCAAAAGCCATTCAAAATCATTGAGTGAACGTTACTATCGACTGGGCGATATTATAAGAAAAACAAAGAATAGCTCAGGAACAGGCTACAACCGAAGAAATTTCATGCTTCTTGGAGATCCTGCGCTGATGCTAAAATACCCAAATCTTAGCGTTTCGGTAACGCATGTGAACAATACCTCCATTGCAGCATTTACCGATACGTTGAAAGCGCTGAGCAAACTCAGAATTAGCGGAAAGGTTATTAGCCATGATGGGTCAGATGCCACCAATTTTAATGGCAGCGCATCAGTTGTGCTTTTCGATAAAGAGAAAACGCTCAAAACGCTCGACAATGATGGGGAGGGTTCGCCAATGACCTTTACTGTTCGAGAAAACATAATATATAAAGGTGTAGCAACCATAAATAATGGAAATTTCGCTATAACCTGCATTATCCCTAAGGATATTAACTATAAGGTTGGTACAGGACGTATTAGCCTTTTTGCCTCTAACGGGATAGAAACAGGGGCAGGCTACAATCAGTCTATTCTTATCGGCAGTATAAGCAACAACCCCATTCTTGATGACATGGGGCCAACCATTAATGTCTATCTGAATGATACAAAATTTGTTTCGGGGGGAGTGTCAAATTCTAATCCAAAGCTGATTGTTCAGCTAACCGATAGTAGCGGAATCAATACAACGGGCACAGGCATTGGGCACGATTTAATCGCAACCATTTCGGGCGATAATGAAAGGAGTGTTATTCTCAACGATTACTATAAAGCCGATAAGGATAGCTACCGAAGCGGTAGAGCTGAACTGCAACTGGCTAACCTTAATGTTGGACAAAATAGTTTAAAAGTAAAGGCTTGGGACGCGTTCAACAACAGCTCTGAGAATGAGATCGCATTCGTTGTGACAAGCGATAGCAAGCTTAGCATTAGCCACCTTTTGAACTTTCCTAACCCATTTACCGAGAACACCGCTTTCTACTTCGAGCACAACCAACCCTTTACCAACCTTGATGTCCTCATTCAAATTTATAGCATTTCAGGGAAATTGGTAAAGACAATAAAATATCAAGAATTAACCGCTAATGGATTTAGAATTGGTCCCATTCATTGGGATGGGAAGGATGATTATGGGGATAGGATAGGACGTGGTGTTTACTTCTACAGGTTGAGAATCAGCACTTCGAATGGAAAATCGGCAGAGCAACAACAAAAATTGGTTATCCTTAAATAATTAAATCTATTTTTGTTCGTTCACATCATATCAATCATTTCATTAAATTTGTCAACTCTAAATTTGAAAAACTAAATTATGCTTAAATATCTTAAAATCAGCATTTTAACTTTACTGTTTTTATTGTTACATACTATTAACTCTACCGCACAGGGAGTTAGTGATACGATTCTTTCAGGAGGGTTTAACGCATTGAGGGTTGCCGTTCCGTTCCTAACCATAGCCCCCGATTCCCGATCGGCAAGCATGGGCGATGCTGGTGCAGCAACAACCCCTGATGCGAATTCACAGCATTGGAATCTAGCAAAATACCCATTCCTCAATAAAAAATGGGGGGTGTCGTACTCCTATACACCATGGCTAAGGAAGCTGGTTAACGACATTAACCTCCACTATTTAACCACGTTTAGAAGAATTGACAAGGAGCAGGTTGTCAGCGGCTCTTTACTCTATTTCTCCATGGGAGAAATTATCTTCACAAATGAGGGTGGAATTCAAACATCAAAGCATAACCCCAACGAGCTAGCAGTTGATATCGGTTACTCAAGAAAATTTGCCGATTTGGTTTCGGGGGGTATTGCATTCCGTTACATTCGGTCGGATCTTACTGGTGGATACTCTAATCAAGCCCAATCATCATCAACAGCAGGGAATGCCTTTGCAGCGGATATTTCCGTTTATTACGAGCAACCATTGACCATTGATAACAAGAAGGCACAGGCAGCATTCGGCTTGGTAATTTCAAATATAGGATCGAAAATCTCCTATAACGCTGATGCTATCAAAGATTTTATTCCTATTAACCTAAGGTTAGGCGGACGCTTTTCGATTGATTACGATCAGTTTAACTCGTTTTCATTCGTTATGGATGCCAACAAACTCCTCGTTCCAACTCCGCCAATTTATGACCGTACAACGAACGAAATCATTTTAGGCAAGAATCCGAATGTTTCAATCGGCGAAGGTATGCTTCAATCCTTCAACGATGCTCCAGGGGGAGCGAAAGAAGAACTTCGTGAAATTAGCTATGCGTTGGGCTTCGAGTATTTATACTCCAAGCAGTTTGCTCTCCGCGGAGGTTACTTTACCGAGGCTAAAACTAAGGGAAACAGAAAATACTATACCCTGGGAGCAGGGCTTAAGTATAACGTTTTCACCCTCGATTTTGCTTATCTGATTCCACAAGCAGGGCAGAATAACCCGATGGCAAATACGGTTAGATTCACTTTGTCATTCGATTTTGATGCTGAAACCCAGAATAAAAAGTCGAAACAGAATAACAATTAAAGAGGCAATGTAGTTTACTTAATGTTGATAAAACGCTGACAGGTTCTACGAACTCTGTCAGGTTAACCAACTTGATTGACCTTTCAGAGTCGGAAGACCTGAAAGTTTCAATTGCAAAATCCTTAAGTAAACAACATTGATTAAAGAGTATATAAAAGGCATAAAACCATGAAAATTAGGGTTGGCTTTGGTTATGATGTACATAAACTCGAAGAGGGTTACACGCTTTGGCTTGGAGGGATACTTGTTGAGCACACCAAGGGTTCGGTGGGTCATTCCGATGGCGATGTTCTTATCCATGCCATTTGCGATGCAATGCTAGGTGCTGCAAATCTTAGGGATATTGGAATTCATTTCCCCGATACCAATCAATCCCTTAAAGGGATTGATAGCAAAGTTTTACTAAAGAAAACCCTTGATATCGTTAAATCTAAAGGGTACCAAATCGGGAATATCGATTCAACGGTGTGCCTCCAAAAGCCAAAAATCAAGGATATAATACCTGTAATGCAAAAAGTCCTCGCCAATGTACTAGAAATTCCTGTTGAAGATATATCCATAAAGGCGACCACCACCGAAAATCTTGGCTTTGTTGGGAAAGAAGAGGGTATTGCTGCCTATGCAACTGTTCTTCTTGAAAAGGAAACCAGTTAGAATAATCCAAATTTCTTATCTTTAGGGCTTAATTTACCGATTAACCAATATCAACATGAGTCCTAAAACTTTAGTGATTGGTGCTAGTACAAATCCCCAACGTTTTTCATACCTGGCTATAAAAAGCTTGGTTAAACATAAAGTTGATGTTGTAGCCATTGGAGTAAAGCTAGGAGAGGTTGACGGAATTCCTATTCTCGTTGATAAGCCTAAATTAAATGACATCCATACCATAACCCTTTACCTAAATGCAGAGCGACAGCGCGAGTATTTAGATTATTTCATATCACTAAAACCAAAACGAATTATCTTTAATCCTGGAACTGAGAATGGGGAGCTAATTAAGCTCGCTCGTGCGAATGGTATCGATCCCATTTTCGATTGCACCTTGGTAATGCTTAACAATGGAAGTTACTTTTCAAAGCAGAAATAGTACTTCTAAGAAGCAAAAAGTATTCCTAGTACGCTAGGAATTTCAAATTAAAAAGGCAATGTGGTAATTTTAAAGCACCTAAAAAAACCTCCGCAATACTTGTATTTATTGAATTTATAAAGTAGTTACGACTACTTAAATTTAAACGTTGATATGAATAGTTACGAATGATTTAATTCGTTTGCTATTCCCAATGAGGACTATGGTTTCTTTATTAACTTCTTCATCTTTTAAAGTATAAAGCCCTCACATACTCCCCTGATATACTATAATTCCAATCTATCGATTTGAAATCTCTACTCACATGCCCTTCTCCTGCAGCATTATAACCATTAATATCCCTAATTGTAATCACAGTGTCTATTAGTTGAACATACGTATCAACTTCATTACCAATATTATGAAAATTATTAATCACAAAATAGGTTGAATCAAAACCTGCTCCAGCCCTATAAATGGTTACTGAATATTGTCTAGGGTTAATCGCTCCCGATTCCTCCACACACCTCCAAGCCCCTGATATTGAATCCGTATCGCCTGTAAATTTCTCGCACGAAGAAAATGCAATGGGAATGAAAACCATCAATATTAATAATGCCTTAGTAATCTTTCTCATGGCTTTAAAGTTAAAGTTAACCATGAAGCGCTCAACCGTTGAATGCTTCATGGTTGATTAGAATTATTCCTTTGAGTTAGGCGTATGTTATATTATAAGAATTCTACCAAACCCAGAGGGTTTGAATGTTTACAGCAACTTGCATGATTAGGATATTCGACCCCTGCCGGGGTCGAATAAACTCTAATCGCAACAATGTCTTTCTACAAACATTTGATGCCGCTGGCATCATTCATTATTAAAATGCCTAACTTACTCATTCCTTTATAGCACCGCTGATAATAGTATCATCGGCTATGTTTGGAATTGTAACTTTCAGTAATGGTGTACGCTCCATTTCACGCTGTATAGCAGTTATAGCACCGCTATTACGCGCCCAGCTACGACGTGCAATTCCATTGTTCACATCCCAAAGAAGCATCTGCCTTATCCTACGGTCAGCATCGGCTGAGCCATCGAGGGTCATTCCAAATCCGCCGTTAATTACTTCGCCCCATCCTACTCCACCACCATTGTGTATTGATACCCAAGTTGCACCACGGAACGAATCACCAATAACGTTATGAATTGCCATATCGGCAGTGTAACGTGAACCATCATAAATATTGGATGTTTCACGATAAGGAGAATCTGTTCCGGATACATCGTGATGATCACGACCAAGAACGATTGGTGCAGATACTTTACCATCCTTAATTGCCTTATTAAATGCCTCTGCAATCTTGATTCTTCCCTCGGAATCGGCATATAGAATCCGAGCCTGAGAACCTACAACGAGCTTATTCTTTTGAGCCTCTTTAATCCAGTGAATATTATCATTCAGCTGATTAGTAATATCGCTAGGTGCTGTTCGAGCAATTTTATCAAGAACATCGGCAGCAATCTTATCGGTTATCTCCAAATCCTTTGGGTCGGATGAGGTACACACCCAACGGAAAGGACCAAATCCGTAGTCGAAGAATAATGGGCCCATAATATCCTGCACATACGATGGGTATTTGAAATCACCATTGGGTTTTAGAACATCGGCTCCCGCACGGCTACTCTCCAAGAGGAAGGCATTGCCATAATCGAAGAAGTACATGCCCTGCTCAACCATCCCATTGATGGCCTTGACATGTCGGCGTAAACTTTCATAAACCTTATCCTTGAAGAGATTGGGATTTTCAGCCATCATCCTGTTCGATTCCTCAAAGCTTAATCCGGCAGGGTAGTAACCACCAGCAAAAGGATTATGAAGTGATGTTTGATCGCTACCTAAATCGATAAATATCTTTTCAATTACCAATCTCTCCCACAAATCAACAATGTTTCCATGATATGCTAATGATACAGCCTCTTTATTGGAAACTGCTTTGCGAATACGAGGCATCATCTCATCGAGGTTTTCGAAAACCTCATCAACCCAACCCTGACTATGTCTTGTATGAATTACCTTCGGATTTACTTCGGCAATTATTCCAATCATTCCTGCGATAACTGCGGCCTTAGGCTGAGCACCCGACATTCCGCCCAATCCTGATGAAATAAAAATTTTACCCCGAAGGTCGGTTTCCCCTGCCTTCATCCTCATTCTGCCTGCATTCATCACGGTTATGGTTGTTCCATGAACAATCCCCTGGGGACCAATGTACATGAACGAACCAGCAGTCATTTGGCCATATTGAGTAACTCCTAGCGCATTAAATTTCTCCCAATCATCCTTGCTTGAATAGTTAGGGATCATCATACCATTGGTAACAATAACCCTTGGAGCATCTTTATGTGAAGGGAAAAGACCCATGGGATGACCTGAATAAAGAGCAAGGGTTTGCTCATCGGTCATTTCGGCAAGATACTTCATGGTAAGCAGGTATTGAGCCCAGTTTTGGAATACGGCACCATTACCTCCATAGGTTATTAGTTCGTGGGGGTGTTGAGCAACTGCATAATCGAGATTATTGCTAAGCATCAACATAATTGACCCTGCTTGCACCGATTTATATGGAAAATCGTTTATGCTTCGAGCATAAATCTTATAATCAGGACGGAAACGATACATGTAAATCCTTCCGTATTCATTCAATTCATGCGCAAATTCCTCTGCCAAAACGGCATGGTGCTTTGCGGGAAAATATCGAAGGGCATTCCTTAAAGCTAGCCTTTTCTCTTCTAATGATAATATTTGTTTACGCTTAGGAGCGTGGTTAACGCTTGAATCCCATGCCTTTGCAGCAGGTAATACATCAGGAATTCCTTGTAGAATTAACTTGTGAAATTCTTCTTTGCTCATAATTATATTGATGTTTTTCAGTCTAATTTAGATTACAAAATTATAATAATTCGGGGGAAAAAGATGACACCGTGTCCCAATTATGTTAAAAATGATTTTTGCACGCTATTTGAGAAATACCTGTTATATTTGATAACTAAATAAGACTAATATGAAAAAGTGGATTGTTATTGGAGCTATCATTCTTGTGGTGATTATTATTTACTCTTCGATTAGCGGCTCATACAATAAGATGGTTCAGAAAGATGAAGCCGTTAAAGGGCAATGGGGAAATGTTGAAAACGTTTATCAACGTCGTAGTGATCTAATCCCTAACCTCGTTAGTACAGTAAAGGGGTATGCCGATTTTGAGCAAAAAACGTTGACTGATGTTATCGAAGCAAGGTCAAAAGCTACTCAGGTAAAAATATCACCTGAAAATCTTAATAAGGAAAGCCTTCAACAATTCCAATCTGCTCAGGGAGAACTTAGCAGCACTCTATCGAGACTGATGATGGTTGTTGAGCAATACCCCAACCTAAAGGCTAATCAGAATTTCTTAGACCTACAGGCTCAACTAGAGGGAACTGAGAATAGAATTGCCGTTGAACGCAAAAGATTCAATGATCTATCACAAGAGTACAATACCTTTATCCGTCAATTCCCAAAAAACATTTGGGCTAGCATGTTCGGTTTCGAAAAGAAAGTTTACTTCGAAGCTGAAGCCGGTGCTGAAAAAGCACCAAAGGTTAGCTTTGATAAATAAAGAAAGTCGAGTTAAATAGACAATGGCAAGCAGTAAAGAACCATTTATTGCTTGCTATTTGTTATTTTTATAGAATTAAATTGAACAAAGCTACAATCAACTAATAATAAAAATCCATGCGACCAGTCGATTATTTTACCAAGGAACAGCAAAAGCGAATAGTTGAAGCTATTAAGCAGGCTGAATACGATACATCAGGGGAGATAAGAGTTCATATCGAAAAGAGTTGTAAGAAAAATGTTCTCGATAGGGCTGTTGATATTTTCGCCATGCTAAAAATGCACAAGACTGAACTTCGCAATGGTGTACTATTCTATCTCTCGCTTGAAGATCATCAGTTTGCAATACTTGGCGATGCAGGTATAAACGCAAAGGTTCCTGAGAACTTCTGGGAGTCGGTAAAAGAAGCTGTAATTGAGCAGTTCAAAGCAGGCAATCAAACCGAAGGCTTAGTGAAAGGTATCCTAATGGCAGGAGAAAAGCTAAAAGCGCATTTCCCCTACCAAAAAAATGATGTAAACGAGCTGTCAGACGAAATCTCATTCGGTAAATAAAACTCCAATAGCCATGAAAATACTAAAAACACTCTTACTATCGGTTCTTGTTCTATCATCATCGATTCTTTTTGCTCAGGAGTTACCGAAGCCAATGGATCCACCTCGTTTGGTTAACGATTTTGTTGGGTTGTTAGGTCAGGATGAGGTTTCAAGCCTTGAATCAAAATTACGTACCTATAACGATACTACCTCAACTCAAATATATATTGTTATTGTTAACGATTTGCTTGGTTACGATAAATCTGATTACGCCTTTCGCCTTGCCGAACAATGGAAAATCGGGCAAAAAGACAAAAACAACGGAGCATTGATTCTTGTTAAACCTAAATCGGGCAGGGAGAAAGGCGAAGCCTTTATTGCAATCGGTTATGGTTTGGAGGATGTTATTCCCGATATTACTGCCAATCATATTGTTGATCTCGAAATGATTCCATTCTTTAAGCAGAATCAATTCTACCAAGGTCTCGATGCAGCGACAAATACCATAATAAACCTTGCTAAGGGTAAATTTACAGCCGAACAGTATGGTAAGCGCAAAAAATCATCAGGTGGTGGAAGTGCAATTATTATTATCATTATTGTTATTGTTCTTTCATTAATTTTTAGAGGGAACTCTAATAATCGAGGAAAAACGATGGGTGGTAGTAGTCTTCCATTCTGGTTGGCACTTGGAATGCTTTCGAGCGGTAGCCGAAGTGGAGGTTTCGGAGGATTTTCTTCAGGTTCAGGCGGGTTTGGCGGTGGCTTCGGCGGCGGTGGCGGCGGAAGTTTTGGCGGAGGAGGAGCTGGCGGAAGCTGGTAGTATAGGATGATCGAACACGAATGACGCTGATGATACGGATTTACACAGATACTTAATTCGACAACATTCTCTCCACTTTTATGTAATACTTATTTCTTGACCATATTTAAGTATTTCATAAACAATAGGATTTGAAAGTTCAAAATCTCTTTCCCTAAAAGGGTGGGGTTCAATCCGGCTATCAATTTGTCGCCTTAACCTCATCAATTCTAATTGTATGTCAATTAAATTATTATAATCTTTCAAAACAATTGCAATATCAATATCACTATCTTGATGGTAATTCCCTTTAGCATAGGAGCCAAAAAGAATTATTCTAATATCATTATAGTTTGCTTTTACAACACCTGCATACCTTTGAGCAATTTTTATAGCATCTGCTTTATCCATATTCTAATCACTGTAATTTTATCAATCCATTCTTTTGTAAAGTCTGCGGTACACAATTTATAAAATTCTCTTTTATAATCATCATATCTTGCATTAAGGTTAAAAGAGGTTATTTTATCGAGCCAATCTGAATTTTCGTCTGTCATCTTCATTTCACTAAGTTCTGCTAACCTGTAGAGATTGTGAAGAAAAGGAGCATGCTTCTTGTGCTTAGCCACATAAACAGCTTTGAGCAATTTTTCAACAGAAATATGACCCAAAAACAATGCCCATCCGTATGATTTTGAATCATATAAACTAAGCATTGTCTGAAAATCCTCATCAGAAGTTTCAATCCAATGTTTTACAACTTTATCTAGGTCAATATTTATGTTATTGTTACTCATTTCATATTTTATGGTCAAATATACAATTAAATCATTGAATGACAATTGAACTGATTATTGCAATCCAACAACGTATTTTAGCATTCTGGTTAGTTTTATAATTGGTAACAAACTGTATAGCCGAAGTGGAGGTTTCGGAGGATTTTCTTCAGGTTCAGGTGGATTCGGTGGAGGAGGCTTCGGCGGCGGTGGCGGCGGAAGTTTTGGCGGTGGCGGTGCTGGGGGAAGCTGGTAAGATAATCGAACACGAATGACACTGATGAATCAGATTTACACAGGTGCTTCGAATTTATAAGTTTCAAATTCTATTCATTCTGAGAGGAAAAGCGTTGGCACAAGAACAGAAATAACAAAACCAAGATATTTCCCGCTTAAGGCCACTTGTAGAGCACGCCATTTGTGGAGTCAAACGTTGTCGTATTGCCAAAGATCGTTTACTTTGCCACAAACTGAGGCTCTATGACTTAATCATGGAACTCGCTTGTGGATTACCCAATCTCAGATTAACATTCAATGTCGTTTACGTAAGAATTGTTATTTGATTATCAATACATTAATAATTAAATGGGGAATGATTTTTTGGCTTTTGCCACATGTTTTTAAGACTTTCTGGAATAAAGCCCAAGTTAGTGGCTGACCACCACTCCCCAGCTTACCCTGCCGGCAGGTAGGCAGGGTAAGCTGGGGAGTGGTTATTAAGAGTTCCTATTTCCATGCTTAAGTAAACGACATTGAAATCAAATATATCAAATAGCATGATATATATTTGATTATTTAGCTGCGCACCGTCCATAAAAAATGGACGGTGGAAAAAAACTTCCACCATTACTTTCCAAATACTCTTTTTTGCTTAATGGCTGCATAATGCATATCAACCGGATATCATAGGGCTGCTCATAGTAGAATGATTTCTCGATCTTGGAGTAAAGGATTGGTGTCTGTAGGATTTTAGCTCATCGATAAGTTCGTAAAGACGTGCTCGTTTTATTCAAAGTCTTACAGCAAAATCATCGGGTGTTTTTGTTAGTTTTAAAGCGAGGACTGTAAGTTAGGAGGACTTGAAAACCGTGCCATTATACCAACATGTTTTTATTTCTTTGTTAAGAATAAAACCCAGCCTACGGCTAGGTTTTTACTCTTTTCGGCTGTTTAATACGATTACAACTATAGCATGTATTTGCAAAAATGCGCTAACTGGGAATAACCAAATCATTGAATACTAGGCTGTACAACTACCTAAATAGTTACCTTCCTTTAAAAATTTCCAAGTTGAATGTGCAACATATCCAATGTAATACCAAAAAGCATCAGAGGCTTCTGAACCTCCATTAATTTCAACTTGTTCGCTAAATGTTAATTCCTTAAGCTCCATAATAAATAATTTTACATTTTTAATCAAGCAGCATTCCATCCTGCCATAAAAGAATTATATGATGATACTGGATTACCAGCAGTCTCATATACTATGTAAAGACCTGCTGCTACAAGTGCAGCATACCAGACAAGACCACCATTAGTTTCGTGTAAATAAGTTGAATTCAATTCAACTAAATTCAGTCTTTTCAATTCAATTTCATTCATATTCATAAAAGTATTAGTTACCCTAAATTTAAAGGGATTATGAATACCCTGCTTATAATATTTATGTTTTCTTTTTATAGAGAAATAAGTTTATTATTAAAACGATTGATATAAAATCAATAAAATTTATAAAATAGAAAGGAGACTTGCTTTCAAAACTATTCTTTAAAAATGAAAATAGTAAGTTTAGTATTACAACAATACTAAAAGTCACAAAAGTTACGATAATCGCTTTATATAAGCGTTCTGTTTTTTTTGACTTTATTGTGAAATATAATAATCCTATACAGACCAAATATTTTACAATAAAAATAACAATTTCATAAGTTGTCATATTGAAAATAATTAAATGTTAAACAAAACTAACTACTATTTACAATGCTAAAGTAACTTCCCAGCGTCCAAAAAAGAACTGAAGTAAAAAACTTCCACCATTGCATCCAACCTGCTCCTCATTACCCAATGGCTGCATTATGCAGTATAGCCTTATGTCGAATAAATGCTCATAATAGAATGTATTACTACACTTTGAGTATTGTATTGGTGCCCCATGCGATTTAAGCTCATCAATAACCTCGTAAACTCGGGTAAGGCTAATGCCAAGCCTTGCTGCAAATTCATCGAGGACGAAAGTCTCAGTATGAACGGGGATAAATTATTTTCAAGATTATAATTCTCTTAAAATTCAATAATAATCTTGATTTTACAACGAACCAATAGCTATTAAATTAATAACTGAATGAACTAGAATTGAATAGATAATCCCAAAACTTAATCTTACATATCCCAAAAAAACACCCATTAAAAACTGTGGTAGTACTAAGAATGGTATCCATAAATACAAAAAGCCTGATATGCCATCATAGTTTGTGAAATGCACAAAGCCAAAAAATATTGCTATTGCGTAGAAATAAATTGAATAATATTTTGTTGTCATGTTTCTAATCCCAATTTCTTTTGTTGAAAAGGTAACCGCTAGTATCGATAAAATGAGTAATATAACACTATAATAATAGTGTGCCTTTAACAAACTGTAAGCACTTAAAATGAGCGAGGTAAATGAAAAAATAATTAAGTTTCTTTTATTTATTACTAATAATATTCTGAAAAGTAATTCCTCTACGATAGGTGCTATCACCACTGCCAACAATATTTTATGCAGTATATCAAAACTTAAATGTTTCTGGGAAATATTAAAAAAAGAATTCATTAATTTAATAAAGAAACCAATAGGTAACATTACTAAATAGAATGAAAATAGTATTATAAAAATATGTCGCCACTCTACCTTTTTCTGATCATTGTTTAAGGAAGGGCGTTTTAAAAATAAAAGAAAATATTCCATCAATATAATCTAAAAATAAATTACAAAGAAGGTATCTCGATTCGTAAAGGCGTACCCGCTTTATACCAATGTCTTAAATCAAAATCCCTTTCTCCCATTCTCAAACTCTACGCAAACCAAGCGGCATCAGATCTCTTTAGTAACCATTTCAAGATTTATCTCTTATCCAAAGACTATTGTCAACGATGTCCTTTTAGAACCTATATAACGAACAAATAAGTTAATCACATTATTCTTTTATTTTCAAGTATAACTCCATTGAGAAATAGTATATACATAATGCTATTAGAATGTATTTTGGAATTTTTTCGTTTACTAGAAATAATGATACAATCATCACTAATATCATCGTAAATAAAACTGAAGTACGGCTTTTCATTATAAATGATAAATATTGTTTTTCGTTTGTGTAATTAAATAATGAGGCTGTCTAGGATTTTTTGGACAGCCTCATTACTATCTACTATTCATTATATCCAACCCAAATTCCAAGGGCTAAAGGAAAAGAAATAAATGGACTTAATGCAAATATCCATTCTTTCTTACCACCTGCTGTTTCTATCATTTCTGACTTCGTTAATTCTTGTAATTCCATAATTTCTATTTTTTCAACAGTTAATAATTAAAACATTTTTTTTAGATTTACCAACCTAATTTCTTAAAAGTTCTACCTAAATCTTTTCCTAATGCATATAAACCAGCCTCAACGGCTACAAATAATGCACCTGCTTCGATCCAGATATTACCTCCATTTTTTTCTTTCTTCTCTTCAAAAGAAAGTTCAGTCAAATTCATTCTTTCAAGTTCCATAACAAATGTATTAAAACATTTTTAATCAAAGGCATACCCCCATTCTTTATACTGCCGAGGGCTTTAGCACTGTAACGTTACAAATGCTAAAGTAGGGTAGTTGCGTCCATAAAAAATGGACGATGGAAAAAAATTTCCTCCATTACTTTCTATATACTCTTTTTTGTTCATTGGTTGCATAATACATATCAACCTGATATCGTAGGGTTGCTCATAGTAGAATGATCTCTCACTCTTGGAGTACAGAATTGGTGCTCCATAGGATTTTAGTTCATCAACAAGTTCGTAAAGGCGTGCTCGCTTTATTCCAAGTCTTACAGCAAAATCATCAGGAGAACCTGTTCTATGCTCGCTAATCAACTTGTGCATTAAGCTAATTCTGTCGATGTATTCAAAGATTTTCATTCCCTTTTACTATTGGTTAAACAAATTGACTTTCTAATGTTTGGTGCTGCCACATTTTACAGAAGAGACCCTTGCTTGAGGTCAGCTCATTAAACGTTCCCTGCTCCGCCACTTCGCCATTATCAAGCACAACAATATGATCGGCAAGTGCTACCGTGGATAGCCTGTGGGCAATTACGATAACCGTTTTCCCTTTCGCCCGCATCAGCTTAACCGTTCGTTGCACGTAACCCTCGGCAATGGAGTCGAGCGAGGAGGTTGCCTCATCGAGTATTAGTATTTCGGGGTTACGGTAAAGCGCACGGGCAATGGCAATGCGCTGCCGTTGTCCCCCCGAAAGGGTTGTACCATGCTCGCCGATGTATGTATTGAACCGATTGGGTAGGTGCTCGATAAATTCGGTCATCCCCAGCTGATTGCATATATCCATAATGCGCTCCATATCGGGGGTGAACTCACCTACCGCAATATTATCGATGATATTACCAGCAAAAAGGTCAATATTCTGGGGGACAACTACTACCTTTTCACGTAGCGAAACGTTGGTGAAGTAGCGAATATCATAGCTACCAAGGTAAATATTACCATTTTGAATTGGGTAGATATTCTGTAAAATGGAGATTAGCGTAGTTTTTCCCGATCCGCTTTCGCCCACCACCGCTGTAACTTTCCCAGCCTGAATATTAAGATTTAAACTTTTAAATACCTCAACCCTTGTTCCATACCTAAAATCCACATTCTGAAAACGGATGTCGCCGATATGCTCCCCCTTTAGCTGAATCTTATTGGATTCATCCTCAATCTCCAGATCAAATATTTCGAACAGGCGGTCAGCTGCAATTTTAGCATCCTGATAGGTCTTGTTGAATCCGATGATCCCCGATACAGGGCTTGTAAAGTAACCGATTACCGAGTAGAACGAGAGCAGCTCGCCAGGGGTTATTGTGCTCTCCAGCACAAAACCAGCACCAACCCAAAGTAGTACAATGGTTATTACCTGCGAGATTAACCCGGTTGAAGCCGATGAGAAAATGCCATTAACCCCCGATTTGTATATGATTTTAAGCAGCGATACAAACCTTACCTCGGTTTTCAGGTTAGAGAAACCCTCCAGTCCAAATCGTTTAATGGTTGCCACAGCGTTAAGCGACTCAACCAGATGCGATTCCAGCTCTGCCGAGTTCTCCATTATCTTCCGCTGAACCTTTTTGTTCAGCCTATTTAGGATAAAATAGGTAATTGCGTAAAGCGGGATAACGATAAGCATTACCGCTGCAAGCTTCCAGTAAAAGGTGAACATAAGCACAAAGGATACCACCAGAATCATGATATTGACGATGAGATTTACGGTTACATCGTTTATGAAGAGTCGGATTTTAACCGCATCGTTAATCCTCGATATAATCTCGCCCACCCTCATGCTATCGAAAAACGACTGGGGCAGCTTCAGCAGATGCTGATAGTAACCTAAAATGAGGGTTGCGTCAATTCTTTGACCAACCTTTAAAACAAAGATTGATTGGAGCGTACTAAGTATAACCCTAATTAAGATTATAAAAAGCATTGCAACGCCAAGCAGGTTGAGCAGGTTAAGGTTTCCGCTTGGTATAACATAATCAACGATTTTGCCCACGTATATAGATGTGGTAAGCCCTAGAATGGAGAACAGAACTGCGCCGATTAGGGCTTGAACCAAAACCCCCTTATGAGGCTTTATTAGCTGCCAGAACCGAATAGAGACAGATACCTTTTCGGATTTTGGCTGAAAGCCATCATTGGGTGCAATAAGGATAAGAACCCCTGTCCATGATTTTTTGAAATCTTCGTGTGGAATTTTATGATAATTGCCATCGGCAGGATCCATTACCTCTATGTAATCCTTTGTTGCTTTTATCAGAACTACAAAATGATGAAGTACCTCCTTTACAATAACATGTGCAATGGTCGGCATTGGGATTTTAAACAAACTCTCCCATTCGCCTTTAACCCCCTTGGCATGGAAACCCATTTTCTGAGCGGCCTCAATCATCCCCAGAACATTTGTACCCTTTTTATCGGTACTGGCCATTTGCCTGATCTTCGCAATGGGTAGGTTCAGCTTATAGTGAGCGGCAACCGAAGCCAAACAGGCTGCCCCACAATCAGTAATATCGCGTTGTTTTATCTTCACAGTCTATTCCGTTCGTTGAGTTTTGGTATAGGGATTAAACCAATTATCGGCTTTATCAAAAAGAAGATTGTATAAGGATCGTTCCGTTACGATTATCCTTGAGGAAACGGTCATCCCCTTTTTAATATAACCCTTGTAGCCATTCTTTAGGGATAGGTAGTTACTTGAAAGTTTACATTTTACTCTAAAGTAAGCGTTATTACTATTATCCATCAGTATATCGTCCGATACTTCCTCAATTTTTGCAGGTAGAAAGCCCCATTGGTTATAGCTATAGGCAGCAACCTGTAGCTTAACCTCTTGTTCAGCTTTAATATACCCAATATCCTCGGGTTTTACATAGCAAATTGCTATCAATTCGCAGTCGGGCGATAGCTCAGCAATATTCTGATTGGGATAAACATTATTGCCAACCTGTAGCTCATTGCTCTGTTGTATTGTGCCTTTTAATGGGGAAATAATAAAATGTTTGGAAAGTTCTGCGTAAGAATTGTTTAGATTAGCCTCCACCTTCTGCATTTCTTCCTTTAGCCCTGTTAATCGGCTCTGCCAATCAGCTATTTGCTGGCTTAACAGCTGGTTATACTGCAGCTGCTCGTTATTTAGGTTGAATTGGCTCGACTCATAGTCAACCTTAGAAATAACCTTTTGCTTGTATAGTAACGTATTCCTGTCATGCTCAACCCTAAACCTCTCTATCCTTCTTTTTGATGTTATAAGCTGTCTTGAAAAATTATCAAGTTCAACTCTATACTTTGGGGTAGCCACACATCCCTTACAGCTATTATGTTTACCTAAATCTAGTTTTAAAAGTGTATCTAAATCCTCGATGAAGAGTAAATCCTCCTTCATCTTATACTCAAGAGATCTGATACTTGATTCTATTGGTAGGGTATCAAGTACTAGCAAAGTATCCCCAGCCAGCACTTTTGAATCGTTTCTAAGATTGGTATAGATTATCTTTCCGCTAAGGGAGGATATTATCGGTTGCTTTTCGATACTTGCCTGAATCAACCCCGATGTTTGAACCGTAACATCAACATAGATTATAGGTAGTATTGCTATGGCTGCTACAATTGCAACAATAATTATCCAAAGAATAGATTTGCTTTTGGTTGAAATGTCATGCAGATACGACTCTATTGAACTTTGAATGACGAATGAGGGGTATATTTTATTTTCGGAAGACATTTAAGACAGCTAATTATTGAGATTAGGTTTAAATACTATTTATTTATTTTTGAAATGCTATACGAAATTAAACATTATTTCGGAATTACCCCCCCCCGAATATATGTTATATAACATACGAATGTATTGCGATAAAGATTCACCCCCCCCAAAACTAATAGCATTTTTTACATATATAATTGAATATTTTAATAATATCTATGTAATATTTGCTAATATTGTAATTCTGAAACTTCTAAGAAATGGACATTTTAGAGCAGTTAGGTATAGTACCTGTAGATTATTCAGTCCTTGAATCGCTGCTAGGGGGATATAAATCACCAAGCAATAAGATAGCGAATCTCGAACGCGAGGGAAAGATCGTCAGGTTAAAAAAGGGCCTTTTCGTTATATCTCCAAATGTTTCGAGGCATCTACTTTCAAACGAATTAATTGCCAATCATATTTATGGACCATCCTATATTTCGTTTGAAAGCGCACTAAGGTATTACGGTATTATCCCTGAACATGTATTCACAATACGCTCAGTAACCCTTAAACGATCAAGAAACTTTTCAAATTCGATAGCAAATTACGAGTACACGGCAGCCACTTCAACGTACTATCCGATCGGGATTAGACAGGGGTTTATTGATAACAAGTACACTTTTTTAATTGCTTCGCCCGAAAAAGCAATTTGTGATATGTTAGCATTCACAAGCCGACTCCGCCTACAATCATTAAAAGCCCTACATACCTACCTAGAGCATGATTTACGGCTAGATATGTCGTACATCAAAAATCTTGATGTCAACATAATTGAACAATGTGCAATGGTTGGTAAAAAGAGAAAGAACCTCAATCTACTATATAAACTTGTAAAGTATGAATGCCTTTGATCAGATGCTCTCAAAATATGAGATAAAAACGCAAGATCAATATAAAAATGCCCTACATGAGGTAATGCAGCAAATAGCCATTGCAGGGCTATATCGTGGTGGTTTTTTCGATAAAGCGGCATTTTATGGAGGTACCTGTCTACGTATATTTCACTCATCGCAGCGATTCTCAGAAGATCTAGATTTTTCGTTACTCAACAATGAGATAAACTTCTCGTTAGAGAGTTACTTCAAAGCAATTATTATTGAATTTGAAGCATTAGGTAGAAAAGTTGAGGTTACGAAGAAAGAAAAAACAAATAATACCAAAGTTGAATCAGCCTTTCTTAAGGAGAACACTGAATTTTACGATATTAAATTTACAACCGATAAAACCATTAAAATAAAAATTGAAGTTGACATCAATCCCCCTCCCGGATTTTCAACAGAACAAAGGTTGTTACTTCAACCATTCTCATTCATGACCCGCTGTTACACCTTACCGGATCTGTACGCAGGAAAGATGCATGCTTTGCTTTTTCGAAAATGGGGAAACAGGGTAAAAGGTCGTGATTGGTTTGACTTTGAATGGTATATTAAAAGCAGCATAAGGTTAAACTTTGAACACTTTAACGAAAGAGTTAAGCAATTCAATGGCCGTGATATGTCAAAAAGCGATTTCATAAATGCGCTAAAAGAACGCCTTGCAAAAACTGATATCAATATGGTTAAGAAAGATGTGCTACCTTTTACTAAAAATCCAAAGGATTTAGATATTTGGTCGAATGACTATTTCCTAAAACTATCAGAACTATTAGTATATCAATAAATAAAAAGTACTTCATCGCAAACTGATGTAACGACTAAAACGCACGAACGAAACGAGGTGGGTTTTTTGCCCACCTCGTTTCGTATTATGAATCTTGTTTCTGATTACTCAACATTATCACCTGAAAAACCATCATCAACAAGGATACGTCCACAGTACTCGCAAACGATAATCTTCTTACGAATCTTGATGTCTAATTGGCGTTGTGGTGGGATTTTATTGAAGCAACCTCCACAAGCATCACGTTTTACAGTAACAACGGCTAAGCCGTTACGGGCATTGGTTCTAATCCTTTTGTAAGCGGTATAAATACGTGGCTCAATCATCTCAGCATATGCCTCAGAACGACGATTCAGCTCATCCTCCTCCTTTTGGGTTTCAGAAATGATATCGTCCAATTCTGCTTTTTTATTCTTTAAATCAATGGAACGCTCATCAAGCAAAGCTTTTGCTTGTTCAATGGTTTGTTTCTTTTCCTTTGCCTGCTGAGTGAACTCACGAATTCTCTTCTCGCAAAGCTCTATTTCGAGCTTCTGATACTCTAGCTCTTTAGAGAGTGAATCGAATTCACGGTTATTACGGACATTGCTCTGCTGCTCTTCGTATTTCTTAATATGGTTTTCAGCATCTTTAATCTCCTGCTTCTTACGAACGGCAATGCCTTCAATCTCTTCAACCTCTTTGTGAAGATTTGCAATTCGGGTTTCTAGCCCTTCAATCTCATCCTCTAAATCCTGCACCTCTAGTGGAAGTTCACCACGTAGTGTTTTTATATCATCAACTTTAGAATCAATGGTTTGAAGTTCATAAAGAATTTTCAACTTCTCCTCAACGGATAGTTCGGTGGTCTCAACGTGCTTGTTCTTATCTGCTGCCATACCTTGCTTATATGTAATTAATTGGGTTGGTTTTTATTTCTGATTTGAGAACTGCAAATTTAGGGAAATTTTTTAATAGATATTCATAAAAAATATCTACCGTAAACTGTTCGCTCTCAAAATGGCCTATATCGGCTATAATTATCCTATTCTCCGCATCGAAAAACTGATGGTATTTAACATCCCCTGTGATAAAAATATCAGCCCCAACGGCTATTGCCTGCTTAATAAGGAATGCACCGCTCCCTCCGCAAAATGCAATCTTTTTAATTTCTTTTCCAAGAAGAGATGTATGTCGAATCGACTGAAGGTTGAATACCTTTTTAACTATTTTTAAGAAATCGAGTTCTGAAATGGGACTCTCTAGCTCTCCAACCATACCTGCTCCGGCACCATTGTTTGTATTTAGCAAAGGGTATATATCGTAAGCAACCTCCTCGTATGGATGCGCTAAAATCATTTCGCGAATTACCTTCGAAAGTCTTGCTTTTTGAACAATTACTTCGATTCTTGTTTCAGGCTCAAAGTGTAACTCACCTATATTCCCAACATAGGGATTTGTTCCCTCTGAGGCTCTAAAAGTACCTTTTCCTTCAATATTGTATGAGCAACAATCGTAATTGCCAATGCTTCCAGCACCTGCATCGAACATTGCCTGTCGAACTTTCTCAGCCATGTTACTAGGTACAAAAGCAATCACCTTAACTAGTTCTCCTTCGATTGGGCTAAGAAAATTAAGATTGTTAAGACCAAGTAATTCTCCTATTTTAGAATTTACACCTCCTTTAATATTATCGAGGTTGGTATGCGCTGCATAAATGGCTATATCGTATTTAATAGCAAGCACAACAGCCTTCTCAACATAGGTTTTACCTACAATCTTTTTTAATCCGTTAAATATTAAGGGGTGATGCGATACGATAATGTTTAACCCTTTTTGATGAGCCTCTTCAACCACTTCAGGGGTAACATCAAGCGTAGCAAGAATACCCTTCAATGGTATTGAAGGGTCACCAACTAACAACCCTGAGTTATCATACGATTCCTGATACGAAAGGGGAGCTAATTGCTCAAGTAAAGCAGTTACATCGCTAATTATCATAATAAATAGTGAGATTTGCTAAAGTTCTTCCCTGATTTCGAGAAGCATTTCCTTGATTTGCTTAAGGGTATCGACAATCTCATGGTTATGAATAACATCCTGCTTATTCTCTGACAGTTTCTTGCGAGTTCCTTCAAGGGTAAGGCGCTTCTCCTTTACCAAGTAATGAATGAGCTTAAGGTTTTCAATATCCTCTTTGGTGAAGAAGCGATTACCCTTTTTATTCTTATGGGGCTTAATGATATCGAAATTTTTCTCCCAAAACCTGATTAATGAGGTATTTACATTAAACATCTCAGCGACCTCGCCGATTGAGTAGTAGAGCTTTTCAACCTTTTTTTCTTTGTATGGCACTGTTCAAGAAGTTATAGAATTAATCGAGCGATTGCCCGCTATTCGCAGCAAGAATAATAATTTTCTCGTACTGTTCGGGTGTTAAATCGTTAAAGTAAAAATTAACGGGATTAATTGGATCGTCCTGTTTACGAACTTCATAGTGAAGATGAGGTGCTAAGCTCATTCCTGTATTCCCTACTAGACCAATAACCTCTCCCCTTTTAACTTTTCTACCAACACCAACTAGTATTTGACTTAAGTGAGCGTAAAGGGTCTTATATCCGAAACCATGATCAACTATTATCAAATTCCCGTAACCCCTTTTAGATCGATCTGCGTCAACAACTACGCCATCCCCTGTAGCGTAAACCTCTGTTCCTGTTGGAGCTGTAAAGTCCATCCCTGTGTGCATCTTCAAAACCTTATAATAGGGATGGATTCTAACCCCAAAAGGTGACGCAACTCTCGTTAAGTCCTTGTTTGATATTGGTTGTATAGCAGGAATTGATTTGGTCATCTCCTCTTTATTCTTAGCCAGTACGACAATCTCATCAAACGATTTCGTTTGAACGTACACCTCCTTAGCTAATTTATCCAATTTTTTTGTAGCTTCAATTACAATCTCAGAGTTAGATAGGCCTTCTAACTCTGAATACCTTTCTGCACCTCCAATACCTGCTGAACGAATTGAGAGGGGTATAGGCTCCGCTTCAAAAATTGTACGGTAAATATTCTCATCGCGCTGCTGAATATCCTTTAAAACGGCCTCAACCTGTGAGTATTTCCCGTTAAGCATTTCAAACTGCAGAAGAAGTTCGTCCCTTTCACGCTTTAAGCCTCGTTCCTGTGGGGTATCAAAAAATGATGAATAAATGGAGTAATATACGATCGTTATTACGATGGTTGACATTAAATAGGTTAAACCTCTTAAAAACTTTTGCTTGAAAGAGGCTCTAACCTTAATAAAACTAAGCGTTTCGTGATTAAATTTATACTTACTCTTTGGCATTAATCAACTATATTGGGATTGTCAAATTTACAAAAACTATTGACAGGATTTATTAATCCTGATTAAGAGAATCTCGTTCTGTTTTACCTACAGTAGCAAACTTTACCATCTTATCGTAATCCTCAATGGTAAGATCGTTGAAGTAGTTTAGTGGATCAATGGCTGAATTTCGGAGTAATACCTCGTAGTGGAGATGTGGTCCCGTACTTCTCCCTGTATTGCCAAGCAGACCGACAACCTGACCACGTTTAACTTTATCGCCAGACTTAACATCGATTTTGCTCAGATGTGCGTATCGGGTTTTGTAACCAAAACCGTGGTCAATTAATACCTCTTTACCATACCCCGTAAACGAGAACTCGGCATCAACAACAATCCCCTCACCTGTAGCATGAATGGGTGTTCCTATGTCACCAGTAAAATCAATGCCATAGTGCATTGTTGCCCGATGCGTGAAAGGATCCGCTCGGAAACCGAAGTAAGCTGAAATACTTTTCTGTGAGATTGGCTGTATAGCAGGAATACAATATGTCATTTTCTCCTTGTTTCGAGCCAAATCTATCACCTCATCGAATGATTTTGACTGAAGATAAACCTGCCAGCTTAGCTGATCGAACATTGTGAACGTTTTAATCAACAAATCGGAATGTTTGTATTTTTCGAATGATTTATACCTATTCACACCTCCATACCCCCCCTCTTTAAGTGACGAAGGAATGGTATCCGCCTCAAATATAGTGCGATAAATATTATTATCCCTTTTCTGAAACTCTCTTACCAGTAAAACTTTTTCATTTATTTTACGCTGAAACAGATCGTACTTTAGTATAGTATTGGCAATATCTCGCTTAATATTCTTCTCCTTAGGAGTATCCAAGAAAGTTGAATAAATATAGACTAAAGTTGCAGCTAAGGTTAGGTTTACAAATAAATGAATTGCTATCTTTGCAATCTTTTTGCGAAAGGGATGTGAGATTACATCAAATTTTAATGTGTGCGGATTAAATTTGTATTTTATTTTAGCCATCTCTTTTATTTATAGCACTTTGGAATGATTCTATTTTGACGAATATCGACAAATCTAATGTAAATATTTATTTTTGCAAAGTTTTTTAATAAAAAATCGATATTAACATGTTAGCTAACGCTAAATAATTCATTATATTTTAACACTTTATGAACAAATTGTTATTGCAAACCATCAAGGTTTCCGAAGCATTCAGAGTGTTCATAATTTCAATACAATAATGCCTTTTCAATTAATCTAAATTATTACAAAACAATTGTTTAACTAATTAACACTATATATGAAATCGAGCGAAATCAGACAAGCGTTTCTTGACTTTTTTCGTGGTAAGATGCATCAGATTGTACCATCGGCACCGATGGTAGTCAAAAATGATCCTACCCTAATGTTTACCAACGCTGGGATGAACCAGTTTAAGGATATTTTTCTTGGTAATTCTCCTGTTAAACATCCACGAATTGCTAATACACAGAAGTGTTTACGCGTATCAGGCAAGCACAACGACCTTGAAGAAGTTGGCCACGATACTTACCACCATACCATGTTCGAAATGCTTGGTAACTGGTCGTTTGGCGATTATTTCAAAGAAGAGGCTATTGATTGGGCGTGGGAGTTCTTAGTCGATGTGCTTAAGATTGATAGAGATAATCTATATGTTACTGTGTTCGAGGGAAGTCCTGACGAAGGAATTGATATGGATAAAGAAGCTTTCGAGTACTGGAAAAAACATCTACCCGAAAGTAGAATTTTAATGGGTTCCAAGAAGGATAACTTCTGGGAAATGGGCGAATCAGGTCCTTGTGGACCTTGCTCCGAAGTACATGTGGATATAAGAAATGCTGATGAAAGAAAAAACGTCTCAGGTGATAAAATGGTGAATACAGGTCATCCTCAGGTAATTGAAATTTGGAACTTGGTATTCATTCAGTATAACCGCAAGGCTAATGGACAGCTAGAGCAATTACCGGCTCAGCATGTCGATACCGGTATGGGTTTCGAAAGGCTTTCGATGGTAATCCAGAGCAAGCAGAGCAACTACGATACAGATATTTTCCAACCAATTATCGGTGAAATATCGAAGATGTGCGGTTTCGATTATGGCAAGGATAAAAAGCGTGATATTGCTATGCGCGTTATTGCTGACCATTTAAGAACAGTATCGTTCTCAATCGCCGATGGTCAGCTACCATCGAATGTAAAGGCAGGTTATGTAATTCGAAGAATTCTTCGCCGTGCCGTGCGTTACGGTTATACATTCCTAAATTTTCGTGAGCCTTTTATCAATAAACTCGTAGATGTTCTATCAACCGAGATGGGTAAGTTTTTCCCTGAACTAATCTCACAAAAGGAGCTAATTATCAAAGTTATTCATGAGGAAGAAGCATCTTTTCTTCGTACTCTTGAAACAGGTATCAAGATGCTCGACGGTATGATTAATACAGCCAAAAAAGAACATAAAAACATAATATCAGGTAAGGATGCATTTATCCTTTATGATACCTTTGGGTTCCCAATTGACCTTACAGAGCTGATTTTAAGGGAAAACAACCTAACCGTTGACATGGACGGATTCAAGAGCGAAATGGCTCAGCAAAAGGATCGTTCGCGCTCCGATGCTGCTGTTGAAACTTTCGATTGGCAAGAGATTTTAAAGATTGCCGAGGTTGAGTTTGTTGGATACGATCATTTTGAGGCAGATATTCGCATTGCCCGAATGAGAACGATCAAAACAAAAGGGAAAGAGCAATATCATCTTGTTTTTGATAAAACTCCATTCTATGCCGAATCAGGAGGTCAGGTTGGGGACATCGGCACCATTGAAGCTGATGGTGAGGTTATAAAAATTGAAAATACAATCAAAGAGAATAACCTAACTATTCATCTGGTTGATAAGCTTCCAGCTAATCCCAGAACAAAATTTTTAGCAAAAGTTAATCTCGAGAAGAGAGTAAGTATAGCGAACAACCACTCCGCCACTCACCTACTTCATCATGCTCTGCGTGAGATTCTTGGCACTCATGTTGAGCAAAAAGGTTCGTTGGTTAACTCTGAGAACCTACGTTTCGACTTCGCTCATTTCCAAAAAATGACCGATGAGGAGATTCGTTCAGTTGAAATTCTTGTTAATCAGATGATACGTCAAAATATTCCACTCGATGAGCATCGTAATATGTCGATGGATAGTGCTGTTAACATGGGTGCGATGGCCCTGTTTGGCGAGAAATATGGTGATTCAGTACGTGTAATTCGTTTTGGTGAATCCGTTGAACTTTGTGGTGGCACTCACGTTCCATCAACAGGGCAGATTGGCTTTATAAAAATTATCTCCGAAGGAGCAATATCAGCCGGTATCAGAAGGATTGAGGCTATTACGGGTGTTAAAGCCGAAGAGTTCCTTTACGCTCAAATTGATAGTATCAAAGAGGTTAAGCAAATTCTTGGAAATCCTGCAAATATTCTACAAGGAGCATCGAAACTCGTTGAAGAGAATGCAAATCTTCGAAAGGAGATTGAAGGGATGATGAAGGAGAAGGTTCATGCACTAAAAGCAACTTTAAAATCTTCTGTAGAATCGAAGAATGGTGTAAACATCATCGCTAAGAAAATTGAAATTAGTAATCCAGAAGCAGTAAAGGATTTAGCATTTCAGCTAAAGAATGAGGTAGAAAATCTTTTCCTTGTACTTGGATCAGCATCAGATGGAAAGGCTATGCTAACCATTATGGTTGATGAAAAGCTGATTGAATCGCATAAGCTAAACGCATCAAATATTGTAAGGGAAGCTGCCAAGGAGATTCAAGGTGGAGGCGGTGGGCAACCTTTCTACGCAACAGCTGGGGGAAAGAATCCTGCAGGGTTAGATGCGGCGATTAAGAAAGCCATTCGTTCTTTAGAATAAAAAACTAACCGCAGAGGCGCAGAGTACGCAGAGAAATTAAGTCATGTCCAATTTTGCTCTATCGATAAAGCATTTCTTTGATATTTTGCTTTTTTGGTAGAGCATTCTTTTTGGATTAAACATCATTAATATCAAAATCTATCCTACATTATTAATCGAAAAAAATTTAACCTAATAAATTCTATCTCAAAACAATGTTACTCTTCAGCAGTAAACGAAATGAAGAGAAACCACAGAGACACAGACCTACTGGCAGGCGTGTCTCCGTGGTGAATAGTTACAAAATACCAAATATTGATTTTTACTTCTGGCGAGAAAGCAATGAGAATGAAATTGATTGCCTTGCAGACATCGGGAATAAACTGAAGGTTATTGAGATAAAATCGGCGTAAACAATTCATTCCTATTCTTTCAAGCAGATTAACTATTGGAATACCCTAACAAAGGGTAACCCGCATGATTCATACTTAATTTATAAAGGGCAATCGGAAGAGCATCGTTCCGATGCCCATGTTTTACCTTGGTTGAAGTCATATCAGGCATTGGAATAGCAGTGGAAGAAAAGGCTATCTCGTATGTTTGTAGAGTTAAGAAAACCTCCTCTTACAAAAAGCATGGTAGCGGTGGAATAACAATAGGTGGGAAAAATCTTGTGTAAATGGATGCGGAAACTAAGCAGGCAATTTAAGTTCTAGGATAAAAACTACAAAAATAGAAACCTTCGAGTTCATAATAAACTTGGAGGTTTTATTATGGGATTATTTAGTAAAAAGATGATTCTAATCATCTGTAGAAAGAATTATGGATGAATTAATAGTTTTAATTTTGGAGTAATTCATTTATATGCAATCAATGATGAAAAAACTTAAGTATAGGGAGAGGACTATCCTTGCAATTCTTGGAGCCTCATCAATAATCTACATTACTGTTCTAACAATATTTTTTATCCGTTTTAAGAATGAATCATACTCAAGTTCATTGAAACTTGTCGATGAGGTAGCCGATTCTTATGCCGATAAAATCTCTTCAGAGCTAAATGTAGATATTGGAATATCTAGATCGCTTGCATACAGCTTTTTAGGCTACAAAAGCATTAAGCAATCAGATCGTTGGGATATTTATAAAGCAATGCTTCTAGAAGTAATTAAAAAAACGCCTGAATATGTGAGCACATGGGGAAGTTATGAATTCAGTGCTTATGATATTTTTTATAAGAAAAACTTTGGCAGAAAAATGTTGACTGCATTCTCATTGAACAACCAGTATATTGTCACTGAATTAGACAGAAATATGGATGGTGATATAGTTGGTAGCACATACAATAGTATTAAGCAAAATAAACAGGAATGGGTTGACGAACCATATTTTTATTCTCTTACGCAGGATGGAAAGAATGAAGTACTATTAACAAGTATATGCGTACCAATAATGGAGAGTGGTAGGTTTATCGGGTTGGCTGGAGTTGATGTTAGCTTAACCCGTTATCAAAAATATACCGATCAGGTTAACCCATTCAAGGGCAGCTATGCTATACTTATAAGTAATAAAGGTAAAAATATTACTTCATTTAACGGCAGTAAAATCAATGTATCTTTCAATGATATTGAACCGAATATTGCTAAAGAATACAATGTTCTTGAGAAAATCCAAAGAGGCGAGAAGTTTTCAGCGTTCAAGAAAGGTTTAGATGGAAGTAAATCATACATGAGGTTTACACCAATACAGATTGGGAATTCAACAACTCCATGGTCCTTGCTTGTTGTATCCCCCTTGGATGTCGTACTTGAACAATCAAAAAATACATTAAAACTATTAATTATTATTGGCCTTGCTGGAATAATTGTACTAGGTATTGTAATTTCAATAGTTGCGAACCGACTTGTCGATAATATTATTCAATTCATAAATTTTAGTAAACACATCAATAACGGAGATCTTAGTAAAAGTATTACAATCTCTAGATCAGATGAGATCGGTGATTTAGCATCAAGCCTAGAAGGGATGAAAAATAGTTTAAGCAAAATGGTCTCCTCTATCAAGGAGGGAAGTGGAAATATTGCAATTGCCACAAACGCTCTTAGCCAAAGTTCAAATCAACTTGCATCCGATGCAAATAAGCAAGCGGCGATAGTTGAAGAGGTTGCATCTTCTATGGAGGAGATTGTTGCAAATATTCAGCAGAATTCACATAATGCTAAGGAAACGGAGATTATTATTAAGATCGCCGCTGATGGTGTAAAAAAAGGGAGCACCGCAACCTTTCAAGCCTCAGAATCAATGCAACAAATTGCTAATAAGGTTAAAATAATAACCGATATCGCCTTCCAAACTAACCTGCTTGCGCTAAATGCAGCAGTTGAAGCAGCAAGGGCTGGCGAGCATGGTCGAGGTTTCTCTGTTGTTGCTGCTGAGGTACGCAAACTGGCCGAAAGAAGTAGGTTAGCGGCTGATGAGATTGTTACACTTATCGATAACGGTGTTAAAACCTCAAACAACGCAGGAGAAACATTAAAAAAGATTATACCGGATATTGAACGTACGGTTGTTCTAATTCAGGAAATAACCTCAGCATCGATAGAACAATCGGAAGGGTCAAATCAGGTGAGCAATTCAATACAAGAAATCAATCAAATTACTCAAGCGAACTCAATATCTTCCGAAGAGATTGCTTCGAATGCAGAAGAACTCTCTTTACATGCAGAACAACTTATGCAATTAATACAATTCTTTAAAACTGAAAAATAGAATAGTGCTTTAGTGTCTGATTATCTTCTATGTATATGATATTGGCGCATTCTTAGGTTTTAAATCAATGTCGTTTAGTTAGCGTTTTTTAAATCAACTCTTCCACCCCGCCATGCGGGATTAGAAGGTTTAATAACCTAGCATAGTCCGCAGGACATGCTAGCGTTAAATTCCTTAACTAAACGACATTGGGTTTTAAATATATATTATTTAACGTCAGTTTGACATAAGAAACTATTTAAATGCAATATTATCAGTATTTTACTTTATTCGAAAAAAATGGAATGATGCCTGCCTGCCGGCAGGTAGGCAGTCTTCCAAAAACATAATATTAGTATTAAAGCACTAATAAATAGCGATATAACATGTATTATTATATCGAATTCACGTTATTTAGGTTTTATTTTTTGAGAAATCCATAACTTCTCATACCTTTGTCAAACTATTTTTGAGAATGATGTCAATATTACAAAAGCAAATTTCTTCGTCTAAACATACTGGGTTCGAAATCTCAATATCTTACTATATTTTATTTGGTCTGCCATTACTGGCAGGCTTTTTTTTTATCAAAACATTCCTAACCCCTGTTGCTGAAACCAATAAACTTTCTTCATTAAAATATTTTTTCAATTCAAGGTCGGCTAATCACCGACCTTATTTATGCCATAATCCCAACAATAATGAATAGCACAAAAGCAAAACTGATTCTTGAAGATGGTACAATCCTAATCGGAACCTCCTTTGGATACCAAGGGGGGTCGGCTGGCGAACTCGTCTTCAATACTGCAATGACTGGCTACCCCGAGAGCCTTACCGATGCCTCGTACCGAGGGCAGATACTGGTTGCCACTTATCCGCTTATCGGGAATTACGGTGTACCAGGTAAAGCAACCGAGAACGATATCTTTCAGTTCTGGGAATCGGATAGGATTCAGGTATCAGGCCTGGTGGTAGCCGAATATAGCGAATGCTATAGCCACTGGAATGCACAGATGAGCCTCTCGCAATGGCTTATTGAGCATAAAATTCCTGCTATATCTGGAATTGATACCAGAGCGTTGACCAAAAAATTGAGAGAAAAAGGGACTACACTTGCCAAAATAGAGTTTGATAAGGAGATTCCATTCATCGACCCAAATCAGGAGGATTTGGTTGGACAGGTTTCAGTGAAAGAAAAAAAGGTTTATGGTAATGGGAAATATAAAATAACGTTAGTTGATTGTGGGATAAAGAACAATATTATACGATGCTTAATAAACCGCGATACAATTGTTACAAGAGTTCCTTACGATTACAATTTCAATAACGATGATTGGGATGGACTATTCCTCTCCAATGGTCCTGGCAATCCCAAGATGAATGAGGCTACCATTAAGAACCTCCGTAAGGCTTTAGAAGGAAATAAACCCATTATGGGGATATGCTTGGGAAATCAGCTGATGGCACTAGCTGCTGGTGCTGATACATACAAACTCCCCTATGGGCATCGTAGCCATAATCAACCCGTTATCATGAAGGATACCGATAGATGCTTTATCACATCACAGAATCATGGATTTGCTATCGATACATCAACATTACCAAGCGATTGGGATATCCTTTTCGAGAATGCGAACGATGGAACCTGCGAGGGGATTAGGCATAAAACGAAACCATTCTTTGCCGCTCAGTTTCACCCCGAGGCATCAGGAGGTCCTACAGATACAGAGTTTTTGTTCGATGATTTCTTGAATCTCGTTGAAAAAAACAAGAATGATAATTTTACAAAATAAAAAATATACCGCGGAGACGCTGAGTTCTCTGAGTTAAAAATCTCTGCGTTCTCTGTGCCTCTGCGGTAAAAAATAAACTGAAAATGAAAAAACAATATAAGAAGATACTCGTTCTCGGTTCAGGAGCACTAAAGATTGGAGAGGCTGGAGAGTTTGATTACAGCGGTTCACAAGCCCTGAAGGCTTTAAAGGAAGAGGGAATAAAAACCATTCTGATTAACCCGAATATCGCCACAGTTCAGACTAGCAAGGGGATTGCCGATAAGGTTTACTTTCTACCTGTCACCCCCCATTTCGTCGAAAAGGTGATTGAGATTGAAAAGCCCGATGGCCTTTTCCTCTCCTTTGGTGGACAAACAGCCCTTAACTGCGGTACAAATCTTTACAACTCTGGAATCCTTTCAAAACACAATATCGAAGTTCTTGGAACACCTGTTGAAACCATTATCAATACAGAGGATCGTGAACTCTTTGCTGGAAAACTTCGTGAAATTGATGTAAAAACACCTAAGAGTTTTGCCGTTGATAGCGTAGATAAAGCGATTGAAGCCGCCCGAACTATTGGTTACCCTTTAATCATAAGAGCGGCTTTTACTCTTGGGGGTCAGGGTAGCGGTTTCTGCTCAAATGACGAAGAGCTACATGCACTTGCTACCAACGCATTCTCCTATTCAAATCAAATACTTGTTGAGGAATCGCTTAAAGGGTGGAAAGAGGTTGAATACGAGGTAGTACGCGATAGATTTGACAATTGCATTACCGTTTGCAACATGGAGAACTTCGACCCACTGGGTATCCATACAGGTGAAAGTATTGTAGTTGCTCCATCTCAGACTTTATCGAATTCAGAATATCATAAGCTAAGATCACTTGCAATCAAAATAATTCGGCATTTAGGTGTTGTTGGAGAGTGCAATGTTCAATATGCGCTTGATCCAAACAGCGAGGATTATAGGGTGATTGAGGTGAATGCCCGTTTATCGCGCTCATCAGCATTGGCATCTAAAGCTACAGGTTATCCGCTAGCTTTTATCGCAGCAAAACTTGGTTTAGGTTATGGATTACATCAGCTAAAAAACGCCGTAACTCAAACTACCACTGCTTGCTTTGAACCTGCCCTAGATTATATCGTTGTAAAAATCCCCCGTTGGGATTTGAATAAATTTCAAGGCGTTACCCGCGAAATTGGCTCATCGATGAAGAGCGTTGGAGAAGTTATGGCTATCGGGCGTACGTTTGAGGAGGCCATTCAAAAAGGGTTGAGGATGGTTGGACAGGGAATGCACGGATTGGTCGGCAATCCAAAGGTTACTCATGTAAATTTAGAGGAGTCACTCTCCCACCCCACCGATCAGCGAATCTTTGCGGTTGCTGAAGCTCTTGAAAAGGGTTGGACAATTGAAAGGATACATCAGCTAACTGCCATTGATGTTTGGTTTCTTGAGAAATTGGCAAATATTACAACGTTTAAACTTACGCTAGAGAAAATAAAATCAATAGAGAATCTTGATTTTGATACCTTGAATGCTGCTAAACGAATGGGGTTCTCCGATTTTCAGCTTGCTCGGCTAATTTTCAACCCATCGCCAAATGAGATCGAGGAATGCCAAGGTAAAGTAAGGGTGCATAGAAAAAATCTTGGGATTCTCCCTGTGGTTAAGCAAATTGATACGCTTGCGGCTGAATATCCGTCATCAACTGCATACATGTACATCACCTATAATGGAACCGAAAACGATATAGTTAACGATAAGAAAGATAAGTCTGTCATAGTTTTAGGCTCAGGGGCTTATAGGATTGGTAGTTCCGTAGAGTTCGACTGGTGTACTGTTAGCGCTGTGAGCGAGATTCGGAAAATGGGTTACCGCTCAGTGATGATCAACTACAATCCCGAAACGGTAAGTACTGATTACGATATCTGTGATAGGCTATACTTCGATGAGCTAACCTTTGAGCGGGTCCTCGATATTATCGAAATTGAAAAACCCATTGGGGTTATTGTTTCGGTAGGTGGTCAAATCCCAAACAATTTGGCAATGAGGTTGCATAATGCAGGGGTTAAAATTCTTGGTACTACACCAGAGAATATTGATAGAGCCGAAGATCGACAGAAATTCTCTGAAATGCTCGATAGGCTAGAGATCGATCAACCCCGCTGGAAGCAGCTATCAACCTTTGAGGAGGTTGAAAAATTTGTTGATGAGGTTGGCTACCCCGTTCTGATTCGTCCATCATATGTGCTCTCGGGTTCAGCAATGAACGTTGTTTCAAACCACGATGAGCTTAGGGATTATCTTCAGCTAGCTACCAACGTATCTAAGAATCACCCTGTGGTAGTAAGTGAATTCATTGAGGGTGCAAAGGAGATTGAGTTTGATGGAGTTGCCAATAACGGGGAGGTTATAATCGATGCAATATCTGAACATGTCGAATTCGCGGGGGTTCACTCAGGAGATGCAACACTAGTGTTCCCTCCACAAAAACTCTACTTCGAAACCATTCGTCGAATCCGTAAGATTGCCCGCGATATTGCCAAAGAGCTAAACATTACAGGTCCATTCAATATGCAGCTCCTTGCAAAGAATAATGATGTTAAGGTGATTGAATGTAATCTTCGTGCAAGTCGAAGCTTTCCATTCGTTTCAAAGGTTCTTGGGTACAACTTTATAGGCGCAGCAACAAACTTCATGTTGGGTAGAATGCCCAACACCTTATCTCCATCGATGTTTGAGATTGACCATGTTGGTATTAAAGCATCACAGTTCTCGTTTAGCCGACTATCAAAAGCAGATCCAATTCTAGGTGTTGAGATGGCATCCACCGGCGAGGTAGGTTGTATCGGTAACGATTTTGATGATGCTTTGATAAAAGCGATGCTATCGGTAGGCTATCGAATCCCACAAAAGAGTATTCTTGTATCATCAGGTCCGTTGAGGTCGAAGATTGCTCTTATTGAACCCTTAATTCTTCTTCAACAACAAGGGTTTACGATTTATGCAACCAAGGGTACGGCAAAGTTCATGAAGGAGAATGGTGTGAATGCTATCCCTGTTGCTTGGCCCGATGAGGCTGAATCGCCCAACAGCACTGAACTCATTCGAAATCGACAGGTTGAAATGGTTATCAACGTACCAAAAAACCTTTCGAAGAAGGAACTGTATAACGATTACTCAATACGAAGGTCAGCCATTGATTGCAATATCCCGCTGATTACTAACGCTCGGCTTGCCGCTGCATTCCTTTTTGCAATTTGCAATAAGAAGTTAGAGGATTTGGATATTAGAAGTTGGGATGAGTATATCTAAGGCTGCAAAAAAGAGTGTTGCTATTTTGCTGTGATGCGGTATTTAGGATCTGCTGATTAAGTGTTAAAACACAGAAATATAAAATATTACAACAATTTTTTGTTGTGTAAGCGCAAGCATTTTTTATGTAAAAGCCTAAAATACGTGCCCTTGTTTCTAATTTCACCCCTTGGGGGTTTGTTTTTAATGGCTTCATAAACCTATTTGTGACTTATTCAGCAAGCCCTAATTACATGTGATTTAGATTAGTATATCGCATAAGGCTTAAAGGTAATCATTAAAGTTCACCCAAAATCCGCAAGAAAAAAATCTTGCGAATTCGATTTAGAAAATCAACCTTTTCAAGTTTTGCATAGATCACTTTCAAGGTGATTTTCTAAATCGGGGTTAATTCTTATTGACCCATTCAACCTTATATTGAGTAATTCGGGATAAAAGCGAAGCGAATTATTCTGATTATCTTGCTATCCAGTCGGTATTAGAACAGGTTGAAGTATAGCAATATCTAGATAAGGTAGGAAAAGTAACCGTTTAGCGATTTGCTATCCAAAAGGCATTTCCCTTATTTTTTGTACTTTCTAAGTGTACGACCATAGTCCTTAAGTATAAGACTATCTATTCTTTGCATACTATTTTTCATATGGTAGCTTATATTCAAACCATCTCTAAATAAAACAATAAGTGCCTTCTTATCATTCGTTGAACTACTATTTAAGGTTGTATAAACCAAATTTGTTAGGGTTTTAATACAAAAATCCATATGGCTTAAGTAAGAATCCATTTCGGAGAGCATGGTCAACATCTTATAATCCATTTTTGAGACCAGCGAAGATCTCTCAAGAATTTTCCAACCTGAATTGAGCATATTCTGCATTTGTATTCCACCATTCTTCGAGATAATCTCTATGACCCGAACCTTATTGTCGTAAAGGTAATGATTAAAGGTATCTATTTGGTTTTTCATATTCTGATCCTGTACCTTTAGGTTCTTCATATTTGTCTCACAATCGTAGTGTATGCTTGATATTGACTTATTAATAAACTCATTATCGCTCGAGTCTTGGAACCAGCCTGCTAAAAGCAATGCAATTAAAACACCTAAGAACTCAGGAATAAAATCGATTAGAATATTAAACCAATGTAATCTTTTTGTTTTATTCTTTTCTTTCATACTATTTGCTGAATAACAATTAATTACTAAGCAACTTGGTATTTATTCGCTAACTCCGAATTTATCAACCAAAAAGACAATGGTTGCCATTGATGCGCTTCCCTGCTGCAAAAATTCCTTATTAATATGTTCAAACGTATCGTATCCGCTATGATGGTAATCGAAGTAGTGGGTTGGGTCAACCATAAGTTCACCTAATATAATATCATGATCCTCCTTTAAGAAATCGATGTCAACCCCTGCGCCATGGCTAACAAACTGATCAGCACCGTAGGGTTCAAAAAAATTCTTATAGGAATTGATATAATTTAAATGATTCTCCTTCGTATCGAATGAAAAACCTTTGGGTTTATCGCACCCCCCATCGGATTCGAGGGCAAAAATATGCTTCTCCCCTTTCTGCTTGGCCATTTCGGCATATTTTCTACCACCACGTTGGTTCATCTCCTCGTCCATAAACATAACAACTCGAAGAGTCCTCTTAGGAATATATCCAATATCCCTGAAAATTCTCCAAACCCCTATCGATTGAACGCATCCACCACCATCATCGTGTGCTCCTTCAGTATTATCCCACGAATCCAAATGACCACCGACAGTGATATACTCATCGGGGAACTCGCTACCCCTAACTTCTCCAATAACATTAAACGATTTCTCATCGGCAAGGAATTTGCAATTTGATTTAAGGTGAACAATAAGCTTAGGATCATCAACAAGTTGCTTGCTTAAAATATCTGCATGAATTGTTGATATTGCAAATGCAGGTATCTGCTTTGGGGTGTTCTCATACCGCATCACTCCAGTATGAGGAAATGTATCGTTCGCTGTAGTTACGGATCTTACCAAAACAGCTTCTGCCCCATAATTTGCTGCAACGGATGCTCCTGAAAACCGAAAACCAACAACCTCACCATAAGCCTCAAAGGAATTAATTTTAGTGGCATCCATAGGTTTGTTAAAGAAAACTATTTTCCCCTTTATTGCTTTCTCTCCAAGTTTCTCCAACTCTTCAAAACTTTTTACTTCTACTATTTCAGCATTTATCCCTTTATTGGGTGTACCAACAGAATTGCCCAAGGTGCATACTGACAATCTAGTACTACCTACTTTATTTGATTTAATAGTTCCAATCTCTTCGCCTCCTCTATCCCAATGGGTAACGGTGCATTCCTGAAGATATACGGTGTCAAATTTTTCCTGTTCCATTATGCTCTTCATATAATCGATTGCCCTGATTGAGTTTGCAGAACCACCAAGTCTGTTCGGGTAATTCTTGCATAAACCACGAAGAATATAATATGAAGTAGAGTCGTTCTGAGCAGCAGAATAAATTCTCGCAATTTCTGTTTTGTCTGTATTACAAGAAACAAGCAATAGACAATAACTAGTAATTATAGATATCTTCAAAGTATTCATATTGCAATCTTATTTAGTATTACTTTTAGGAATTAGATTCATTTACCTAGTAAAGTTTAATGTAAATCAAACAAAACTATTTGTTTAATAAACAAGTAAAATAGCTACACCATCAACGCAACTTTTTTTATGTAAATCCATCTAACTTAAAACTTATAAAAAATACTCTCTGAAAATGAAAAGAATACTTACTATTTTAATGATTGCGTTCTCCCTTAATGGATGTAAAAAGGATGAGAATAATCAAATACGTGCACTCGTTACAAATAAATCCACTTGCCATTCGCACGATCTTAAATCAAAAGTTTTATTAGTGGATGTAAACCACAGCTGCATTATCTACAGCTACGATAAAAATTTAAAAAAAATACTGCTAACCCATGCAAATACAGGGTTTAACTGCTGCCCTGGTAAAATTACATGCAAAGTGGAACAATCAGGTAACATTATTACTATTACAGAGAAGGAGGAAACTCCAGGATGTAACTGTTTATGTATTTACGATATCGATATCGAAGTAAGTAACTTAAATTCTGGTGAGTATATTATCAAGTTTGTTGAACTGTATTTAGGAGAACAAGAAGAGCTATCAAAAACTATAAATCTAGATATTAACCCTACGGGAGAGTTTTGCGCATCAAGAACAGAATATCCTTGGGGCATTATCGAATAAAAGATTTGCTTTTTAAAAAAAGAGTCTTAGAACAGGAGAACCAATCTCCTGATTTCTTTATATGCTATTGGCTAATAAAATTAAACATTCGTTTAATTGATTATGATTCTTTTTCTTATTTTTGATTCTCAAACCAAAACCAATAGCATGAAAGCAACCAGAACTTTTGATATCCTTGAACGAGGAATTGAAATATATAATGGACGAACTGTTCTTGCTGGTAAGCAAAATGGGGGTTGGATTGAATACGATATTCATGCATATATCGAAAACTCCAATTATCTAAGCTATGGGCTATTAGCATTAGGCTTAAATAAAGGGGATAAAGTTGCTACCGTTTCAAATAATCGGCCCGAGTGGAACTTTGTGGATATGGCTGTAAGTCAAACAGGAATGATTCATGTACCCATTTACTCAACAATTAGCAACGAGGAGTATAAACATATTCTTAGCCACTCTGAATCGAGAATTATTTTTGTTGAGAACAAAGCCCTTTACGAAAGACTTCAACCCATTGCGGCTGAAATACCTAATATTATAGGTATTTATACCTTTGTAAAATCTGATGGAATAAACTTTTGGGAGGATATTGCAAATAATGGAAAGAACAAGGCCAATCATTATAAAGAAGAACTTATAAAAATCAAAGAGTCTGTTAAACCAAATGATATAGCAACTTTAATATATACATCTGGAACCACAGGACTGTCAAAAGGAGTGATGCTTTCGCACGAAAATATCTTATCCAATGTTATTGCTACCTCTCCCCGACTTCCTCTTGCAGCAGGAGACAAGACCTTAAGTTTCCTTCCTTTGTGCCATGTGCTCGAAAGAATGGTAATCTACATTTATCAATATACTGGCATGACCATCTACTTCGCTGAGAGTATGGCCACAATCGGCGATAACATTCGAGAACTTAATATCAACGCCTTTTGCGCAGTACCCAGAGTTCTTGAAGCCGTTTATGATAAAATTATTGCCAAGGGGAAAGATTTATCGGGGATAAAAAAGCACATCTTCTTTTGGGCAGTTAACCTTGGGCTACGATATGAGTTCGATAATAAAAATGGCTGGGTTTACGATATTCAGCTAAAACTTGCTCGCAAGCTTATTTTCAGTAAATGGCAAGCAGCACTCGGTGGAAATCTGAAATTAATTATTAGCGGGGGTGCGGCACTTCAGCCTCGCTTGGCACGTGTTTTTTGGGCAGCAGGAATTCCTGTACTCGAAGGATATGGCCTAACCGAAACATCGCCTGTAATTTCGGTAAACCATTTTCAGGAGCCTAATAGCGTTAAGTTTGGATCTGTTGGCCCAATTCTCGAAAACGTTACCGTTGTAATTGCCGATGATGGTGAAATACTAATGAAAGGGCCAAACCTAATGCTCGGATATTTCAAAGATGATGAATTGACAAAACAGGCCATTGATGAGAATGGCTGGTTCCATACTGGTGATATTGGTAGAATTGATGATAATCGATTCTTGGTAATCACCGATCGGAAAAAAGAGATATTCAAGATGTCGAGCGGAAAATACATTGCTCCGCAGGTGATAGAGAACAAGGTAAAGGAATCCTTTTTCATCGAACAGACAATGATAGTTGGGGAGAACGAGAAGTTTGTAAGCGCATTAATCTCGCCCAACTTTAGCTTCCTCCACGATTGGTGCTCAAGGCATAAGATTCATTTCGTGAATAACAAGGATCTTATTTCACTACCCGAGGTCATTGCCCGTTATCAAAAGGAGATAAATGCCATTAATAAGCAGCTGGGGGAATTTGAGCAAATCAAGCGATTTCGAATTGTTGAAGAGACCTGGAGCTCTCAAACAGGCGAACTCTCACCCACCCTGAAACTTCGTCGAAAAATCCTATACGACCGGTATGAGCCAATCCTTGAGGAGATATTCGGACATGCGATGGAGAAGTAAAAATAGGGAGTTGATCAAAAATTATGAATTTGGGTATATCTAGCTGCTGACTAAATTAGTAATTTTATGATTAACACGCTGCTAACAATTCTTTAACCATGAATAATTGCCCTTGTTCATTCCGCTTCCTTATCTAAAAATTCATAGTTAAACTCAATTTTGCTTTGAGTTACAATCTCGTCAAGGATTTTGTTAAGGTAGCCTTGTTTTACAGCATCACTAAATCTGTCGTTAAGGGTTGGAATGTTTATAACCTCCTCAATGCAGTCCATATACCTATTAACAATTGTTTTAATTGAATACGTCTTGCTGGCTTTATCTCTAATTCTCTTTAAAAGATCCTGAGTTGGGTCAGTTGATTTGATTACAAAAGTGATTGGATATTTTTGAATTTTATCAATGTCGAGGAAGTATTTTTTGAAATCCAAGGTTTCTGTGACCTGAAAAAACCTTCCAAGTGGTTTCATCACAAAATCAATCCCTCCGTCATTCGCATTAGTTCTCCCTGTCTTGTATAGCTTCAACTTTTCGGTATTGAGTTTATCCATTTCAAAACCCCAAATAATTTGTTGGTCATGATAGAAATACTTAAGAATGGAATAGCTAACAATTTCAAATAGTCTTGCATCAACATTGGGGGCGAGTAAACCAATAATAAAACTCTCAACTTTTTTTGGTGTTTTCCTTCCAAATTCTTGAAGTTCCTCGCAGGTTTTAACAAATCGTTGAAATGAGTCTTGCTTTGTCTTGGCGTATTCATCAATGATTTCAATGATTACTTTAGCAATATTGGTATTGGTTTTACCTGTTTTTACTTTTAAAAGATTCTCGTTTATCCAATAATGCTTAGTTTGCGTATCTCTAAGTATTGGAATTAGAGACTTATCATATTTTCTAAATTCATCATTCGTTCTATTATTGAACGAGTGGTTTTGTACTGTAGAACCAAAAGGAAGAGTTCTTGCTCTTTTCAAAAGTTGAGTGTACTTCGCTCCTTCATAAATAGAGTAGTCGCCTTTAACATGGTAGTTATGCGCTATATAATCCTCAACTAGAGTGTAAATTGAATACAAAGCATTAAAACTCGAACGAGCTTTTGATCCCTTGTTTGCTGAACGAGTTTTCTGGTTAATATATTGAATAAGTTGACTCTTCTCAAAAACATCATCAGCGTTCTTGCCAAAGTGTTTTAGTAAAACCAATTTAATGTTTGATGTGAATACAGTCTCCATGGGTTCTTCAAAATAATTTTAGATTTATTACAGATTCTGTTTTTTCGGTTTCAAATGTCCGAACTTCTTTTTGCAGTTTTTCTCCTTTAAACTCCTTGGCCAGCTGCAACCTACGTAAACCTATTTTCACATATTCATCTTGTAATTCAATACCTAGAGAATTTCTCCCAAGTTCTTTCGCAACAAAACAAGTAGTAAATGTTCCTGAAAAAGGATCTAGTACAAAATCTCCTTTATTTGAACTTGCCTTAATAATTCGCTCAAGCAATGCGATTGGCTTTTGCGTAGGATGATTTTCATATTCGTCCATTCGATAGCGAACTCTAGCAAACTCCCAAACATTTCCGGGTACTTTCTGAGAATTATAAATTGTAGGAACTGCTTTTCGATAGTCAATAAGTTTGCGTTTCGCACCTGTCTTCGCTTCTACTAATATGTCATCAGTATTGAACGTGTAACTATTCTTATCCTTTACACAGAATAGAATTGGTTCATACATTGAACCGTAGTATTTTTTTGCCTGAACTCCTGAACTATCATAGTACCAAATTAGCCGCGAAAGAATATCCAACTTCTTGCGAAGATAAATATCGAAGAATGGCATAAATTGAGTGGCGGTCATAACATAAAAACTACCGTTGTGTTTAAGTTTTCGAACGCACAAATCGAGCCATTTGTAACACCAATTCAGATAATCATCATCTGTTGCCCACTTGTCAATATGCCCATTGAAGTTTTTACCAATGTTATAAGGTGGATCTGCAAATATTAAGTCAACAGAATTATCCGGCAGCCCTATCAATACCTCCAAAGCGTCTCCATGAATAATTTTATGTTGTTCGTTACCAAATGTTTCCATCAAAATAAAATATAATTACTTTCTCAAATGTAGTTAGAAAACTAGTTGTGAAGAAGCTCGTTAATCAGTATTTATCAACAAAAACGCATTAATATACAGTTTTTTAGAAAGGTTATAAATTACTGCCTTTCTTTCCTTAACAACCACAGCCCGATAAACGTCAATATGCCGTTCAGTATGATCAGCTCAAACCCAAACTTATACCCACCTAGCAGCTGATCGGAATATCGGCTTAGGATATAGCAGATTACGGGCGATGCTATGGCAACCAAAGGAATCCACCTATCCTTAACCCGCCATTTGGTATACATCCCGAAGGAGTATAGCCCGAGCAAAGGTCCATAGGTATAGCCCGCAATGGTGAACAGATTATCGATAATGGCCTTATCGTTTAAGCTGCGGAAAAGAACAATGCAAAGGAGCAATAGCAGGGCAAAAGAGATGTGAACTAGATATCTCGCTTTAATCCTTTTACTCTCGGGGAATGACGGTTTATTTACGCCAAGTATATCAATACAAAATGAGGTGGTAAGCGATGTTAACGCTCCATCTGCGCTAGGATAAGCAGCAGAAATCAACCCGATAATAAAGATTATACCCGCAATGGGCATTAAATGGTGTATTGCTATAGTAGGGAAAAGATCATCGGTATTGGCAACGTTTACCCCCTTTGTGCTAGCATAAAAAACGAGGATTGCACCAAGCACGAGGAACATCAGGTTTACTAGCACAAGTACAGAGCTGAATGTGAACATATTCTTTTGAGCATCCTTAAGCGAACGGCAGCTCAAGTTCTTCTGCATCATCTCCTGATCCAAGCCCGTCATGGTGATGGCAATGAATGCCCCACTTAAAAACTGCTTGAGGAAGAAACGTTTGCTATTCCAATCGGTTTCAATAATCTTTGAGTAATCGCTTTGGAAAACCTTCGATAGCAGCGCGCTAAACGAGAGGTTCAGCTCTTGGGAGATAAACACTATCGATAGCACAACCGCCAGAAGCATAAAGGTTGTTTGTAGCGTATCGGTCCAAATAATCGTTTTAATCCCTCCCTTGTAAGTATAGATAAGGATTGAAACAATAAAAACGATAATGGTTACGAAGAAGGGAATATTCCAAGCATCAAAAACAAAGATTTGCAATACGTTAACCACAATAAACATCCGAAGAGATGCTCCAATAACCCTCGATAGTAAGAAGAATGATGCCCCTGTTTTATAGGTTGAATTACCGAACCGACCCTCAAGGTAGCTGTAAATAGATGTTAAATTTAATCGGTAGTATAATGGCATCAGCACGGTTGCAATAACAATATAGCCTGCTAAATAGCCAAAAACCACCATCATATAGGTAAATTGCGTATCCTTCACCCATCCTGGAACCGACATAAACGTTACTCCCGATAGCGATGCGCCTATCATACCAAAAGCAACTACGTACCAAGGCGATTTCTTATTCCCAAGAAAAAAGGTATGATTGGTAGCATTCCTTGATGTGAAATAAGTAATTACAAGCAGCGCAAGAAAGTAGGAACCAACGATAGAAGCAATTAATGTGGGAGACATTTTTTTGAGATTGATTTGGAGTACAATTGTAGAAAAAATAAGGTAGAAGAAAAAATAAACATCAATACAAATCCCTTTGAGCGATATTTTGTAGATTTGTAAAATAAGGATTTTAAAAATGAATACTCACATTTACCCATCGAAGCTGCTGGAGAACGCAGTAGAGGAATTTGCAAAGCTTCCGGGTATAGGAAGAAAAACATCACTCAGGTTAGTGCTCCACCTATTAAGGCAGAGCGAAGTTGATGTCGATCGATTTTCCGAAACCATGATAAAGCTCCGGCATGATGTAAAGCATTGCCGAATCTGCAACAATATATCCGATACCGATGTTTGTACAATATGCTCAAGCCCAAGGCGCGATGGCACATTAATTTGCGTGGTTGAAAGCATAAAAGACGTAATGTCCATCGAGAACACACACCAGTATAGTGGTCTGTATTTTGTGCTTGGTGGTGTTATCAGCCCGATGGATGGGATTGGCCCTGCCGATCTAAAAATCGATCAGCTGGTAAACAAAATTGCCGAAGGAAACGTAAGAGAGGTTATTATGGCGCTTAGCGCAACCATGGAGGGCGATACAACAAACTTCTTTATTTACAAGAAGTTGAAACATCAATCTATCGCCATATCCGCCATCGCTAGGGGTGTGGCATTTGGCGATGAGCTAGAATATACCGATGAAGTTACTTTAGGCAGGGCAATAATTAACAGGGTTAGATTTGAAGCGGCTTTAGCCGATTAAAAAAAACATACAATTGCATTGATGAAGATGAAAAAATTGTTTATTTACCTAACTTTTACCTTGATTATTACTCAGGGACTGTTTGCGCAATCCAACTTTCAGGAGTATATCGATTCGGGGAATCAAAATTTAAAGAGTCGAAACTTCAAAGATGCAGTGAACGATTTTAGCAAAGCATTAAAAGAGCAGCCCACAGATACCGCTGCCATTGGGGGAATGATTAAGGCATGCCTCTTGGCGGAAGATTTAAAGGAGGCGCAAAAGCATATCGACAATGCAATAAAGAGTAACCCCGACAATGCCGAGTTCATTTTCCGTAGAGGTATTCTATACAACAAGAAAGGTCAGTTCGACAAAGCAGGGGATGATTTTGCAAAAAGTTTAGCGTTAGCCACAACCAATAGCCTAAAAGTTCAAATTTACCTTAACCTTGGCGCAACGCAGCTGAAACTCGAAACCTTTGAGCCAGCTTTAGAAAGCTACAAAAAAGCGCTAGAGCTATCGCCCCGAAACCCTAGCATATACAACTATAAGGGCTATGCTAACTATAAACTTGGCTTCTTTACCGATGCTATTAACGATTACAATAATGCCATCGACCTTGATCCTAACAATGCTGCAAGCTATTACAACCGAGGAATGGCGTATTTCAAATCATCCGAAAAATCGAAAGCTTGTTTGGATTTTCACAAATCGTGTCAGTTAGGGAATATCAACGCCTGCAAGATGATCATGTCAGAATGCACATCTAAATAGATGCGCTCCTTGAACTCAAAAAGCATTACAACAAATTTTGTAACGACTCACTACAGAGAACACAAAATCTTTATTCAATAATTTTCTCATCCCATGGAAAAATCAGCCATGGGTTAATTTCCTGCTCGAATTTCGCTACAATGCAAGAAAACCAGGAGTAAAAGAGCAAATAGTTGAGATAACAATTAATAGCAGCGAGGTTCGGGGCATAAACTATACTTTGTAAATCAATAAGAACAACGTGATTGAGGTGTTAAAAAAACGCCTCAAACCAATCCCTTCATCATTGGCATGATAGAGGGTCAATCCATTTGTAGTCTGAAAGACCCTGTTTTATAATAATCGATTCGATTCTTTCCTTCGAAAACATTGTTCAGTTACTAAAAAATATATTTTGCAATCTTTGCAATATTATCGGATTTACCCATGGTGTAGAAATGAATAGAAGGAACGCCATTGGCTTTTAACTCCTTAGCCTGTGTTATAGCCCATTCAACTCCCAACTCTTTAACTGCCTTGTTATCTTTACACTTCTCCATTCCTTTAACCAATTCATGAGGGAGATGTACGTTAAAAATTTTTGGCAGAATACTTAAGTGCTCTTTAATTGAGATAGGCTTAATGCCGGGAATAATCGGAACTTTAATGCCAATCTCACGACATTTTTGTTCAAACTCGAAGAACTTTGAGTTGTCAAAGAATAGTTGGGTTACCACATAATCAGCACCTGCATCAACCTTTTCTTTAAGTCGCTGAAGATCAGAGATGCTATTTGGTGCTTCGGCATGTTTTTCGGGATAACCAGCAACTCCAACGCAGTAATTGGTTGGGTTAGGTTTTTCAAGCGATTCGTCCTGATATATACCATTATTCATGGCGATTACCTGTTTAACAAGATCAACAGCATATCTATGTCCACCAGATTTTGCCTCAAATTTTCCAACAATCTTATCAGCATCGCCTCGAACGACGAGTATGTTATGAATCCCGAGAAAATCGAGGTCAATCAAAGCATCCTCGGTTTCAAGTTGAGTAAACCCACCGCAGATGATGTGCGGAACAATATCAACCTTGTACTTATGCTGAATGGCAGCAGCAATGCCAACTGTTCCAGGCCTTCTACGTAGCACGGTTGGAATTAAAGAGCCATTTGGTAAAGGGCGATATACAACTTCCTCACGATGGTACGTAACGTTAATGTAAGCTGGGTTAAACTCCACAAGAGGGTCGATGGTATCGAATATTGTTTGAAGCGTGCTTCCTTTTAAAGGAGGAAGTAACTCGAATGAGAATAGCGTTGATTTGGCATTATTTATATGATCAATTACTTTCATGGGTTTGTCTGTTATGGGTTTTGAACTTTGAACTTTGAACTTTGAACTTTTTTCTACTTATAGTTCAAGTTGCTCGGAATAAACTTTTCAGTCTCCTCAAGGCTCTTCTCAAGGCGTTTGGCATAATCTCGAACCTGATCGGCACCAACCCTTCCAACGTTAAAGTATCTCGATTTAGGGTGTGAGAAATAGTACCCAGCCACTGAGGCTCCAGGAACCATTGCCAAATTCTCGGTTAGCCACATTCCCGACTCTTCGTTAACGTTAAGTAATGAGAAAATAAACTCTTTCCCACGATGATCGGGGCATGCAGGGTAACCAGGGGCAGGTCGAATACCTACGTACTTCTCGTGAAAAATTTCATCGGTATAGAAATTCTCATCGGGGCTATACCCCCAGAACTCCATTCTAACCTTTTTATGAAGCAGTTCGGCGAATGCTTCGGCAAGCCTATCGGCAATCACTTTTACCATCAAGGAGCTGTAATCATCACCCTTATCCTGATACCCCTTCGCTAGCTCATCGGAGTTAAGACCAGCAGTAACCGCGAATAACCCAACCCAATCGCTTTTCTTTGATTCAAGCGGAGCAATAAAATCGGCAAGGCAAAGATTAAGCTCGTTATTCTCCTTTTGCTCCTGATTACGTAGCTGAGGGATGGTGGCTAGAACTGACTCTCTACTTTCTTCGTTGTATAAGATAATATCATCACCTTGTGATGCAGCAGGAAAAATACCAACAAACCCATTTGCATGCAACTGCTTCTTGCTAATTATTTCATCGAGTAGCACATTGGCTTCATCGTATAGCTTGCGAGCCTCCTTCCCTTTTACAGGATCGGAGAAAATTGCAGGGAATTTACCATTTATATCCCACGAGAGGAAAAAGAATGTCCAATCGATATACTCCCTAATCTCATCGAGAGAATAGTCGGTAAGGTTGATAATTCCTGGTCTATTCGGTTTTGGAGGACTGTAAGATGTCCAATCAAATTTAAACGAATTTAGCCTTGCCTTATCTATTGAAAAATAGGGGATTGAGTTACCCTTATAATTATCCCTTAGTTCCTTATACTCATTTTTAGTTGCCTGAGTAAAATTTTTACGAGTATTTTCATTAAGAAGACTGGCTACAACACCGCCCGCTTGCGATGCATCCTTTACATGTACTACAGCATCTGAATAGAATGGGTCGATTTTTAGTGCAGTATGCAGCTTTGAGGTGGTTGCACCTCCTAGAATCAAAGGGATTTTCAAGCCTCTTCGCTCCATTTCGGTGGCAACATGAGCCATCTCCTCAAGCGATGGAGTGATAAGTCCGCTTAACCCAATAATATCAACCTTTTCGTTGATTGCCGTTTCAATTATCTTCTCGGTTGGCACCATAACACCTAGGTCGATAATGGTATATCCATTACACGAAAGAATAATGCTTACAATATTCTTTCCAATATCGTGCACATCGCCCTTAACAGTGGCAAGTAAGATTTTACCTCTCGATTGTGAAACATTACCCTCTAACTTTTCTTTTTCAAGGTAAGGTTGCAGAATGGCTACAGCCGCTTTCATAACCCTCGCGCTCTTTACAACCTGAGGTAGGAACATTCTGCCCGAGCCAAAAAGGTCGCCAACAATCTTCATCCCGTCCATTAGCGGACCCTCGATAACGGCTAATCCCGATTTTAGATTGGCGTAGGCCTCCTCGGTATCAACCTCAATATATTCGGTAATCCCTTTAACCAATGAATGAGATAATCTCTTATCAAAAGTTTCTTCTCTCCATGCCGCTGCGGTTGCAGTGCCTTTCTCTTCCTCCTGTGTATTCTGAGCATAAGAAAGGAGTCTTTCGGTTGCATCCTTTCTGCGATTGAGGACTAAATCCTCAGTTAACTTTAGTAAATCGGGGTTTATCTCGGAGTAAACTTGGAGCAAACTAGGGTTAACAATTCCAACATCCATCCCTGCATTGATTGCATGGAAAAGAAATACAGAATGAATAGCCTCACGAACCGTATTATTTCCGCGGAAAGCAAACGAAAGATTACTTACACCACCGCTAATCTTGACATGTGGAAGATTCTTTTTAATCCATTTGCAGGTTTCGATAAAGCTAAGCGCATAGGCTGCATGCTCTGACATCCCTGTGCCAATGGCAAGAACATTGGGGTCGATGATAATATCCTCGGGATGAACTCCTGCTTTTTCGGTAAGCAGTTTATAGCAACGCTCTGCAACTTCAATTCTGCGTGGAGTTGTATCTGCTTGACCCTTCTCATCGAAAAGCATCACAACAACTGATGCACCATAACGCTGAATTCGCTTTGCATGTTTAAGAAAAGCTTCCTCTCCCTCTTTTAGGCTGATAGAGTTTACAATGGCTTTACCCTGAATACACTTCAATCCTGCCTCGATAATCGAAAAACGGGATGAGTCAATCATAAATGGGACACGAACAATATCAGGCTCTGCAGCAAGATAGTTCAAAAAAGTTGTCATGGCCTTCTCCCCTTCAATCAGGGCATCGTCCATGCAGATATCAATTACCTGTGCACCATTCTCCACCTGCTCGCGGGCAATGGAAAGCGCCTCCTCATATTTGCCCTCGGCAATCAGCTTTGCAAATTTTTTCGAACCTGCAACATTAGTCTTCTCACCTATATTAACAAAGTTGGTTTCAGGTCGAATCTCCAAAAGCTCAAGACCGCTTAACCTTGTATAAACAGGAATTTCAGGTATTCTACGTGGCTTATAATTCTTTGCAAGAATGGCTAACTGCTCAATATGTAGAGGTGTAGTACCGCAGCAACCACCTATAATATTTAAGGTTCTTAGTTTGAGCATCTCCTCAACAACAGAAGCCATCTCTTTTGCCGATTGGTCGTACTCGCCCAGCTGATTTGGCAAACCTGCATTAGGGTGTGCACTAACATAGAACTTACAAGAATTAGAAAGTTCCTCGATATATGGAAGCAGCTGTTTTGCACCCAAAGCACAATTAAAGCCAACGCTTAGCAAAGGGAAATGTGAAACAGAGCAAAGAAACGCTGATAAGGTTTGTCCTGAAAGCGTTCTTCCGCTAGCATCGGTTATTGTGCCCGAAACCATTACAGGAAGTCGTAATCCCAACTTCTCGAACACCTCATCAATGGCAAAAAGTGCTGCCTTAGCGTTAAGCGTATCGAAAATAGTTTCAACCAACAGAATATCAACTCCACCCTCAATTAATCCCTCAACCTGCTCGATATATGCCTTGACCAAATCGTCAAAAGTTACCGCTCTATATGCAGGATTTGAAACATCGGGCGAAAGTGATGCCGTACGATTGGTTGGACCAATTGAACCTGCTACAAACCTTGGCTTATCAGGATATAATGCTGTAAACTCATCGGTTAAGGTTTTAACTAATCGAGCAGCAGTAATATTTATCTCCTTGACATATCCTTGGGTATCGTAATCTGCCTGAGAAATTGATGTAGAATTGAAAGTGTTAGTCTCAATGATATCAGCACCAGCCTCCAAATATGCTCGATGAACACCAGCAACAATCTCGGGTTGAGTAAGAACGAGCAGGTCATTATTACCCTTCAACGATTTTGGGTGATTCTTAAACCGCTCGCCCCTAAAATTCTCCTCGGTCAAACGATGCCTCTGAAGCATTGTTCCCATTGCCCCATCGAGCACAAGAATTCGTTCCTGAAGAATTTTATCTATTTTTTGGTTGATATCTTTCATAGCATCTTTTTTTCTAACTAAACACATTTAACTCTGTTGAGCCCTTCGGGGTTCACGCGAAGTTCGCTAAGGATTCGCAAAGAGCGCAAAGAGATTTTCACTTGTCACTTTCAACTTTTCACTTCTAACTCTCAATATACTCCAATTTACCAGTAAAGGCAATAAATAGGTTCAGTTTTGGAATCAGGTCTTTTACCTTTAACAGTGATGAAAGTTTAACTTTAGCAATAACCCAACGATGGTCGCGACCATTATACTTCTCAATTATCTCCTCAATACCAAAAATACTTAGGTCAACGATATCGTGATAACGGATAAATACCTCAACGGTAACATCATCGGTATAAGTTGGGCATGTGAAGTATTTGCGTTTTTTATACTCATACCTATAATCGTGGAATCGAGCGGTAATATCGCTTAGCACAGCAGAACCCGTTGGATGTCCACCTGCACCCTTACCAAACATAAACTGTCTTTCGTAGAATGCTCCCTCAATTACAACACCATTGTACTCGTCCTCTACATTATAAATATAGTCATCGGATGAAACAAAGGTTGGCATTACGAACAGGGTAATTTTATCGTTACCCAACTTGGTTAGAGTTGCTACCAACTTAATCTTTAACCCTTTTTCCTTTGCATAACGGATATCGTGAACTGAAAGGTTATGAATTCCATAGTTGAAGGCATTCTTTGGCTCAACGTAAGTTCCAAAACTATGAACTGTAAGGATTACCAACTTGAATAAAGCATCATGACCCATAACATCAAAAGATGGGTCACTCTCGGCAAAGCCTAAATCCTGAGCTTTCTTTAATGCTATATTATAGTTCTCGCCATGCTGAAAAATTCTTGAAAGAATAAAGTTCGATGAACCGTTGAGAATACCCCTTATTGAAAGTAGCAAATCGTTATCGTAATACTCCTCAAGATTACGGATAATAGGTATACTGCCACATGCCGATGCATCATACAGCAATGCTGAACCTGTACTCTTCTGAATCTCAATCAGCTCATTAAGGTGATGCGAAATCATGGTCTTGTTGCCCGAAACAACGCTCTTTCCCTGCAATAAAGCGGCTTTCACAATTCGATAGGAATCTTCAGCGTTATCAATCAGCTCAACAACAAGGTTGATTTCAGGGTCATCGAGAATATCATCAGGATTGGTTGAGAATATCTTCTCATTAAGCGAACGCTCCTTAAAAGCATTCTTTATAACAACCTTTTTTATTCGTGCCTTAGTGGTTGGTGAATTCTGAAGAACGTGATATAAACCTGCACCAACTGTACCAAATCCGAAAAGACCGATTACCTGAGTGGTCTCATTGTATGAAGTTTTTACTTTTTCTTCCACTTTACTAGTTATTTGAAGTGTGTCCATAATGCTAAAATTTATGAGTTTAAAAATTTCTTAATTATCTGTGTAAGTTGTTCATGCTCAATTAAAAATCCATCGTGACAAAAACTTGAATGAATTTCAGCATAAACTGCGTTGGGTATTTGAGCTGCTAACTCCTTCTGCTCCTCAATTGGGAAAAGGATATCAGAGTCAATACTAACAACAAGTGTTTTAGCCTTAATCCGGCTAAGAGCCTTTTCAACACCACCCCTATTTCTTCCCATGTTGTGGGAATCGAGTGATTTTGTAAGTGTATAATAGGTGTAGGCATCAAATCGATTAACCAATTTTTCGCCTTGATACGTTTGGTAGGAATCGGCCCTAAATCCATCGATTAAATCGGTAGATTTGTCATGCTGTGTTAGGTTGTAACTACTTCTACCACGGTAGCTAAGCAGGGCAATACTTCGAGCCGCTTTAAGCCCCTCTTTACCGCCATCAATCTGCCCGTTAACAAAGGTTGAATCGGCAAGTAGCGATAGTCGCTGCGATTGACTAATGGCAATTACCCATGGCGATGATTTCGCGGAGCAAACAATCGGGATGATATTTTCAGCGGTTCCAGGGTACATGTACTCCCACTCCAACAGCTGAAAACCACCAATTGAGCCGCCGATAAGAATCCAAATCTTTTTTATTCCTAGATGCTCTTTTACCTTTTGATGAACCTCAGCCATATCACGAATGGTAATCAAGGGGAATGAACGCAGATAAGGTTTCCCTGTATCAGGGTTAATCGACATTGGTCCTGTTGTTCCATAACAAGAACCAAGAAAATTAACGCAGATAATTGGGGTTTTATTCGGGTCGAAAAGGAATCCCTCGCCAACCAAGCCAGGCCACCAATCAACAGGGTCGCTATTGGCAGTAAAAGCATGACAAACCCAAACAATCTTATTAGGGTTTTTCTCAATATCACCAAAAATATGATACCGAACATTCACCCCTTTAAGGGTTTCACCACATTCGAGCTGTAGGCTATCTATTTTGATATCGGATTCGGTTACCTTCATAAATAAAATTCTGTTTATTTGTATTAAGTGCCTAAAGTACTTGGAGTACTTGGAGTGCCTAAAGTTTAAAAGATTAAATACTCCAAACGCTCAAGTACTCTAGGCACTTGAAGTACTCTAGGCACTTATTTTCTCCAAAGCTTGTTCAAAATCGGCAATGATATCGTTGATATGCTCAATACCCACCGAAATCCTTAGCAGCGTTGGAAGAACTCCAGCAGCCAATTGCTCCTCATCCGATAACTGCTGATGAGTAGTTGCCGATGGTTGAATAATCAACGTTTTGGCATCGCCAACATTAGCCAAATGGCTAACCAATTTAAGATTATCAACAACCTTTGTTGCGTTCTCCTTCGAGCCTTTAACAACGATTGATAACATTCCACCAAAACCATTCTTTAAATATTTCTTAGCTAGCTCATGGTATTGGCTGCTAGGTAAGCCAGGATAGTTAACCTTTTCAATCTTTGGATGATTCTCAAACCATTTAGCCAACGCTAAAGCATTCTCACAATGACGTTGAAGTCTCAATGATAAGGTCTCCAATCCTAAGATAAATTGTAGCGAATTGAATGGACTAATTGCAGGCCCAAAATCTCTCAAACCTTCAACTCTAGCCCTTATAATAAATGCTATATTTCCAAATGGACTTTTTGCACCGAATGTATCCCAAAACACTAAGCCATGATAACCCTCAGATGGCTCAGTGAACTGCGGGAATTTACCATTACCCCAGTTAAAGTTACCACCATCAACAATTACCCCTCCAATGCTTGTTCCATGTCCACCAATCCATTTTGTTGCTGATTCAACAACCACGTTAGCACCATGCTCAAGCGGTCTGAATAAGTATCCGCCACCCGCAAATGTATTATCGACGATTAGTGGGATATCATACTTCTGAGCAAGTTTGGCGAATTTTTCAAAATCGGGAATACTAAAGCCAGGATTTCCGATGGTCTCAAGATAAATTGCCTTGGTTTTGCTATCGATTAATTTTTCATATTCCTCAACATTCTCCGCTTTTGCAAAGCGAACCTCAACGCCAAGGCGTTTGAACGAAACTTTAAACTGATTGTACGACCCACCATAAAGATGAGATGTTGATACAAAATTATCGCCTAATCCAAGGATATTATTCAAAGCAATAAACTGTGCAGCATGACCAGATGATACTGCCAAAGCGGCAACACCACCTTCAAGCGCTGCGATGCGTTTCTCGAAAACATCGGTGGTTGGATTCATTAATCGGGTGTAGATATTACCAAACTCTTTCAGCGCAAAGAGATTTGCACCATGCTCCGAGCTCTTAAATAGGTATGATGATGTTTGATAAAGAGGCACTGCTCTCGATAGGGTTGTTGGGTCTACTTCTTGTCCTGCGTGAACCTGTAAGGTTTCAAAACTATAATTTGCACTCATTTTTTTAATTTTTACGATTTGTGATTTTTTGATTTTGACTTAAGAGAACCAGTCGAATTTATCGGCTAGCATGCGCACTGAGACCAGTGCATACAATGCTCCTAGAGCAATATGTATCAATAGATTTTTTACCGCATTCGTCCGAAGCGGCGCATTCGAATGGCAAGATTCTCTTTAATCAAAGAGGAGGTAAAAATAGGTGCTTGGTAACTGTATGGTACCAACCCAAAACTGAAAATCGTAATGTAAGATTTCATTTTACAAGTTTTAGATTTATAATTCCCCTTTCGGGGTCAGGTTTTAGCACCTTGCTTTTGGCAGCAGGTTGCTAGAGGTTCTTCGAGCCTGTTCTCTCCGCTCTTCTCTATAATTCTAACCCTTCTTTTGACAGAATGGTCGAAATAAGCGATGCAAATATAAAGAGTTTTTTATAATTTCATACATTCGTTTAAAATATTTTTTCATTATGAGATTCAAAGCGATAATTTTCGATATGGATGGAGTGCTTGTGGATAGCGAGCCACTGCACGTTATCATTGAGACAGCGATGATAAAGGAGATGGAAATACCATTGAAAAAAGAAATGTACTCAAAATTTGCAGGTACTACAAGTTTGAGTATGTGGAAAACCCTAATTGAAGAATTTCATCTAGATAAAAATCCAAATGAACTATCTGCTGAGAGCGATAGACGTTTTGTAGATACTCTATTGAATACTGAGCAGGTTCAGCTTTTTGAGGGAGTTAGAGAAGTGCTTATCAACCTTTATAATAAAGGAATCCCAATTGCATTGGCCTCATCATCGAGTAGAATGATTGTTGATGCTATTTTGGAAAAATTTAACCTAAGGCAATACTTTAGCGCAGTTGTTACGGGTAGTGATATTCAGAACTCAAAACCACACCCTGAGATATTCCTGTTAGCAGCAAAGAAATTAAAAGTATCACCCTCTGAAAGTGTTGTGATTGAAGATTCGCCAAATGGAGTCAAGGCTGCTCAATTAGCGGGTATGAACTGTATTGGTTTTGCATCGGAGAAGAATCATCATGATATAAGCCATGCAACTTGGATAATTAAGTCGTTTGGGGAGTTTGATTATGAGTTATTTAATCGTTAACTAAAAAACTTTGTGTTACTTCGTGTGTACTTTGTGCTCTTTGTGGTTTTAAATTTAACCACTAAGGACACTAAGGATTTCACCAAGTCTCACAAAGGACAAAAAAATATGACAACAAATCAAAAGATAATTAATTCACTAAATGAACTCTCCAACACCAAAAAGGATATCAAATCCCTCGAAAAATTCTTTCAGGTATTCCCTGGGGGTTATGGTGAGGGCGATAAGTTTATTGGGGTTAGCGTTCCAAATCAACGATTAGTTTCAAAGAAATTCTATAGAGAAGCATCCATTGGCGAACTTGAAACCTTACTCAAAAGTGGAATACATGAGCATCGCTTAACAGCACTATTGATGCTAGTTCTGAAATATCAAAAAACAAAAGTTTTTAATGAACATGAACAAATAGCCTCCCTTTACCTCAACAATCTCGATTATGTAAATGGTTGGGATTTAGTCGATTCTTCGGCACATTTAATAGTTGGTGTGTATGTTGTTGAGAGCTCAAAGTACAGTATACTCGATGAACTTGCAGAAAGCAATCATTTGTGGAAGCAAAGAGTTTCTATAATTGCAACTTACTACCTTATTCGTCAAGGGAATTTTGAGCATACTCTGAGAATCTCCGAAAAACTGCTACACCATAAGCATGACCTAATCCACAAAGCGGTTGGTTGGATGCTTCGCGAAGTTGGGAATCGCAGTTTAAAAGATGAACTGCCATTTCTTGATAAATACGCACATTCAATGCCTCGAACCATGCTACGTTATGCCATTGAGAAGTTTGAGCCTGAGCTAAAAGCGAAATATTTGGGGATGAGGAATAAGGTTTAAATAAAAAATAAACACGGAGACACGGTGAGCACAGAGAATCAAATTCTTTTATAAGTCATGTACAGTTTGATGATTGTCCTACGCGATATATTTGGCATTTTACAAAAGAGGTTATCGCAATTGTTATTCTTCTGATTATGAAATAAATCTCAGTGCTCTCCGTGTCTCCGTGGTAAAAAGTAACTATTTTCATTAGTTTTGCAATCATTTTCAATCATTATGGACTACCAACAAACCGTCGACTATCTATTCTCCCAACTTCCTGTTTTTCAAAGAATAGGCAAGGCTGCCTATAAAGGCGATTTGAATAATACGCTTGCGCTCGATGAGTATTTTAATCATCCACATAGGACATTCAAAACCATACATGTTGCAGGAACCAATGGTAAGGGAAGTACATCGCATATGTTGGCATCTGTACTTGCCAAGGCAGGTTATAAAGTTGGATTATACACATCGCCTCATCTAAAAGATTTTCGCGAAAGGATACGAATAAACGGCATAGTCATTTCTGAGCAAGAAGTTGTTGATTTTGTTGAAAAGCATAAAGTAATATTTGAAAAGGTAAAACCATCATTCTTCGAAATGACTGTTGCTCTTGCATTCGACTACTTTTCGAGACAGAAGGTTGATATTGCAGTTGTTGAGGTTGGACTAGGCGGAAGACTAGACTCCACAAATATTATCACCCCTGAACTATCAGTTATCACTAATATCAGCCTCGACCATACCGATTTACTTGGTGATACGCTTGAAGAAATTGCCTTTGAAAAGGCAGGGGTTATTAAACCGAACATCCCCGTTATCATATCCCAAACACAACCTGAGATAAAGCATGTCTTCTTGGATAAAGCCCAATCTGCTCATTCCCCCATCCTCTTTGCCGATGAGGTTTACACTGTTTTTAGCGTTGATATTATGAAAATAGGCTACCAAACTTTCAGCCTTCGACGAAAAGATGGGCATACCTTAAAAGATATTCATCTGGACCTAAACGGAGTTTATCAAAAATACAACCTGCCAGGGGTAATACTTGCCATTGATATTCTTAATCAGAAAGGGTATCATATATCCGAAAAACAGCTCAGGGATGGATTGTCCATAACATCTGCATCAACAGGTCTTTTGGGTCGATGGCAAAGACTACAGGATAAACCGCTGATAATATGCGATACAGGTCATAATGTTGGTGGTATAGCTCATGTGCTGACTCAGCTAAACGTTACCGGAAGGGATAAACTTCATATGGTTATTGGCATGGTTGGCGATAAGAATATTGACGGAGTGTTAAGCCTTTTACCTAAAGATGCTTATTACTATTTCACAAAAGCCTCTATACCAAGAGCATTGGATGAATTGGTTCTAGCAGATAAGGCTGCTAAATACAATCTTAATGGAAATACTTTTCCAACGGTAAAAGAGGCTCTTGTGGCTGCAAAAAAAAACGCGAACCCTAACGACTTGATTTTTATCGGAGGTAGCACATTTATTGTTGCAGAGGTGGTTTAATTTACACTTAACTGTATTGACCATTTTAACAAAAAATTGCCATAGGAGAATCATTGTTCTTAAAACTTGCGGCAATATTATTGTTGAAACGAGCTCCCCTGGGCTTCACATGGTACTTGAAAAGAATTTTTATCTTTTAAAGAACCCCAAAACCTTGCTAAACTTCTTGGAGGAAAAGGAAAGTAATTTGCTATTCTCTGCGTCTCCATGGTCATTTGAACTCATTACGACTGCTGAATAGTTAGCTAATTTTCCGTCAACCTAGAACTCGGATTTAATATCTGAAACATTACCTCATCGTGCCAACCGCTTGATAACTTCAACCACTCCTTCTTGATTCCAACGGTCTCAAATCCAACGTTACGGAAAAGCTGCAAGCTGATAACATTATCGGTTGATATATTGCAGTAGAGCTGATGCAGCTGAAGGGTTTCGAAACAATAGCGAATCATCAGCTTAAGCGCCTCTGTGGCGTAGCCCTTCTGCCGGTATTCGGCGTTAGCAATCAGTATCCCAATGCCTGCTCGAAGATGAAATGGGTCAAAGTCAAAGAGATCGATAAGCCCAACCGGTGAAAACATCAATGAGCTCTGATCCTTAGCCTCAATAATTAATCGAAGCTGCTTCGTATCCCAAATATCGAGATGAGCTGTTTCGATATACTTCTTAAGAACGAATCGTGAAAACGGAGTAATCGTATTGCTAACCTTCCAAATCTCCATGTTATTCTCCCAAACATATAGCAGATCAATATCCGATTGCTCTGGAGCCCTTAGTCTTACAAAACTATTCTCAAGCGTAGAGTTCATCATTGGGGTTACATTTTTTCAAAATTACAATTAAAACCCATTCTTCATACTCTTAAAATAAAAAACCTCCCATTGTTTCGGGAGGTCTTATCTATTTCCTTAAAATATTATTTATTCATGTTTTCTCTTAAAGAAGAAATACCCCGCTGTACTGAGCGTTACAAAGCCTAGAATAATTAGCAAGAACCACCAATTTGTTTTCGATTCAGCGCTTGCTGTGATTTTTTCGTAAAGTTTAAACTTCTGATCCTCGGGTAATCCGATGTAGGTTTCGACGCTAATTTCAGCAAGCAGCCTAACGATTTCAGGTAAAAGTTTTTGGAATAGCGCAGGGTCTTCCTTTCTCATCAACTTCCAAAGCTTTGCAAAGGAGTTAACGGTAGGGTACTTTTGATAAACCCGTTCAATAAACTCTGCTAATTCAGGTGAAGCCCTATCGATGAGCTGCTTAAGCAGATAAACAAATGCCTGATTGCTATCGTGTCCCGATATGGTTCTCGATTGGTTTTTAAGCGTCACAAACTCCGAGGAGCACAGTAAATCCATAAATCGGGTAAAGGTATTGAGCATCTCCTCTTTATTCCCCGCTGAATCAACAGCCATGGCAAACTGGCTAATTCGAAGTTTTAGTAAAGATGAAGGGAAGTGCCAATCCTTATTCAAAGCATCAACCACCTTGCTCTGAGAGTTATTTGACGATAAAATGGTTAATATCTCAGCTAAATAGTTTGCTTCTCCAAGAATATAAGCATCAGATGATAACCCAAGCGTATTCTTTGAGTCATTTAGCATATCAGCATTTGTTTTACTCTTGAGGGATCGGGTAGAGTCGGATGTACCTTTAAGCTGATTGACCCGATTCTGAACCGTAGAAAAATCTTTCTCCTGAGTGATATTCACATCGGTAACCAGCGGTGAAGATATCATTGCAATAGGTGGTATTTTTTCATCCTTTACTACGGATGAGGTCTGAAGCTGTGCGGTTATTAAGTTTCGTTTCTCAACCTGATCCCTTAGCTCGTATTCTCTTCCATTAAAGAAAAGTTTAACATTTTTCTTAGGATCATTCAATGCGGTTATTCCTGATTTTGCAAAGTCGGTAAGCGCTAACCCCGATTTATTAATGGTATCGATAACGATGAAGTTAATTCGATTATCGGGGTTAATCTTTAGAAGATCGCCCGATGTGATGATTGATTTCTGATATTTCGGAACAAAAACATCATACTGATATATGTCCTGCTCCCCAAAACCTTCCTTATCGAATATTGCCATTAACCCCCGTGAACCATTACCAATGGGGGCAAAAAAGAGATCGTCATCGGTTGTATTAATAGGATAGCCTAGGTTAATAGGGGTACTCCAAGCACCATCCGCTCTCTTCTGGGAGTAAAAAACATCATAGCACCCTAAATTATTATGCCCTTCTGAGCTGAAGAATAGGGTTGTTCCATCAATTGTGATGAATGGTGTATTCTCATTCAACGAGGTATTGATCGTGGCGCCTAGGTTCTCGGCAGGGCTCCAAATATCACCACTCACCCTGGTTGAAACGTAAATGTCCTGATCGCCCAGACCACCTTTGCGATTGCTTGTAAAATATAGCTTCTGTCCATCCTTTGAAACGCTTGCATGGGTCTCGTAGTACTTGGTATTGATAGTCTCATTCAACTTTTTCATTGGGCTCCACGCACCATTCAAGAAATGGCTAACATAGATATTCCCATCCTGGCTATCGTCCTTGAATAGATAAAGTTCATTCCCATCGTAAGAAAGGGATAGGGTTGAGCAGTTTCCATCAACCTGTAAATCGAGGGTAATATTCACCGGGTTACCCCAAGTTTCGCCGTTCTTTCGTGAGATATAAACAGCCTGATAAAATCTTTGCTTTGTGGTGTATGCAATGGTTTTCTCATCGCCTGAAATAATGGGGTTATAGTTGGCAAAGCGGTTGTTAAACAGATCGCCAAGATTATTGCGAAAAAAGTTAATTGGTAGGGTTTGCAATATCTCTGAGTTCTTTATTGTGGATACCTGATGGTCGTAGTAGGCCAGATTCCAACTCTGTTCATCCTTAATCAAGTCCTTAAATTTCTGGTAGGTCTTCCTTGCCTTATCGAGCTGATTGGTAATGAAGTAAGCATTGCCAAGGTAGAACACCGCGTCGTATGGAGCCTTCGTTTCCAATACTGATTGCTCGTTGTAATTACGTTTGGTATTTGTTGCTGCTTTCTCGAGGTAAGGGATTGATTGATGCTTGTAGCCCGGTATGTTGAGATAGCATACCCCAATTCTGAAGCAAAGGTTATAGTTTTCGGGGTATTTATTGTAAACCTGAAGGAATAGGGCTAAAGCTTCCTCGTAATCCTCGAAATAGTAGTACGAGTTTGCATCCTTATAAAGCTCCTCTAGCTCTTTTTTGGTTTGACCCTGCAAGGCTAACGACGCTATTAAAAGTAAAATGACAGTATTTAGCTTAATAAAGTTCATTGCTATAAGATCATATCAGTGCAAAATATCAAAATTATTAAAATTCTTTATATAAACAGTATTTTTAAAAACCGAAAGACAATAATTGTTAATGATTATTAAAAGTAAGGTGTAATCTATATTGGGAAATAATGAACAAACAGAACTATATACCAATGGTTATCAGGTATATATCAGTATCCCCAAAGCTTTCAGGCGTTGATCGTGAAATAAAGCCTTTTTTACCATCGCCGATTGGGAAAAAGAAAATATCATCATCGGTAGTATTAAGAGGGTAGCCTAAATTCTGAGGGATATTCCACCTCCCTGCGTTTTGAGTTGATACAAAAATGTCGTAACCACCCATGGTAGCATGACCTCTTGAGCAGAAGAAAAGCTGCTTGCCCTCGCTAGTGATAAAGGGCGCCGATTCATCGAGGGGCGTATTAATCTCCGAGCCAAGATTTTTGGGGTTTGACCATAAACCGCTCGAACTTTTAACTGACATGAATATATCAAATCCTCCAAATCCTCCTTCCCTATTGCTACTAAAATACAGAGTATCGCCCATTCTGGATAAAGAACCGAATGTCTCCCAGCTACGACCATTAATCTCCTTGGGTAGCTTTTCGAGCTGCGCCCATGTGTTTTTGCTTTTATCGAAATGGCTTATGTATAGGTTAAAATCATCGTTATCGTTTCGAGAAAGAACGATTGAGCCTCCGTCCTCAGAGATACCCACCGTGCTAATTGGGCCATCGGCGAAGAGCTGTGGGTTAAGGTTTGTTGGGGTCGTCCATGCACTGTCCTTGTATTCGCTAAAAAGAATTGCATTGTAAAAACGCTGTAATGAAGTATATATCAATATGTTTCCTGATGAATTTGAAATAGGGTTAATTTCAGGGAAGCTTGAATTTACCCTTTTACCTAAAGATTTTAATATGTAATTTTTAGGATTGGAAATCATGCTTTTAGCAACCTCAATTGATTGGATTTCAATATCTATCACATAATTCTCCGCCTTTTCATCCGGACTAACTAATCGTTTATAGCCTACAAACGCTTCAAGGGCTTTTTCAAATGCTCCATCAATTCTAAGGGCCCTACCATATAGTAAGAGGGCTTCCTTGGGGGCGTTATACTCGGTAAAAAAACCCTCGCGATATTTATCGGAGATTTTGGCAATCGCTTTTTCGAAATATGGAATGGATTTATTTTTTTCGGTGGGAATATTCAGATAGCACTGCCCTATTCGAAAATCGATGTTAGCATTATTGGGGTACGATCTCTTTATTTCGAGGTAAAGGGGTAACGCATCACGGTACTCCTCGTAAAGCAAATAGTATTCAGCATCAACAAAAACTCTTTTAAAATAAGAGTCTTTCTGACCAAATGCATTGAAGACTAGAAGAAATAAAAAATAAAAAAATAAAACTCCTCTTCTCATTTAGCTGAGATTTTCAATCCTTCTGTGTTCTAGAATATAATTCGTTACACAAAGCACTAAAAAATCCCTAATTTAAGATTTTCATGCCAAAATAATCAATTATACCATGTTTCAAAAATAATAATGAAGAAATTCCTTGAATCGCAAGAATTTATAGGTAGATTCTAAACTAATTAGTGTCAATAAGAAAACTCCAAATTACAAAAATCAAATTACAAATAAAACCCAAATGATAAATCTCCAAACCTTAAAATGATTTGATTATCTGATACTTAAATAATTGGGGTTTGATTTTTTTTGAGTTTTGCCTGCCTACCCTGCCTACCGGCTTTGCTCCGCTGAAGCTATGCGAAAGCAATGCAGGCAGACGGCAGGTAGACGGCTGGTAGGTTATTTGAAATTTCAGGTTTATGGTGTTTTCTTAGTACCACCAATTAGAGTCTGTCTATAAAGTCAGAAACTCTACATCAAATTGAATAATGAACAAGGATTAGCTTCGCTGAGCTCACTCAGAAATCTTAAATCGTTGTTCCCTGCCTCGCCGGCAGGCAGGCTTGTTCTTAAATCAAAAAAAAACATTATGGACAGACACTAATTAGTGTCTGTAAAGAGTATTAGCCACAGGTTCACAGATTTTCTAGCTTATTTACCTTTATTAATCTGTGAATCTGTGGCTAATATTTCTTTTATATTGTGGCTGAAAATAATTATAAAGTTATAAAAAGGCATGAAACCTAATTTCTATCAAGCCTCGGATCAATTTTTTGAATATAATCCCTGACGGTTTTGAGGTATTGACCTGCAAGTGCACCGTCAACAACACGGTGGTCATACGAAAGCGAAAGCATTACCATTTGACGAATACCAATGGTATCGCCGCTTGTAGTTTCGATTACAACAGGTCGTTTTACAACTGCCCCGATGGCAAGAATTGCAACCTGCGGCTGGTTGATTATTGGAGTTCCCGTTAACGTTTCGAACATACCAAGGTTGGTGATTGTAAACGTTCCCCCTTGAATTTCTTCGGGCTTCAGCTGGTTCTCTCTTGCACGCTTGGCAATATCGTTCAACGATTTTGATAATCCGGTCAGGTTTAGCCTATCGGCGTTTTTTATAACCGGAACGATAAGGTTTCCGTTAGGTAGTGAGGTTGCAATCCCAATATTGATGTTCTTCTTGATAATAATACTATCCCCCTCAACCGAAGAGTTGATTAGGGAATGCTGTTTAATGCCATGAATTGCTGCCTCGATGAAGAACGGGGTTATGGTCAATTTCTCCCCCTCCCTTTTATTGAATTGGTCTTTAATCCGCTCCCTTTGGGAAATCAGGTTTGTAGCATCAACCTCAATGAATGAGGTAACGTGCGGAGAGGTTTGCTTCGACAACACCATATGCTCGGCAATTAGCCTACGCATGCGATCCATTTTCACAACCTCATACATCACTCCATCCTGTGGGGTTTCAACGCTCTTAGGTTGAATAGAAGGTTCGAGTTTAGAATGAACAAGTTCTTCAATCCTCCGCTCTTTTGATGATAAATAAGCTAAAATATCATCCTTGGTGATTCGCTCATTAAGTCCAGTAGCCTTTATATTCTTTAAATCGGCAGAGCTAATCCCTTCGTCCTTGGCAATTCTTCGAACTAAAGGAGAAATAAATGGAATGTAAGATGTATTATCAACATTAATGACAACCTCTTTAGCCGGTGCAATAACTTTTGCCTCAACCTTTGGGGCTTCAACATGAGCTGATTTAGCAGGCTTTTCTTCACTCTTTTTAACATCCATCGTTTCGATGGTTAACAGAACCTGCCCAACACGGGGCGCATCGCCCACCTTAAATAGCAGTTTACCAATTGTGCCTTTAACGGGTGACGGTACCTCGGAATCAACCTTATCGGTTGCCACTTCAACCAGCGATTGGTCAACCTCAACGGACTGACCCTCAGATACCAACCAACGAGTAATAGTAGCATCTACAATTCCCTCTCCCATAGCTGGTAATAAAACTTCAAAAGTGCTCATATACTATTCGTATCTATTATCCAACAATAAAACACACGAGAGCAGAAAATGTTAAGAAAGCGGAAAGAGTTAATTGGAGAAATTTAAGAAATCGATGAGCTAGAAAAAATTCGTTGCCATACAATAGAGAAGTCGTTAAGTAGGCTATAATTCTTAGCATAAATCAGGTTAATGCCCGATGAGCGTTCGGTTTGCTTATTCTTCATATGCTGAATGGTGAATACACTTTTCTTAATCCTAGGCAATGTGCTTAAATCGCTATCCTTAAGGTCGTAACCAACCCAAGTTTTATGCCCAAAAAGCACCGATAGAGCATTCGAGAGCAATGAAAAAGTTTTTTTATTGATAAAAAACCAAATTGGCGTTGTGAGAAGGATAATTAAGGATACACCAATATCGAAGAACCTCTTATTCCGTCTGCTACGAGGAGTATTTATGGCATTCATCAATGGTGTGTAGAGTTCGCTGAATGCGTTAATGGAATTGCTACCAATAATAGCCAAACTTTCAGGAGGGGCAATCCTATAATCAACACCATGGCTTGATAGAATAAGCATATTTCGGATTATCTCCTGTGATGAAATATTACTGCTACAAAAAATTACCTCATTAATATCATTGACTCGAACAAACTCCTCAAGCTGATTAATGCCTGCTAACTGAGAATCATGTGTGAGTTTAGGTTGAGGGGAAATCAATCCAAAATACTGATAATCAGCATTAGAACTATTTAGAATTTCAATCACTCTATCCGCCTCAGAGGATAAACCAACAATTGCATTCCGTTTTTTCTTCTGTAAAGCAGGAAATAACCCTTTATTAAATACTCCTGCTAAAATCCGAACTCCTTGTGTTGTAAACAAAGTCCATAGAGCGCCAAAAAGGATAATTGCACGAGAAAACCTAAAATCCAAAGGCAATAAGGCATAAATGGCAAGAATCACTAATGTCCCCCACAATACACCTTTAGCTGAGGCAAATAACTTCTGAGGTCTATCGTATGCACCTGATAGCCAATTTGATATCAACCAAACTATAGTATAGGTTGGAATCATCGCTAACACTAGATTATCGGGGTACGAGTTGGTTGAATGAAAACGGAAATTCTCCCATGCAGGTACAATAATAAGAAATCCAAGGGCGATAAATAGAATGTCGCAAACCGGAAGAAATATGCTACTAACAATACGTTTTAAAATCGATAGAAAAGCTCTAAAATAGATGGCAAGAAAAACAACGAGCATATACAACCGAGCATTTTTCTGGGTAAAATGCTTTTTTGCAAACTGAGCCATTGCTTTATAGAAAAGAAGCACATAGTTTATACTACCTTTCTTTGTGCTTTCTCCCTTATAATGAATGATTCGAGTTTCGGGGAAATAGTAGTTATCGTAATCCGCTTTTAGAATACGATACGATAAGTCGATATCCTCGCCATACATAAAAAAACTCTCATCGAGCAATCCTACTTTTTCAAATACTGCTTTAGGGATCAGCATGAATGCCCCTGGAAGTATCTCGATTTTATGAGTTGTATTTTCATCGAGATGGCCAAGATAATAACGAGCGAAGGTTTTTGAACGAGGGAATAGCTTTGTAAAGCCAAAGATTTTATAAAATGAGACCATTGGAGATGGCAATCCCCGTTTAGATTCTGGCAAATAACGGCCCTTGCCATCAATCATTTTTACTGTTAATGAACCTGCTTCAGGATGATTATCCATAAAGTCGATGCACTTAGAAAATGTATCCTCCTCAACTAGTGTATCTGGATTAAGTAGCAGTACATATTGCCCCTTGGCTATTTTAATTGCTTGATTATTTGCAACCGAAAAACCAACGTTTTCCACATTCTCAATAAGATGAATATTAGGAAATCGCTGCTTTACCATCTGGCACGAGCCATCAGCTGAGGCGTTATCGACCACAAATACCTCCATATCAATACCTTTTCCTGCTTTTAAAACAGCGATAAGGCATTGCTCAAGAAAGTACTTTACGTTGTAATTAACGATTACTACTGATAGCTTCATAATGCTATGAATCCTTCATGGTTGATTTGTAAAGAAGTTGATTGCCCAGATTATTATTGATTTTACTATCTAACGTCCATACCTGATAATTATTCTCTACTGATGCCTTATATATTATAGATTCGATTAAACCAATCCCTTTATTGTGAAAATTGTATCTATTCGCAAAATCGGCAGCATCGGTGAATGAGCCTTCTGAGAACTTAACCTTGGGTAGAATTTTCCAATAGGCTAATATACTTTTTTTCTCCTTCTCGCTCCTTGAACCGTAAAGCAGCTCTGAAAAAATTGGTTCAATGGCAATGACTTTCCTATTCTCCAAAAGCGACTCCATTTCTGCAATATAGTCAGGATTTTGTTTTAGAAACTCAATCCAAATACTTGTATCAATAATAATCATATCCTATTATTTAGGTTACGAATGTTTTCTGCGCTGAATCCATCAGAAAACTTTAAAGGCTCGTTTTTAATTTCCTGATTGAGCTTCTGAATTCTCTTTATGTAAAGCCAATCCGTAAGAGCTTTTATTAAACTATCGGTTATATTTTTCCCTTCGGTGTACTCCTGTACGTCGGTTAAAATCTCATCGGGAATAATCGCTGTAACTTTCATATACTTAATACGATAATAAAATACGAATCAAATATACGATATTGATTTCGTATAATCAATTAAAGAAGAAATTTTAGTGTAGTTTTTTTATTACAAATGCGAATTAAGGGTTGAATCAATAACTCCACCTTTTAAGGCGGAGTTATTGATCGTGTTTGCTGTTTTATTCAACCCTTAATTCGCATTACAAACAAAAAAAGACTTCCTTAAATATTTATAGGAAGTCCTAGTTTTAAAATGTTATGTAATTAAAACTCACCGTTTAGATTTGAATTCTAATAATGGCAAATTAGCATATTATCAAATTGTCAAATTCTTTATTTTATCATCTTCTTTATGGCATTGGCGAGTCGTCTAACTCCCTCCTCGTTCATCTCCTTTGACATGAATGAAAAGTTCATGCGGAGAGTATTCTTTCCGCTACCATCGCAATGAAAAACTGTACCTAAAACGAACGCAACATTCTCCTGAATAGCAATTTTAAAGAGTTCCTCAGCATCCATGTATTCGGGTAAAGTAACGAATAGGAATAACCCGCCTTCTGGCTCAGTCCATTTTACTCCTTTTGGCATATATTTATGAAGAGCCGCAATCATGGCATCACGTTTATCGCGATAGCTGCTGATGATGAATTGTAAATTTTTTTCGAAGTATCCTTTATCGAAATATTTAGCAGTAATCTTTTGTAAGAAAGCCGATGTGCATAAATCGGTTGATTGCTTTGCCGTAACCAGTTTATCAATAATATCCTCATGCGCCACTACCCAACCAAGTCTGAAACCTGGGACAAATATCTTCGACATGGTGCCGAGCATGATCACTTGGCCTGTACCCTCTAATTGATATATAGTTTTTTGCGGTGCTCCGTTGAAACGAAGCTCTCGGTAAGGGCTATCCTCAACGATAAGAACATCGTATTTACGAGCAATTTCAATAATCTTTAGCCTTCTGGATTCAGGCATGGTAATACCTGCGGGGTTCTGAAAATCGGGTATGGTATAAATAAATTTTGGTTTCTCCCCTTTGGCTTCGAGCTCAGCAAGCACCTTTTCAAGAAGATCAGCGCTCATCCCTTTCTCGTCCAATTTAATACCAATCAGCTCCGCACCATAGGCTGTGAAAGCCGAAATGCCCCCTAAATAGCTTGGCAAGCCGCAGATAACCTTATCGCCAGGATTTATGAAAATCTTAGAGATTAAATCTAAGCCTTGCTGAGAAGATGTTGTTATGATAAGGTTATTGCAGCTAATGTTTACACCTTCTTGATGATAACGATCAACAAGAATTTGTCTTAACCGATTATCACCTTCGGTTGTACCATACTGTAATGCCTGCACGCCTTCATTCTCAAGAACCTCTACAGAAATCTCTTTTAGCTGCTCGATGGGAAAACTCTCGGGAGATGGTAGTCCACCTGCAAAAGAGATAATTTCAGGGCGTTGTGTCAACTTCAATATCTCACGGATTGCCGAGCGCTTCATACCCTTTGCGCTATCTGAAAATATTTCGTTTAAATTGGTAATCATAGCTGTACGATTAAATAAATTCAAAATATCAGATTCACAGATAATTGAATATTTTTTTGATAGAATGTAATTAAAACACCGCTACGAAGTTACGAAATGAAATTTTTACTAGCAATAAAATTAAAAATTATTATCAGATGATTTTCATCAACCACAATAGCATTTTGGTTAAGATTGAACTATTGCTATTTGCTTTGAAAATTATTCCATGCTTTAGTAAATGCTTCTCTCAATGAAACGGCTGCTTTTTCAAATCCATTTCGAATTTCCTCCCATGAATCGTTGGTATTGGCATCGCACATCTCCTTGAATTTGCCTTTTAGCTTTTCGCCCTCAACCTTCATATCAGCAATACTTTTTTCCATATTACTGCTAAAATCTTTACTTGCATCGCGAAGCTTAGACTCAAGGGATTCTAATCCCGCAAACAAATCGTCGAGCGATTTATGGGCTTTTTCCTGATAATTTTTACGTTGCTGTTCCATAAAGTTTAGTTTACTATGAACTTGCAATTTAAGCATTGATTTTATTGCTACACTCTACTTTTATCCTTTTCAGGTCAGCTTGATGTAATAAACAATATAAGCACTATATTATCAGCATCTTACTCTGTTGGTAAAAGAGGAATGGTGGCAGTAGGCAGGCTCAACGAAATCAATTTTGGAATGATGGGGGGCTTCTAACATTTTTCTTCCAAAATTGGCTTCGCCGAACTTTGTTTCCATTCTCCCAATTAATTCATAACGATATAATAATGACAAACAAGTAGTTAAACTAGTTCTTACGTCGAACTGATGTTAGAATAGATTATTTTCATTTTTTTCTTGACTTAGCTGAACAATCATCATAAATTAATGTTTCTCTTAAATAAGAATTATTCCTATATAACATGAATTATTCAGAATTAACAAAAATTCTTTCCGATAATGACCTTAAAGTAACGCCCCAACGGATTGCTGTACTTAAGGCATTAATGGAGCTAAAAGATCACCCTTCCGCAGATGCGGTTAAAGAATATGTAAGAAAAAACTACCCCAACCTTGCACTTGGAACTATTTATAATATTCTTGAAACCTTTTGTAAGGAAGGTATAATCCGTAAGGTGAAAACTGATAAGGATTTTATGCGCTATGATATCGAAATGCATAATCATCATCATCTCTACTGCGATGAATGCGAGTATATTGAGAACTACTACGACGAAGAGCTTGACGAGTTGCTACTAAACTATTTTGAAAAAAGAGTGATTCCTAATTTCAATATTAAGGAGATAAAACTTCAGATAAATGGGAGTTATAAAGATCATAAACCATCTAAAAAACAATAATTTATGGGAAAAGGAGCTATAAAAGTTGCGTCAATTGATGTTCAGAAACTCATTGACATGTTAAATGCCGCTCTCTCGGAAGAGTGGTTAGCATACTATCAGTACTGGATTGGAGCTCGCTTAATGGAGGGTCCAATGCGAAGTGAGGTTGAACCCGAACTTCTTCTTCATGCCACACAAGAACTAAATCATGCTGTACTGGTTGTAAACCGCATTATTCAACTTGGTGGAACGCCAGTAATTAATCCTGCTGAATGGACAAAGCTAGCTCGTTGTTCCTACGACGAGCCGTCAGACCCTTACATTGAGGTTATACTTGAGCAAAATTTAAAAGGAGAAAGGTGCGCAATTCAACGTTACCAAGAGATTGCTGATTTTACCAATGGAAAAGACCATTCAACCCATCAAATGGCAGTCACAATTCTGAATGAAGAGCTTGAGCATGAAAATGATATTGAGGATTGGATAAACGACATTAACCGAATGAAAGAAGAGTTTAAAAAAATTAGAATGTAAATCAATAGAGGTAAATATTCACCACGGAGACACGAAGATCACAGAGGTTTGTATCAATGACCAAAGAATAATAATCTTGATAAGTTCTTTTATTGAGTACAAAAAAACAATTGGTTTGAGCAACTATTTTATGCGATAAAAAATTAAACTAGTTCTAGTTCTCCAATACTCTCTGTGTCTGTGCTTTTTTTTGACTTATACTGAATAATTACAAATTAAAATATTACTAACAATTAAAATTCAATAAAATGGAAGAGAATCAAGTAGTATCAATGCCTCGCATTGGTGAAAAAGCGCCTGAGTTTAAGGCGGTAACAACACAAGGAAATATTCATTTCCCTAATGACTATAAGGGAAGTTGGGTTATTCTTTTTAGCCATCCGGCCGATTTTACCCCTGTTTGCACATCGGAGTTTATGACCTTTGCGAGCATGGAGGAGCAATTTTTAAATGCTAATTGCAAACTTGTTGGCCTCTCAGTTGATGGACTTTACAGCCATATTGCTTGGTTGCGAACCATCAAGGAGAAAATTGAATACAAGGGCATGAAAGATGTTGAAGTAAAATTCCCTCTAATTGAGGATATCACCATGGAAGTTGCTCAGAAATATGGCATGATGATGCCCGGCGAAAGCAACACCAAGGCGGTTCGTGCAGTATTTGTAATTGACCCTAATGGAATAATTCGTACTATCATTTATTACCCGCTAAGTTTAGGTCGTAACTTCGATGAGCTTTACCGAGTTGTTTTAGCTTTACAAACTGCTGATGAGTTCAAGGTTGCTACTCCCGCTGACTGGCGTCCAGGTGATGAGGTAATAGTACCTACAGCTGGTTCCTGCGGTGTTGCCAAAGAACGCATGGAGAGTAAGGATGAAAGTGTTAAATGTTATGATTGGTTCTTCTGTACAAAGAAATTGGATAAGGAAACCGTTTTGAAGAAGATTCTAAAGAAGTAAAATCAAGTGAAAAGGGTGACAATTTGATTGTCACCCTTTTTTCTATATTGGATTTATGATAAATTCTACCTATTAGAGATATTTTTTAGTTCTAATATCCAATCCTCTATCCTTTTAATTCTTGGTAAACTACCATTATGCTTTAATTCACTGTTAATGATAAGAATAGGGGTCATAAGAATACCAACTGATTTTGCCTTTTGCTCAAATGGCCTTAAAAAATCATCCAATTCAAACGACCAGTTTGAATCATTATAATTTTTATACTCTTTATTTTCCTCCAGTTCATAATTTCGTATCAGGCTTGAAATCTTCTCTGATTCAATGGTTATTCCTATTCTCTTCGACACATCTTTTGCAGTACCCGTTTCCAATCCAATCGATTTTGCAAATAGTTTTGATTCCTCATCGGTATAAGCTAGATGCCTTACTTCTGCATTAATCCCCGTCTCCTTAACTTTTTCAATTAGAACATTCGTCAACAATTTACACCTTGGGCAAGGTGGCTGAGTTCCAATTACAACTATCTTATTCAATTTTATATTTTTAAAGATGATGAAATATTAAATCTATTAATTGACTTCATAATGCCCATTTCGTTTAAAAAATGCTACTGATTTAATTTGAACCTAGAAAACACTTTCTTTGAGGTATATTTCTTATTCAAACCGATTATCAGATAATATATCATTCAAATTATCTGCCTTTTGGCCAACCCAGCCATTTTTATCTACACTGTGGATGTCAAACTGCGGTATGTAGGGCTTTATATCCAGAAGTGGAGTACCATCAATTATATCAACATTCTCAATTTCAAGAATATTTTTTTTGATACTGAGCAGTTTTACTACAGAAATTCCAACTGAATTTGGGCGTTTCGGAACTCTGGTTGCAAAAACCCCATGCGGTTTATTATCAAGAAACGGTGTTACGTGTAATTCAAATCCATTGGATTTATGGAAATAGTAGATCAGATAGATGTGAGAAAAACCATCGAGATCCTTTAAACCAGCGATGTAATTCTTTTTTATTCTAATAAATCCTTTTATTCCTTTTGCACCAATCGATTGAATGGGCATTCCCTCTTTCTTTTTAAAATGAGAATGAATTGTTCCAATGGATTTGAATTCTATTTTCATCGGATTAAGTTAAGTTTTATAGAGAAATATCCCAAATACCCGCTGCTTTCTCCAGTTCAACAAGTGCTGCTGCACGGTTAAATAGAGCTTCGTGGTATGCTACTTGTATCTCGTTGTATGTTCGTTGTGCATTGAGAACTTCAAGTAGTGATGTTTCACCTCGTTCGTAGCTATATATTTTACCCCTTTTCACGTTTCTGGCGTTTTTCAGTAAGCCATTATCAAAACTATCAACCTGTTTGCAGTATGCAATATATAGGTTATAGGCTTGAATTACCTCATGTTTAACCTGCAGTTCAGCCTGTTTATAAAGAATATCAGCTTGTTCTATTTGGTATTGAGCAATTTTTATTTCGCCTCTATTCAGATTCGAAAGTTTTAATGGAATGGCAATGCCAGCGGTAATCCCTGTTGCAGCAGGAGAACCTCCAGCCGGCAAGTAAGAATTTTCGAGACCTAACTTTAAATCGATATCCATTCTTCTCTCTTTTCGGGTCAACCTTAGCAATCTTTGTGAAACCTCTTTATTCTTCATTGCTACTTGTAAATCGGTTCTGTTATTAACGGCAGAAGTTATCAAGTCGCTTAAAACAAATGCTCTAAGAGTGTTTTTTAAACTACCCGTCGGAAAGAGAATAGAATCACAATATTCGTTACCAACCATTAATGCTATTTGATTTAAAGCGTTTCGCCACTCGGCCTCTGCTTGCTGAAGTTCGTTAAGCAGTATTCCTGCCTCAACCTTGCTTTGGGCTGCATCAATTTCCATGATGTTTCCAATGCTAAACCGGATACTATCGGCATCTGACAGTTTCTTGATGGTTTGGTAGGAGTCAATCTTTACCCTTAACAGCTGGTTTTGTTTTAACGCCTCCATGTATAGGATTGCTGCTTCGGCTTGCAAGTTTCTGAAATAATCCTCAACCAAGGCTTTTGCTAGCTGGTTTTCGCTTAAAGCCAAATCTATTCTTGCTCGTCGCTTACCAGCAAGGTTAATGGTTTTGCCAAGTTCCGAAGAAATGCTGTAACCAGAGTTACTGCCATCCTCTTTGCTTTGGGTATAGTCCAATGACAAGGAGAAATCCTGAAAAACCTTTGCCTTTTCAACCCCTGCATCAGAAATGCTCAAATTAAACTTTTCGGCAATATACCCTAGATTGTTTGTACTAACTCGGTTGAGGTATTCTGCAAGCCCCAAATTAAACCTTTGAAAGGATGTGTCAACTTGTCCAAAGGAATAATTTACGATTAAACAGAAACCTGTTAGATATATAGTTTTATAGAACCTCATTATTATTCAATTTTAACTTCGTTGATGAATTCATTTCCCCATTTTTTTTCCATCATGTAGTATAGCGCTGGTAGTACATAGATGGTTATGATAGTTGCCAGCATTAGCCCGTAAACAATAACCGTTGCTAAAGGTCGTTGAACATCGGAGCCAATACCAGTGGAAAGTGATGCTGGCAGCAACCCTAAAACGGCAACCGTTGCAATCATTATTATAGGGCGAAAACGATGACGTGCCCCAGATAATACTGCCTCTTTGAGCTCCATTCCCTGTTTTCGTAAAGTATTGATGTGGGCAATCATTATCACACCATTTTGGATTGATACACCAAATAGTGCAATAAACCCAACGGCAGATGAAACATTAAGGGTCATTCCGAAGATATTAAGTGCTAACATCCCACCGAAAAGTGCAAGCGGAACCACTCCCATCAGTAAGCCTGCTTGCCTGAACCGTCCAAATGCACCGAATAGGAGCAAAAACATTATAGCTAAAGCCAAAGGAACAATCATTGCAAGGCGAGAGTATGCTCTGCTCTGATTTTCAAACTGTCCGCTCCACTTAATATGATTCGTATCGTGGTTGAAGCTTACATTCCTTTTTATCCTTTCGTTGGCCTGATTGAGAAATGCCGTCAAGTCGATTCCTCTTAGGTTAAGCCTGATAATTATATATCTTTTGTTCATCTCACGAGCAATCATACTTGCGCCCATGCTCAGCTTAATATCTGCCACCTGAGAAAGCGGGATTTGCGCCCCTGTTGATGATGTTAGCATCAGGTTACCTATCTTTTCGGGAGTATTCCTGCTATCTTCGGTATATCGGCATATCACATCATACACCTTATCACCAATGAAAATTTGAGAGATTGCTTTACCTCCAATTGCTACTTCAATCAGCTCCGATACGTCGGCAACATTTAACCCGTACTGAGCAATTTTATCCCTGTTTGCATGAATTTGTAGCTGAGGAAGTGGTGGCTCCTGATCGATTGCCACATCAACAGCACCAGGTATGGTATTGATTTCCTTTAAAATATCTTCAGCAATTCGTCGCGATTCATTAAAATCATTGCCATAGATATTTAATGCCAAATCGCTATGTGTCCCAGCAAGCAAATCCATCACCATATCGATGATTGGTTGCGAAAAACCTATGGTATAACCGGGTAAAGATTCAAAATCAGCGGACATCTCCTCAATTAAATCGTTTTTCTTCTTACCATTTTTCCACTCGTCGTAAGGCTTTAGCCCCACAGAGCACTCCAAATGCGATGTTGAAAATGGTTCGGTGCCAGCATCATCACGACCGGTTTGAATCATTACATAGGTAACCTCATCGTACTTGATTATCCGTTTTCGAAGGGTATCGCTCATCTCCTTCGATTTTTCAAGCGAAATGCCGGGTGGAAGTTGAACCTGTAACCAGATAGAGCCCTCATCGAGCTGTGGAAGAAAATCCTTACCAACTGTAATCGTTAGAGTAATAGCTGCTGCCAAAACCAATCCAAGTGGGAGAAAAACAGATTTCGGCTTATCGATTATTCGCTTTATATGACGGCTATAAACTGATGTGAGCTTTTCCAACCACTTATTCTTATACATTTTTTGGGGCTTACGATATACCACGTAAGCTATACCCGGAATTAGAAGTAATGCTACAGCCAATGCGCCAATAAGAGCGTAACCTACCGTAAATGCCATTGGGGTAAATAGCTTTTTCTCGATACGTTCAAAAGCAAATAAAGGAAGATATGCTGTAATAATTATAATTGTTGAAAAGAAGATAGGTTTTGCAACCTCAACGCACCGTTCAACGATTGATCTTTCATCGAGCTCTTTATCCTCATGATCTTCACGTTTTTTAAGTACAGTTTCCATCATTACAATAGCACCCTCTACGATAATCCCAAAATCTATAGCCCCAAGCGATAATAAGTTGGCAGGGATATTCGTAAACAGCATTAGCGTAAATGCAATTAGCAGAGAGATGGGAATGGTAATAGCCACAAGCAATGCACCTTTCCAACTTCCAAGGAATACAATTAGGATAAAGACTACCAGAAGAACACCTAGGAGTAATGTATGCGAAACGGTGTTGAGCGTAGTGCTAACCAGGTTTGTTCTATCCATAAAGGGACGAATTGAAACCCCTTTGGGGAGTATTTCGTTGTTCAACTCATCTACCGCTTGATGCACACCTTCCAGAACCTGTGAAGGGTTTTGATACCTAAGCATCTGAACAATACCTTCAACCCCTTCGGAGTAATCTTTCTGATGGTCAGTAAAACCAAGAACGCCTTTACGTTCAAGATTGCCATACTTAAGCTCTCCTAAATCTTTTAAGAAGATAGGAATCCCTTTCTCGGTTTTAACAACAACCTCACCAAGATCGCTTAAGTCCTTTACTAGCCCAATACCTCTAATCACATAGCTCAAGTCGCCACGGGTGAGCATGCTACCACCTGCATTCGCGTTATTCTTTTCAATTTTATCGGTTACATCTGAAAGCGAAAGCTTATACTGCTCAAGTTTTTGTGGATCAATTTCAATTTGAAATTGAGTGGTGATCCCACCAAAATTGCTCACTTCGGCAACTCCCGTTACCTGTTTTAGCCTTGGAATAATAACCCATTTTTGTAACTCAGTAAGCTCTCGTAGATTATGGGTTTGACTCTCGATTACATAGCGAAAAATTTCACCGGTAGGTGAGGTTAACGGATTTAAACCGGGTGCAGCATCGTAAGGTAATTCTACATCGTTTAGTTTTTCCTGCACTCGCTGACGAGCCCAGTAATCATCGATACCATCCTTGAAAACTAGAATAACGGTTGAAATTCCAAAAGTGCTTTTGCTCCTCATGGTATGTAAACCGGGCATCCCATTTAGGCTTCGCTCAATGGGGATGGTTATTTGCTGCTCAATTTCCTCGGCGGCTAGTCCTGAAACTTGGGTGACAACCTGAACTGTAACATCGGCAATATCGGGGTAGGCTTCAATGGAGAGCTGCTTCCATGAGTAGTAACCGAAAACGCTCACCAGAAGGAAAACAACGAGCATTATCCATCGTCGCTGGATAGCTATTAACATTAACTTTCTCATGCTATTTAGCCTCCATTAAGTAAAACCCACCCTCACTAATTATAGCTTCGTTAGGCATTAAACCCGACTTAAGGATTACCCTACCATTGTCGGTACCAGCAACCTCAATATTACGTTTAATGAAGTTATTTGCATCAAGCTGAACAAACACAAAACTGCCTGACTCCATTTGGAGTACAGAGCGTGATGGAATAAGAATGGCACTTTCTTTTGCGTTAAAGAAATGAACTGTAACGTACATGCCCGGTTTCATTATCCGAGCAGAATTATCACACTCAATAAATACCTTAACCGATCTTGTTTCTTCATCGAGCATTTCGCTTACGTGATAAACCTTTCCATTTATTGGTTTATCGGACAAGCAGGGTAATTTCACTTCAACCTCATCCGCTTCGTGTATTGAGCTGATGCTTTTTTCCTTTAGCTGTCCCACAACCCAAACCTTGCTAAGTTCAGCAACAATGGCAACCGGTTCAGCATCCTCCTTTAAATATTGACCAATCACAATGCTGTTCTCAACCACCTCGCCCTGTATAGGAGACCTTACAATAAGCGGTTGACCAACCACAATATCATCGGTATCCACTTTGTAAACATTGAGACTTGCTATGGCATTCTCATAATCCTGCTTTGCCATTTCAGAAGCTACTTCTGCCTCCTCTAAATCTTTTTGTACACCAACACCATTTTTGATTAAATCCTGCTGGCGTTTTAAATTCTTCTCCGAAAGTTGCATCTGCTGCTTGGTTTGAAAGTAAACCTTACAAGCTTCGTTAAATGTTGGTGAGCTAATCTCAAATATTGGAGATCCTTTTACCACCTTTTGACCTAATCGAACGAAAGATTTTGTAATTCGTCCCGAGAATGGCGATGCTATCTGCGCAAAGTTGTTGGGTATGGCTTTAACAATACCCGAAGTTGTAATTTGGGTTTGGTATGCTTCAGAGCTAATTCTTTCAACCTTTATTTTTGTTTTAAGAATTGAATTTTCAGGGATTAAAATGGTGTCCCCTCTTAGTATGTATAGCTCACTATTTTGTGTTTCGCTTGTCTGACTACATGATGCAAATAAGGCAATAATGCCTAAATAATGTATATATCTCATTACGATTATTTATTAAACGATTATCTCTCAAAATCACATTAAAATTTTGAGGGAAACAAAAGATGATAAAATGAATTACTAGTGATTAAATCGTAATGGAGGTGCTCGGAGAAAAAGATTGGAAAGATATTTAAAATCAATGTATAAAAGAGCTGCCTTAACGTTAATTGTTTGCTGAACCGAGCGAAATACTTCTAAAACTAAAGCAAAAGCAATTATACCGGTAACAAAATAGGAGAGTAAATCTATTAGTAAAAACTGTTCAGAAGTATGTTTATGACTATAAGGTTTCCCGTTTTGATCCGTTTTATAGGGATGCGAGTGTATAACATTAAAGTTGTTAACGATGTGCGAATGAGGGAATAGCGTTATGCTTCCCCAATACCCCACAAAAAGTATTAAAAGAAGATATTTTGCTATTCTTTTAGTAAACTGCCTCACAATTTTTTTTGCAAATATAAAATTTGTTAATGGATTAAATGCTGGTTTTAAATTATTGGTTTTTCTATATCTTGATATAACAACTACTTTATGATTGCTTAAAAAGAGAATGGTTTAAACCGAATAAAGATATGAGAGGCAAATTGCATGATGTATTATTGTCTTTTTTAACCTAAAATCGAATTTCTTCACATTTTTTAAAACATTCCATTTATTCCTTTGTTATCTCGTAATATGCACACTATTCAACGAACATACTTAAAGCCAGATATGAAGATGGCTGGGTTAATATACCTAAACCCCTGTTAAGTTTAGGCTTCTGCCTCCGCTTTCATATTCTTGCAGGCTTTATTCGTTGAGCGTTGTTCGTTATTCGTTCGATGTTTTGCAAACATTCAAAAAGCAAAGAACGCAAAGCATACATCCTCTTTGCGTTCTTTGTATGAAAACTCTTATTAAACGTACCCCTCAAAAATCACTATTTCTTAATAGCTCTGGGTTGAGCGTTTTTTACGTACTTGTTAAACCATTCCAACTGCTCCCAAAGCACATGCTCATTGCTTTCGAGTGCGCTGTAACCGTGATCTTCGAATGGCAATAGTACTAATCGTGCGATACCTCCTGTACCACGAACTGCTTCATAGAACACCTCCGACTGATAGGTTCGTGTACCCGGGTTGGAATCGTCTTTACCATGGATAATAAGTATTGGCTCATTTACTTTGTTAGCAACGAAAGTAGGCGATACCTGAATATATACATCCTTGGCATCAAATAGTGAACGTCGTTCCGACTGAAATCCAAAAGGCTGGTTGGTTTTGTTGAACGATCCGCTGCGTGCTATACCTGCACTAAACAAGTCGGTATGCGCAAGCAGTGTGGCAACCATTAACGCACCATGACTATGACCAATTATTCCAATCCTATCGGGATCGGCAACACCTATCTCAACAGCTTTATCTACTGCAGCCTTTGCATCGGCAACGAGTTGATCCACAAAAGTATTGTAGGTAGTTTCAGGATCGCCAATCATTGGCATGGCTGTAGCATCGAGTACTGCATACCCTTGTAGCAGGAAATAAAGGTGCGAGGCACCATATATACGCATGAATCGCTTGGATGAGCCACTTACTTGTCCAGCAGTAGCTGCTCCTGAGTATTCTAAAGGGTAAGCGTCAAGAACTGTTGGCAGACGTGTTCCTTCTTTATATCCTGGAGGAAGATGCAATTTGAAGCTAAGCGGTACACTGTCGCTGCGGAAATATCGAACAATACGGGTTTCTATCTTGCGTAGTTCCGGTGTCGGATCAACAAATTGGGTTATAGGTTTCCTGCTCAGTTTCATCACCGCTTCCCCTTTTTCTGCCTTTATCTCCTGACCAAACGTAGCAAGATAATAGTTAGGAACATCAACCGCAGACTCGGAGCGTAATACAAATCTATTTTCGTTACCTGCAAAAGCCACAAAAAATTCGTATTTATCAGGATTGCAACGGAAAAGTCGTTTTGTTTTTCCGGTTTCTATGTAGCGAAGGTCAAGGAATGGCCTATCTCCCTTGTCTGTAGCTCCACTTCCTCTAAAATAAACAGCTCCCCCTTTTTCGTAAAATACATATTTTCCATTGGACATTGGGCGCATAAGAGGGTAGCCCGGATTGCCATACATGTCACTTTCGTTAAGATCGTACCATAGGCGTGATGTGCCCTTATCAACATCTAGCAACCAGGTGTAGTTCCATCTGCGCATTCGTTCGTTTTGAGTTAGCATAACCAAACCACTTTCGGCTCCCCATCTAATCGTCCATGTCTCGATACGATGCTCTGCTTTATAGACTTCTTTAGGTTCACCTGTAAAAGGAGCTGTTAGGCTCATTAGCCTATCGCGATGCGATACTTTGGCCATGGGGTCTCCTCCGTCGAGAGCCTCTACCCAAAACAACGTGTGAGGTACTGTTGGTCGCCATGAAATCGAACGGGGGCCCATGCGCTCTCCATGAACGGGAACATTATCGGCCAACGGCAACGAAGCTATTTTGGATACGAATTCACCTTTGTCGTTCCAGATTTCAGTCTCAGTGGCAAAACGCCAATAAGCAACCTCATGCGACCATGGTTTTACAAGGCGTTCAATATGAATATATTTTCCATCTGGCGAAAATATTGCTGTTGTGTAAATATCGGTTTTGCCTAATTTTGTTAGGTTTCCGTTTGAAGGATCAACAATTATCAATTCAGATTTTGTATAATACTCGAAAAGCGCTTCATCATGATCGGTCTCGAGCAGATTGCGTGCCTCATAGGTGGAGCGAGCAGTAGAACCTGAACTTTCCATTATTTCGGGGCCATAGGGAATAACTGGAGCTTTGGGAGCTTCACCACGTTTTGGAATGGCAAATACAATTAATTTTTTTTGATCAGGGAGCCAGCTTACTGTATTCCCAAGCAAGGGGTTGAGCTGCAGGTTATCAATCTTTTTTACATTGCCGTCAACCGTTCCTGTCCAAAGTTCAACACGATCAGTAAATCCAACTGTAAGGGCAAATTGTTTTCCGTCGACGGTCCAGCTTACATCTATTATTTCAGCATCCTTTGGCAGTGCAAGCGCCTGTACTGATCCATTATCAATACGGAGCAGTCGAGGAGATGTTCCTCCATGATCGCCATGGTAATTATTATTCAGAGGATTTACCCTTAAACCTGCCAGCTTATACATTGGCCCTCCAAGCTCCGAAAGAGGAGGATAAAGGATTGGATCGGCAAGGAATAGATATTCACCCGTTGGTGATGTCCAAACCATAGGAAGTTGAGGTGCATTAAGCACTTTCATAATATTTTCAGGGGGGTTTTTCCAACCAAAGGCTGTTTTTAGCGTGTCCTCGGAGGTCGATGTTTTGGCAAAGATAGAAAGCGGTATTGCCAAAAATAAAATCAGAATTTTTCTTTTCATAATCGTTTTAAAATTTTAAGTTTTTGAAACAATCTATTATTTGATTTTTATAGAATAAACTATTAATTATTAGATGTTTATATAAAATTTAGGATTTAGTATGATTTTGATTATCAAAAATAAACCTTTTTGTATCACCCAAATTATGTATAAAGGTATAAAATGGGCTCATAATTATTATGATTTTCTGAAAATAAATTGATATTAAATTTCATGACTGTCCACTTAGATTAAATTGAGTGACAGTTGGTTATAGTTAAGTTCTTTGACGTCATTGTAATCTATGTTTGTAAATAGTTCATTTATTGGGTTTTTATCCAGTAGAGATATTCCA